>JAAYYA010000482.1 GCA_012515595.1 Actinomycetales bacterium
AGTCGTTGGACCGTCCGTAGGCGGTGTGACCGTCACCGTCGTAGGTGAGCAGGACACCCGAGGACAGCGTCTCCGCCAGCGAGACGGCCCATTCGTAGGGAGTGGCCGGGTCGCGGGTCGTGCCGATCACCAGGATGGGCGCCGCACCCTCGGCGTCGTAGTCCTCCAGCACGGTCTGCGCCTCCACCGGCCAGTACGCGCAGGCACCCTCCCCGGCCAGGTAGCGCCCGAAGGTCGGGGCGACCTCCTCGAACTGGGCCAGCACCTCGTCCGGGTCCGCGATCGGCTCGGCGGCCCGGTCCAGGCAGTTCACCGCGGTGATGGCCTGCATGCTGTTGCCGTCATAGCTGCCGTCCGCGGTCCGTCCGGCGTAGATGTTGGCCAGGTACATCAGCAGAGAGGCGTCGCCGGCCTGCGCGGAGCGCAGGGCAGTGGTGAGGATCGGCCAGCCCGCCTCGTCATACATCGCCACGATGACGCCCAGCACGCCCCAGCCCTCGGTGAGCTCCCCGGCCACGTCGCCGTCGAGCGGGATCGGGTTCGCGTCGAGCTCGTCGAGGAAGGCCGTGATGCCCGCCATCCCGGCGTCGATGTCCGAGCCGAGCGGGCAGTCGCCCTCGTCGATGCAGTACTGGACGTACTCCCGCGTGGCCTGCTCGAAGCCGGCCGCCTGCCCCAGCCCCATGTCGAGGCCGCTCATGGTGGGGTCCACCGCACCGTCGAGCACGAACCGCCCCACGTTGGCGGGAAAGAGCTCTGCGTAGGTGGCGCCGATGAACGTGCCGTAGGAGGCACCCAGGTAGTCGAGCTGGTCCTCCCCGAGGGCTGCCCGCAGGACGTCCAGGTCGCGCGCCACCTCGACGGTGGAGACGTATCCGAGGAGCTCGCCGGCGTTCGCCTCACAGGCCGCGGCGAACTCCTGCAGCAGCTCGCTGCTCGCCGCCTCCTCGGCCGCGTCGTCCGGCGTGGGGTCGGCGCCGAGGTAGGCGTCCATCTGGGCGTCGTCGAAGCACTCGATCGGGGCCGAGCGGGCCACGCCGCGCGGGTCGAAGCCGACGATGTCGTAGGCCTCACGAACGCCGTCCGAGGCGACCAGACCGATCTGCTGGGCGTAGTCCACGCCTGACCCGCCGGGTCCGCCGGGGTTGATCACGAGCGAGCCCTGCCCGCTGTTGCCGGCGGGCACGCGCAGCAGCGCCAGCTCGATCGTCGCCCCGTCCGGCTCCTCGTAGTTGACCGGGACCGTCAGCGTGGCGCACTCGCCGCCGTCACAGGACTCCCAGGCCAGTTCCTGGCCGTAGAAGGACTCAAGACCCTCCGGCACCTCCCCGCCCGCGGTCCCCGGAGCGTCGCTGCCGGTGCCCCCGTCGCCGGTGGTGCTGTCGGGGCTGTCGGTGCCGGATCCGGCGTCGGGGCTCTGGTTGCCCCCGTCACCGGTGCGGGTCCCGTCGACCGACTCCGTGGGCGGCGCGCCGGTGCAGCCGGCCGCGAGCAGCGCCATTACGGCCCCACCCACGACCAGTGGACTCAGCCGACGTCGCACTCCGCCCAGGCTCCTCACACGCACTCTCCGGTCCTCTCCGTCAGATGTCCCACCCGCTGCACGCTCACCCGACCCGCCCCGCCCGGGGCAGGATCAGTGCGACCATCATCGCCTCCAGCACCAGCAACGGCGAACCGTTGGCGACGAGCCGTGCTCGGGCCAGCCCGATCGTGTCGAGCGCCTGCAGCAGCTGGACCGGGCTCATCACCCGGGCCAGGTCCCGCACCGCGCTCACCTCGGTCGCATTGATCGCCTCCACCTCGGCCCCGGTGCCGAGCACCAGGGCGTCGCGGTAGACCGAGGTCAGATCGGTGAGCGCCGCGTCGATGGTGTCGTGCTGCTGGCGCCGGGCGAGTCGCTTGCGCCGTTCGTCGAACTCCTTCAGGTGGGATCGTATGGCGGGAGGCTGGGTGCGCGCTGAAGGGTCGGCCCCGAGCTGGGTCAGGAAGGCGGCGCGCTCCTCGTCGGCCTCCTGCCCGGAGGCGCTCGCCGAGCCCTCCACCGCGGAGACGTGCAGTTCCTCGGCCGCCGCGAGCGCCGGCCCCAGCCCGGTCAGGCCCAGCGGGATCGAGGTCACCGTGCGACGGCGGCTGCGGGCCGACTCGTCGAGGGCCAGACGGCGGGCGATCCCGACGTGCGACTGGGCGGCGCGCGCGGCGTAGTGGGCCATGGCCCCGTCGATGCCGTCACGCTGCTGCAGGAGCGCCGCGACGTCGTCGACCGGGGGCGTGCGCAGCCGCATGTGCCGGCAGCGGGAGCGGATGGTGACCAGGAGGTCCTCCAGGGACGGCGCGCAGAGCATCCAGACGGTGCGAGGCGGCGGCTCCTCCAGCGACTTGAGCAGGGCGTCGGCGGCCTGGTCGTTGAGCCGGTCGGCGTCCTCGACGATGATCACCCGCCACCGTCCCACCGTGGGTCGGGACCCGGCCGCCAGCGCCAGCTCCCGCGCCCGGCCGACCCGGATGAAGGTCTCGGAGGTGGCCTCCACGATGAGGTCCGCATGGCTGCCGGCGAGCACGGTGCGGCACGCCTGGCACTGGCCGCAGCCCGGCGCGCCGCTGCCCTCGCACTGCAGCGCCGCCGCGAACGCCCGGGCCGCCTTGGAGCGCCCGGACCCGGGTGGGCCGGTGAAGAGCCACGCGTGGGTCATCGCCGTCGGGTCCCCGGCTGCGTGCTGCAGCTGCTCGATGAGGGGCGCCTGCCCCACCAGCTCGTCGAAGACGCTCACGAGGCCTCCCCTCCCGCCGGGTCGGCCGCCCGGGACCGGCACGCTGGCCGCGGAGCTCGCTCATCCCCCACCGGGACCAGCGCACTCAGGCCGGGATGACGGGTGGCGAGCTCACGGCATACGGCCTGATGGAGCACCACCGGCTCGGTGGCGGCGTCCAGCACCAGGTAACGCCCCGGCTCACGCTCCGCCAGGAGCAGGAACCCTTCGCGGACCGCCTCATGGAAGGCGTCGGCCTCCCGCTCCAGCCGGTCGTGCACCCCGGCGCGGCGCGACCGCCCCTCCCCCGCGGACACGTCGAGCAGCACCGTCAGGTCCGGAAGCAGCCCCTCGGTGGCCCACAGCGAGATGTCGCGGATGTCGTCCTGGCTCAGCGCCCGCGCCTGCCCCTGGTAGGCGATCGAGGAGTCCAGGTAGCGGTCGGTGAGCACCACCGCCCCCCGGTCCAGGGCGGGCCGGACCACGGTCGCGACGTGGTGCGCCCGGTCGGCAGCGAAGAGCAGCGCCTCGGCGCGGGGAGCGACGTGGTCGCCGTGCAGCAGGACCTGGCGGATGGCGGCGCCCAGCTCGGTGCCCCCCGGCTCGCGGGTCAGCACCACCTCGCGCCCGATCGCCTCGAGCGCGCTGCGCAGGAGACCGGCCTGGGTCGACTTGCCCGCGCCGTCGCCGCCCTCGAACGCGACGAACAGGCCGGCGTGCCCCGGCGTCGGCGAGGGTGGTGTGATCGGCACAGGCCGAGCCTAGGCGACGCGGACGACAGGAGCGTCACGCTACCCACAGGCGCAGGTTTCGGGGGCGCTGAGCCGTGGAGCTCGGTCCGGGCCCTCAGCCGGGCGGACCCGGGCGCTCGGCCCCACGCGCAGCCCGGGCGCAGCCCGGGCGCTCAGTCCTCCAGGCCGCTGAGGGTCGCCTGGCCCTTGAGGGTGTCGAAGATCAGCGCGGTCTCAGCGTGCAACACGCCGGGCCGGTTGGTCAGGTGGTCGAGCACGAAGTCCCGCAGCGCGTCGGCCGAGTCGCACGCCACGTGCACGAAGTAGTCGGTCGCGCCGCTCACATGGAAGGCCTGCAGCACCCCCGGGAGCTGGGGCACCTCCTGCCGGAACTCCTCGAAGTGGCTGCGCCGGTGCCCGCCGAAGCGGACCGCGATGAGCGCCTGCACCGGACGTCCCACCATCGCCGGGTCGACGTCGGCGTGGATGCCGCGGACGACGCCGCGCTCGCGCAGGGACCGCACCCGCACCAGGCAGGTCGACTCCGCCACCCCGACCTCCCGGGCCAGCGTCGCGTTGGGGGTGCGCCCGTCCTTCTCCAGCAGCGCCACCAGCTGCTGGTCGACCCGGTCGAGCGGGGGGCTGGTCTCCGGTTGAACCTTCTTCGCCATAACCCAAGCCTAGCCGCAGATGACACAGATCCGACAGTATGACGTGGCTCTCGTCGCAGAATTTGAGGCACCTTGGCATAGGCGCCGCAGATCACCCAGAATGAGAGGCGAGGTTCGGCCTTCGCGCCGCACCCGCCCCGGCACCGCCGGTGGGCAACGGAGCCCGCCGTGACCAGAGGAGTAGCTGCCATGTCGTTCGACACCGACGCCGTCCACGCCGCCCGCGAGGATCTCACCGCTCTGGGGGTGCACGTCCCGCCGATCGACCTGTCGTCGACCTATCCGCTGCCGAGCGTCGAGGCCGGCGGCGAGGCCTATGACCACATGGGTGAGGGCCGGGCCCGGCAGGAGGGACAGACCCCGGTCTACCAGCGGCTCTGGAGCCCGGGGGTAGCACGCTTCGAGGAGGCCCTCGCCCGGCTCGAGCGGGCCGAGGCCGGCGTTGCGTTCGCCTCGGGGATGGCCGCGCTGACCGCCACCCTGCTGTCCTGCGTCGCGGCCGGGACGCCCCACATCGTCGCGGTGCGACCGTTGTACGGCGGGAGCGACCACCTGCTGGAGACCGGCCTGCTCGGGACCCGGGTCACCTGGGCCGAGCCGCACGGGGTCGCCGCGGCGATCGAGGCCGACACCGGCCTGGTCATCGTCGAGACTCCCGCCAACCCGACGCTGGAGCTGGTGGACCTCCGGGCGCTGGTCCGGCAGGCGGGGGCGGTGCCGGTGCTGGTCGACAACACCTTCGCGACGCCGGTGCTGCAGCGACCCATCGAGCAGGGCGCCAGCCTGGTCCTGCACTCGGTGACCAAGTTCCTCGCCGGGCACGGGGACGTGCTGGGTGGGGTGATCGCGACCTCGGAGGAGATCGCCGCCCGCCTCCGCCCGGTCCGAGCGCTGACCGGCGCGATCATGCACCCGCTGGCGGCCTACCTGGCCCACCGGGGCCTGCAGACCCTGCCGGTGCGCGTCCGGGCCCAGCAGGACACGGCCCAGGTCGTGGCGCACTGGTTGCAGAACCACACCGACGTCGAGCGGGTGCACTACCCCGGTCTCGGCGACTCCGACCCCGCCGGCCTGGTCGGTGACCAGATGTCGGGGCCGGGGGCGATCCTGGCGTTGGACCTGGGGTCGTACGAGCGCGCCCGTCAGGTCGCCGAGGGGGTGCGCCTCATCGGGCACGCCGTGTCCCTGGGCGGCGTCGACTCCCTGATCCAGCACCCGGCCGCACTGACCCACCGGATCGTCGCGGAGGAGGCCCGGCCGGACGCCGGCATCCTGCGGCTGTCGGTGGGGCTCGAGTCCCCCGAGGACCTGATCGCCGACCTCGCCCAGGCGCTGGGGGCCGACGCGGACGCTCACGCCACGAGTGCGGCCGTGAGGCAGCTCGTGTCCCTGTAGCCGCCCTGCGGCAGCCATCACGGCCGCCGCAGGCCTACTTCTTGGTCGCCGCCCGCTTCGTCGCCGTCTTCTTGGCCGTGGTCTTGCGGGTGGTCTTCTTGGTGGTCCGCTTGCGCGTGGTCGGTCCCTTGGCCCGCTTCTCGGCGAGCAGCTCGAACCCGCGCTCAGGGGTCACGGTGGCCGGGTCGTCGTCCTTGCGCAGCGTCGCGTTGGTCTCCCCGTCAGTGACGTAGGGGCCGAAGCGCCCCTCCTTGACCACGACCGGCTTGCCGCTGACCGGGTCGTTGCCGAGCTCCTTGAGCGGCGGCTTGGCCGCCGCCCTGCCCCGCTGCTTGGGCTGGGCGTAGATGGCCAGCGCCTCCTCGACCGTGATGTCGAAGAGCTGGCTCTCCGTGGCGAGCGACCGCGAGTCGCTCCCCTTCTTCAGGTAGGGCCCGTAGCGACCGTTCTGCGCGGTGATCTCCTCCCCGCTCTCCGGGTCGACACCCACGACCCGGGGCAGGCTCAGCAGGCGCAGCGCCGTGTCCAGGTCGATCGTGGACAGGTCCATGTCCTTGAAGAGGCTGGCTGTGCGCGGCTTGACCTTGGCCTTCTTGGCGGTCTTCTTCGCCGGCTTGGCCGGCCCCGCCGGGCCGCCGGCGTCCGGACCGTCCGCCCCGGCGGTGGCCCCCGCCTCGGGGTCGTCCGGGAGCACCTCGGTCACGTAGGGCCCGTAGCGGCCGGCCCGCGCGATGATGTCGCGCCCGGTCGCCGGGTCCTGGCCCAGGACGCGGCCGTCGTCGGCCGCGGCCTCCAGCAGCTCGCGCCCCTTGGCCGGCGTCATCTCGTCGGGCGCGATGTCGTCGGAGATGGTGGCGCGGCGCGGCGGGTCGTCCGTGCTCGTCGTGTCCTCGACATAGGGGCCGTAGCGACCCACCCGCACCACGATGCCGTCGCCGATGTCGATCGTCGACACCGCCCGCGCGTCGATCTCGCCGAGGTCCTCGACCAGGTCGCGCAGCCCCTCGGTGTTGGTGGCCTCGTCACCGAAGTAGAACCGCTTCAACCACGCCGCCCGGTGCTCGTCGCCGGCCTCGATCCGGTCGAGCCCCTCCTCCATCGAGGCGGTGAAGTCGTAGTCCACCAGCCGCTCGAAGTGCTCCTCGAGCAGCCGGGTCACCGCGAAGGCCAGCCACGTGGGGATGAGGGCCGAGCCCCGGGTGCGGACGTAGCCACGGTCCTGGATCGTGCCGACCGTGGAGGCGTAGGTCGAGGGGCGGCCGATGCCCTTCTCCTCCAGCGCCTTCACCAGGGTCGCCTCGGTGTAGCGGGCCGGCGGCGAGGTCTGGTGCCCCTGGGCCTCCGCGTCGAGGACGTCGAGGGCGACTCCCTCGGACAGGCGCGGGAGCCGGCGCTCCTGCTCCTCCCGGGGGCCGGCGTGCCGGTCCTCGTCCCGGCCCTCCTCGTAGGCGGCCAGGAAGCCGCGGAAGGTGATGACGGTGCCGGAGGCGCTGAACTCTGCCTGGGCGGCGCCGTGCCCCTCGGGCAGCGTCGCGGTCAGCTTGACGCTGGCGGTCGAGCCCTTGGCGTCGGCCATCTGCGAGGCGACCGTGCGCTTCCAGATCAGCTCGTAGAGGGCGTACTCCTGCCCGCGCAGCTCGCCGGCCACCTGGGCCGGGGTGCGGAAGGAGTCTCCGGCCGGGCGGATCGCCTCGTGGGCCTCCTGGGCGTTCTTGCTCTGCTTGCCGTAGAAGCGCGGGGAGTCCGGGACGAACTCCGCGCCGTAGAGGTCACGAGCCTGGCTGCGGGCGGCGCCGATCGCCGACTGCGACAGGGTCGTGGAGTCGGTGCGCATATAGGTGATGTAGCCGTTCTCGTACAGCCGCTGCGCGGTGCGCATCGTCGACTGCGCGTTGAGGCGCAGCTTGCGGCTCGCCTCCTGCTGCAGGGTCGAGGTCGTGAACGGTGCGGAGGGGCGCCGGGTGTAGGGCTTCTCCGAGACCTCCCGGACGACGACCGACGCCTCGCGGGTGCCCTCGGCGATGCTCGTGGCCAGGGCGGCGTCCAGATGGGCCAGCCCGGAGCTCTTGAGCACCCCGAGGTCGTCGAAGTCCCGACCGGTCGCGACGCGCTTGCCGTCGACGCCGGTCAGCCGGGCCAGGAACGCCTGCCCGCCACTGCCCTCGGGGGCGAACTCGCCCTCGACGTCCCAGTAGGAGGCGGAGCGGAACGCCATCCGCTCCCGCTCCCGCTCGACCACCATGCGGGTCGCGACGGACTGCACCCGGCCCGCGGACAGACCCTGCTTCACCTTGCGCCACAGGACGGGCGAGACCTCGTAGCCGTAGAGCCGGTCCAGCACCCGGCGCGACTCCTGCGCGTCGACCCGGTCCATGTTGAGGTCGCGCGTCTCGTTGACCGCGCGCTGGATGGCCTCACGGGTGATCTCGTGGAAGACCATGCGCTTGACCGGGATCTTGGGCTGCAGCACCTCGAGCAGGTGCCAGGCGATCGCCTCCCCCTCGCGGTCCTCATCGGTCGCGAGGTAGAGCTCGTCGGCCTCCTTGAGGTGGCGCTTGAGCTCGGCGACCTTCTTCTTCTTGTCGGCGTCGACCACGTAGTAGGGGTCAAAGTCGTCCTCGACGTTGATCGCGAACTTCCCGAACGGCCCCTTCTTCATCTCCGGCGGGAGCTCGGAGGGGTTGGGCAGGTCCCGGATGTGCCCGATGCTCGCGTCGACGGTGTACTCCGGGCCGAGGTACTCCCCGATGCTCTTGACCTTGCCGGGTGACTCGACGATGACTAGCTTGCGACCGCTCACGGGAGGACCTTCCACTGTGCGTCCCCGACGTGTCGTGGATTCGTCACGACCTCGACGTCCTGGGGGAACGGCGCTCACGGTAGCCCATCGACCTCACGGGCGGCACACAGGTTATCCGTGAGACCTCAGCGGCGCGGGCCGGCGAGGGCGTCGGGAGCGTCCAGCACCTGGGCGATGGTGTGCTCGGCGATGGCGAGGAACTCCGCACTGTCGGCCGACAGCGCGAGCGAGTTCACGGCATACAGCACGGCCCATCCCCGCGCCCGCTGCCACAGCGCCTCGTCGCGGCCGGCCAGCTCGGAGTAGCGCACCACGAAGCCGGCCCGGCCCTCCCAGTCGAAGGTCTGCCAGGCGGTAGCCAGGTCGGAGGCGGGGTCACCGCCGCTGAGGTCCCCGAAGTCGATGACGGCGGCGAGCCGACCCCGGTGCACGACCATGTTGAGCGGGTGCGGGTCGCCGTGCACCCAGACCGGCTCCCCGGCATACAGCGGGGCCCGGAGGGCCTGCTCCCACACGGTGAGCAGCTGTGCTGCCCTGGGGTGGTCGAGACGGCCCAGCCGCTCCCGGAAGACCTCGTCCCGGTGAGCCAGCGGCACGGCGCGGAAGGGGTTGTGCGGCGCGTCGGCGGGCGCGGGCCGGTGGAGCTGGGCGGCGAACCGGGCGAGCGTGCCCGCCCAGTGGCCGCGTCCCCGGACCGCCGTCGCGGCCGCGGGGCGGCCCTCGGTCCAGCGGGTGATCGACCAGGACCACGGGAAGTATGCCGTGGGCCGGCCGTGGCGGACCGGCGCCGGGACGGGGAGGTCCACCAGCCGCGCGATGACGGGCAGCCAGCGGTGCTCGTGCGCCACCAGGTCGGCCGCCACCTGACGCCGGGGCAGGCGCACGAGGAAGTGCTGCCCGAGGCGGAACATCGCGTTGTCCCACCCCTCCGCGAGCGGGCTGAGGGGCCGCTCGGCGAGGTCCGGGTGCTGGTCGCGCAGCAGGTCGCGCACCAGGTCCAGGGTGATGTCCACCTCGGCGGCGGGTCCGGAGATCGGGGGCACCCGTCCACGCTAACCGGACGGCCGGCCTACGTGGCGCCCCGGCGTGTGGTCCGCCCGGCCCGGGCCTGTGGCACGGATCACAGTGCGGCGTGGAAGAAAGCCGCCTCCGTATACGCTTGTACATTTAGTTGAACAATCAATCATCATCCCGGAGGTCTCCCCATGGACGTCATCGTCCTCATCGCCCGCATCCTGTTCGTCGCCATCTTCCTCGCCTCGGGCATCGGCCACCTGAAGGCCACCGAGGCCATGGCCGGCTACGCGCAGTACAAGAAGGTGCCCGCCCCCAAGCTCAGCGTCATCGTGTCCGGCGTGCTGATGGTCGTCGGCGCCCTGTCCGTGCTCCTCGGTGCCTGGGGCGACCTGGGCTCGCTGCTGCTCCTGGTCGCGATCCTGCCGATCCCCTTCCTGATGCACCGCTACTGGGCCGAGGAGGGCGAGGCCCGGGCCACCGAGCAGGTTCAGTTCAACAAGACCGTCTCCCTGGTCGGCGGCGCGCTCGCCCTGTTCGCGCTGTTCGTGATGGTGCCCGAGCTCAGTCTGACCGTGACCGACCCGCTGTTCACCCTCTGAGCCCTTTCGTGCTGACCTGATCGTGCGAGGCGAACCCTGATCGACCTCGCGCATGCTCCACCGGCGGCCCCGACCACACCATGGTCGGGGCCGCTGCCATTCCCGCGTGGCCGGCACCCGCGCCCGGTCGAGCTGCACAGCGGAGCGTGAGGCCGTGAGGCGCCGCCGGCCGGTGTCGGCCATCCACAGGTATGTCGTGTGGTCGCCGGGCCCTGTCGGTGGCCCCTG
>JAAYYA010000483.1 GCA_012515595.1 Actinomycetales bacterium
GGTCGGCCAGCGGGTTGCGGAAGACGCCCTGGTAGCCCGCGCCGGCCATCCCAAGCGAGGCCCCGACCATGGCCGCCAGCACGGTGCGCGGCACCCGGATCTGCCAGAACAGGCCCTCCTGCTGGGTGGTCAGCGTCTGCGCCACGTCGATGCCGGGGACGGCACCGACGAGGGCGCGGACGACCCCGGAGACGGCCAGCCCGCCGGCCCCCTGCAGGACCGAGACGACCCCGACCACGAGCAGCAGCCCGATGGCGCCGGCCACCGCCGGCCAGCGGAGCTGGAAGGCACGCTCGGCCGCCCCCTCGAGGGTGTTCTGTGCCAGGACGTCGGTCCTCACGACCATGACGTATGCCGTGTCACGGGTCTCGTGGTGCTCGGCCAGTCAGCGTCCGGCCGGGACCGCGACGCTGGTCAGGGCGTCGGCGACCAGGTCGACCAGCTGCGGCAGGCGCGGTCCCCACCGTGAGGAGATGTCGGAGTCGACCACGATGATGTTGCCGTTCTTCACTGCTGACACCTCCGACCAGCCCGGACGTGCCGCGACGTCCTCCGCGGTGTAGGACACGTCGCTGGGGATGATGATCAGCTGCGGGTCGGCGGCGATGATCGCCTCCTCGGTGAGCTGGGGATAGCCCGTCTGGTCCGGGTCGGCGTCGTCGGCGATGTTGACCGCGCCCATCGCCGCGTAGACCGACCCGATGTAGCTGTGGCTGCTCGCGGAGAAGAAGGTGTCGTCCAGCTCGTGGTAGACCCGGATCTGCGCGTCGGTCGGCGCCGCGGCGAGTCCCTCCTCCATCTCCGAGCGCATCTGGCTGATCGCGGCGGCCGCCTCGTCCACTTGGCCGGTGGCCAGGCCGAGGACGGCCATGTCGTCATAGCCGCTCTCGACGTCGACGGGCGCCGGGTTGATGACCACCGGGATGTCCAGGGCTGTCAGGGAGGCGACCAGCTCATTGGGGTCATAGGCGATGACGACCAGGTCGGGCTCGTAGCCGACGATGGCCTCGACGTTCGGGTCGTAGCCGGACAGGTCCGTGGTCGGTGCCTCCGGCGGGTAGTTGGAGTAGTCGTCGACCGCCACGACCTGGTCACCGGCCCCGATGGCGAAGAGGATCTCGGTGGCCGCCGGGGAGAGCGACACGATGCGCTCCGGGCGCGCGTCGATCGTGACCTCACCGGCCGGGGTGTCGACCGTGACCGGGAAGTCCTCAAGCGCGGCCTTGTCGGACTCGGCCTCGGCAGCGGTCTCCTGGGCTTCGGCAGGTTCGTGATCGGGGGATGCCGACTCCTGGGCGGCGTCACGTGTCTGCTCTGGGTCGTCCTGCGCGCCGCAAGCGGTCAGGACGAGGGCGGCCGCAGTCAGGGCGGTCGCGAAACGGAACGTGGGGCGGGACATGCTCATCAGTGGCCTCCTGTCGTCGAGGGTGGTGCTGCTCGAGCGACAGTCCACAGATCGGTCCGTCGTCCGAACCGGCCCCTTTCCTCGAGGGCGTGTGGTGCGGATCATCGGGCAGTTCGACCGGACTCGGCCTCAGGACCACTGGGTCTGAGGCTCCACCGTTGCGGGACAGTGCCGGGTTCTCACCGGA
>JAAYYA010000484.1 GCA_012515595.1 Actinomycetales bacterium
CCCATTTTCGTAGGGGTTTCGTCCAACGGCGAGACCACGCACCATCGCTGGCGGCGTACGAGACCACTACCAAGTTCTGTGGAGAGCGTACGAAACCCCTATATTTTTGGGGTCAGTCGAGGCGGTCGGCGGCGACGACACCGCGCAGCATCGCGTCGGACGCGCGCCGCGCCGTGGCCGCGACCGGGCCGTCGGCGGCCTGCGCGATCTGCCCGAGCAGGTCGACCACCTGCTTGCTGCGGCGCACGAAGTCACCCGCGGACAGCTCGCCGTCGCGCAGCACCTCCTCCAGGGACCGGCCCGACGCCCAGCGGTGCACCATCCAGGCGATCCCCGGGTCCAGCTCGCCGGTCAGCGGCAGGGTGTGCTCGGCCTCGCGGTCGGTGAGCTGCGACCAGATTGCGACCATCTCGTGGAAGGCCTCCTCGACGTCGACCGTCGGCCACCGCGGCGCCCCGGAGTCGTCGCTGCCCCGCGGTTCGTAGATCAGGCTCGACACGACCGCGGCCAGGGCGGGCGCGTCCAGCCGAGCCCAGGTGCCCTGGGTGATCGCCTGGGCAGCGACCAGGTCCTTCTCGGTGTAGATCCGGCGCAGCCGCGCCCCCGCGGCGGTGACCTCCGTGCCGTCCTCGGTCAGGTAGCCCAGCTCCCCCAGCAGGGTGCAGATCCGGTCGAAGGTCCTGGCCACCGTGTTGGTCCGGCCGCTCACCCGCCGCTGCAGGTCGTCGGTCTCCCGCCGCAACTGCCACCAGCGCTCTGCCCACCGGGCGTGCTCCTCGCGGTCGGGGCAGCGGTGGCACGGGTGGTCCCGCAGCTGCTGACGCAGGGCGTCGGGGTCAGTATGCCGTCCGCCACCCCGTCCCTGTCCGTCACCGCTGCCGCGGGCCGGCCGCGCGGCGGTCCGGTCGCCGTCCGTCCGGTCCGGGCGCTGGAATGGTGGGGGCTCGAACGGCACCTTGGCGCGCAGCGTGGCGGCCAGGTCCTTGCGGGCCCGCACGTTGCGGGGGTTGAAGTTCCTGGGGATCTGGAGGCGGGCAACGGGCTCGACAGGCTCCCGCAGGTCGGTGGCGGTGACCCTGCGCAGCTGACCGTCGGAGGTGAGCACGCCCGGCTCGGGCGAGCGGCCGGCCTTGGTCGGCACGCTCAGGACCAGGGCCATGCCCTTGCGCCGGCCCTCCGGCAGGCTGATCACGTCGCCGGGGTTGAGCTCCTCGAGGCTGACCGCGATCTCGGCCCGTCGGGAGGCGCTGCGCCGGCGAGCCTCGTCCTTCTCGGCGTCGCTGAGCTGCCGGCGCAGCTTGGCGTACTCCCGGAAGTCACCCAGCTCGCAGTGCATGGACTCGGCATAGCCGCCCAGGGCCTCCTCGTTGCGCCGGACCTGGCTGGCCAGGCCCACCACCGCCCGGTCCGCCTGGAACTGGGCGAACGAGGACTGGAGCAGCTCGTGCGCCACCGAGCGGCCGAACTGCGCCACCAGGTTGACCGCCATGTTGTAGGTCGGGCGGAACGACGAGCGCAGCGGGTAGGTGCGGGTCGAGGCCAGGCCGGCGACGTCCACCGGGTCCAGCCCGCGGCGGTAGAGCACGACCGCGTGCCCCTCGACGTCGATACCGCGGCGACCGGCCCGACCGGTGAGCTGGGTGTACTCCGCCGGGGTGACCGGGGCGTGCTCCTCGCCGTTGAACTTGACCAGCTTCTCCAGCACCACGGTGCGCGCCGGCATGTTGATCCCCAGGGCGAGGGTCTCGGTTGCGAAGACGGCCTTGATCCGCCCGGCCGTGAACAGCTCCTCGACGATCTCCCGGAAGAGCGGCAGCATGCCCGCGTGGTGGGCCGCGAACCCGCGCGTGAGTCCCTCGACGAAGTCGTGATAGCCGAGCACCGGCAGGTCCCGCTCGTCGACCTCGGCGACCCGCTCCTCGATGAGCCGGCGGATCCGTTGGCCCTCCTCCGGGGGCACCAGGCGCGTGCCGCGGGCCAGGAGCTGGGTGACCGCACCCTCGCACCCGGCGCGGCTGAAGATGAAGGTGATCGCCGGGAGCAGCCCCTCCCGGTCCAGCCGGTCGATGACCTCCGACCGGCTCGCGGTGCCGCCGGGCAGGCTCCCCGGCCCCCCACCACCGCGGGGATCGCGGTCACCGGAGCGCACGGCATACTCCTGCCGACGTCCTCTCCCCCGGTCGTCCCGCCCGTGCGGCCGGCCGCGGCGGCCCCGCGGTCCGCCTGCGTCCTCGCGGCGCCAGCGCGACTCCCGGTCGTTGACGGCGATCCGGTCCAGCAGCTCGGGGTTGACCCTGGCCTGCTGCCCGCGCGGCTCCGGGTCGCCCAGAAGGCCGTCGCCCGCGTGCACGAAGAGGTCGTAGAGGTCCTTGCCAACCATCATGTGCTGCCACAGCGGGACCGGTCGGTGCTCGGTGACGATCACCGCCGTGTTGCCGCGCACCTCGCGGAGCCAGTCACCGAACTCCTCGGCGTTGCTGACCGTGGCCGACAGGGAGATCACCTGCACCGACTCCGGCAGGTGGATGATGACCTCCTCCCAAACCGCGCCGCGGAACCGGTCGGCCAGGTAGTGCACCTCGTCCATCACCACGAAGCCCAGTCCGTCGAGCGTGCGGGAGGAGGAGTACATCATGTTGCGCAGCACCTCGGTGGTCATCACGACCACCGGCGCCTCGCCGTTGACCGACGCGTCCCCCGTCAGCAGACCCACCTTGGCCGAGCCGTGCCGCGCGACGAGGTCGTGGTACTTCTGGTTGCTCAGCGCCTTGATCGGGGTGGTGTAGAAGGCCTTGCGCCCGGTCTCCAGAGCCAGGGCGACGGCGAACTCCCCGACCACGGTCTTGCCCGCGCCCGTCGGCGCCGCGACCAGGACACCCTGGCCATCGTCGACCGCCCCGATCGCCTGCAGCTGGAAGTCGTCGAGGGGGAAGTCGAAGCCGGCGGCGAAGCGGCCGACCGCCCCGCTGTCCTGCCGGGTCCGCTTTCGGGCAGCGGCATACCGCTCGGCGGGTGTGGACATGGCTTCAGGCTACGCGGTGGGAGCCGTTCCGGCAGGTCACCGGGGCACGTGCGGCGGCAGTATGCCGTGGCTCATGTCTGTGGGACGACGACCTCGATGGCGTCGGGGACCGTCGTGCACTCCACGGGCAGAGGACACAGCGCGTCGCCGTCGCCATGCGCTGTCAGGGCCGGGCCGGCGACCCGCACCCGCGCGGCCCGTTCGACCCGCACCGCCGGGTGGCTGGTGTGCCGCCCGGAGAACACGCCGCGCAGCAGCCCCACGGCGGCCCGTGCGCTGACCGGCTCGATGATGAGGACGTCGAGCAGCCCGTCGCCCGGGTCGGCGTCGGGCGCGATCCGCATCCCGCCGCCGTAGACGGGCATGTTGCAGACCGCGACCACCAGCGCCCGGGTCTCCAGGACACGGTCGTCCAGCTGCAGCTGGTAGGCCATCGGCCGCAGGCGCACCACCTCGGGCAGTGTCGCCACGGTGTAGCTCTGCGCGCCCAGCCAGCGCGGCAGGGTGGCGGCGCGGGCGGCGATGAGGGCGTCCAGGCCGCACGGCACGGACCCGACGACGTGCCGGTCCAGCGGGTCGACGCGGATCAGGTCGATGCTCCGTCGGTGGCCGCCCAGCAGCGTGGCCAGGGCGTCCTCGGTGTCCAGCGGGATGTTGAGGGACCGGGCGTTGTCGTTGCCGGTGCCGGCGGGCACGATGCCCAGCGCCGTCCCGGTGCCCACCAGGCTGTTCGCCGCGAGCTGGACGACGCCGTCACCGCCCACGGCGACGAGGGTCTCGACGCCCTCGGCCACCGCTCGCCGGCACGCCTCTCGGGCCCCGTCGACCGTGCCCGCCTCCAGCTCGAGGACCGGGTGCCCGGCGGCGCGCAGCTGCTCGGAGATCCGCACCCCCACGGCACCGGCGCCCCGGCGACCTGAGCGCGGCCCGTGCACCACGGCATACTCGGTCATGGGGTGATTGTGCCCCACCCCGGCTCCGGCAGGAGCCGACTCACAGCTGACTCGCCTCGTCGGGTGAGAGGTCCTCCCAGGCCCTCGTCGGGTCCTTCCTGGCCCGACGCCGCTCCATGATGGCGGCCACCCCGATGGCGCCCCAGTAGAGCAGGAAGACCGGCGCGGCCAGCGCCAGCATCGTCCACGCGCTCGGATCGGGGGTCACGAACGCGGCGAACACCAGGATGAGCATCAGCGCGACGCGCCAGCCCTTGACCATCACGCGTACGGACAGGATCCGCAGCTGGTTGAGGCCGACGAGCGCCACCGGCATCAGGAAGGCCAGGCCGAAGGCGAGGATGAAGTAGAGGACGAAGTTGAGATAGGTCATCGCGTCCTGCAGGTTCGCCGCGTCGTCCGGCGTGAAGGACAGCAGGATCGCGACGGTGCGCGGGATCGCCCAGGCCGCCAGCGCGGCGCCGGCCAGGAAGAGGGGCACCCCGGCCAGGAAGTAGGCCAGGGCGATCCGCCGCTCCTTCTGCGTCAGCCCGGGGAGCAGGAACGCCCAGATCTGCCAGATCCACACCGGGCTGGACAGCACGATGCCGACGAAGATCGCGACCTTGAGCTGCACCGAGAACGGCTGGGTGATGCTGGCGCCGAAGTTGATGTTGACGATCTCGCGGCCCTCGGAGTCACGGACGTCACGCAGCGGCTGGATCAGGAGGTTGATGAGCTCCTCGTAGAAGTACCAGCCGACGACGCTGGCGATGAGGACGCCGAGGACGGCGAGCAGCACCCGGTTGCGCAGCTCCCGGAAGTGGTCCGCGAGGGACATCCGTCCCTCGGGGTCACGGGGACGGCGACGAAGTGCCACGGGTGCCGCTGCGGGTCGGCTCAGCCGCGGGTGTCGTCGCGGCGGGTGTCGTCCGCCGGCACGTCGTCGCCACGCAGCCCGTCGCGGAACTCGTCGCGCACCGAGGCGCCATGGTCCTTGACGCCGTCAGCAGTGTCCCGTGCGCGGTCCCCCAGGTCGGAGGCGCGGTCACGCAGGTTGCTGCCGTCGCGATCCGTCCGCTCGCCCTGGACGGTGTCCTGGCTCGCGGCGCTGGGGCCCTTCATCTGGTCGACCTCGGACTTGAAGATCCGCATCGACTGCCCGAGGCTGCGCGCCATGTTGGGCAGGCTCTTCCAGCCGAATAGCACGATGAGCGCGATCACCAGGACGATGATGTGCCAGGGCTGTGGCCGCATGCGGAACCTCTCTCACGGGACGGTGACCGCACACCCGTGCGGCCCGCTTGAACGTGGCGTCAGTGTACTCCGTAAGCCTGGAGTGCCCGCGCCGCTCCGGAGCGGATCTCCTCGGCGAGTTCCGGCGGGCTGACCACGGTGGCGCCACCCCCGAGGCGCCACACCAGGCGCCGCACCCAGGTGGGGTCGGCCGCACGGAGCGTGACGCGCTGGGAGCCGTCCTCACGCCGTTCCACGCTCTCCATCGGGAAGTTCTCCGACACCCAGGTCGCCGAGGGCGCCAGCTCCAGCTCGACCAGCACGTCCCCGGGCGAGGCGCCGAAGGCACTGGCGCCCGTGTCGCGCGGCCGGGCGCCGGGCGGCGGGGTGCCGTCCACGTCCAGGACCGTCAGCTCCTCGATCCGGTCGAGGCGGAAACGGCGCACGTCCACGGCGCGGTGGCACCAGCCCTCGAGATACCAACGACCCTCCAGGGAGACGACCCGCATCGGGTCGACGTCCCGCTCGGTCGTCTCGTCGCGTGTCGGGTTGTAGTGCCGGAGATGAAGCCGGCGGGGCCCGGCCAACGCCTCGCGGATCTGCTCGAGCCGCTGCTGCTCGACCTCACCGACCTCGAGGCTCACGCTCACCTGCGCGGCGCGGCGGCCCTCGGCACCCGCAGCGTCCTCGAGCTTGGCCAGGGCGCGGTCGATGGCGTCCTTGGCGCCGACCCCCGGGGTCGCGGCCAGGGCACGCAGCGCCACGATGAGCGCCAGTGCCTCGTCGCGGCCGAGCCGCAGGGGCCGGGCGATCTCGTCGGCGTTGCCGACGTGCACCCGGCCGCCCTCCCAGCTGGCCTCGATGAGGTCGCCCGGGTAGTGCCCCGGCGTGCCGCACACGAAGAGCAGCTGCAGGTCCTCCACGAACTGCTCCTGGCTGACCCCCAGCTCCCGCGCCGCCTCCGCGATGTCGATGCCCTGGCGGTTCATCAGCCACGGCACCATCGTCAGCAGCCGCCCCAGGCGCTGCGTCGCAGTCTCAGCCATCACTCCCCACCCCCAATTTTGGTAGTGGTTTCGTTCGCGCTCCGCGCATTTTCGTAGGGGTTTCGTCCGTCGTGGCCGGCACGAACCGCCTCGAGGGCCCGCACCACCGCCGACAC
>JAAYYA010000485.1 GCA_012515595.1 Actinomycetales bacterium
GCCGCGCGGACCTGCTCGGCGGCCCCGACGGGGTCGCCCATGTCGTGCAGGCAGTCGAACATGGTGATCAGGTCGTAGCCCGAGGCGGGCAGCGACTGGGCGGTCGAGACCTCGAAGATGGCCCGGTCGGGCACCCCCGCCTCCAGGGCCCGCTGGCGCGCGACGGCGATCGACTCCGGGTGGTAGTCGTAGCCGATGAACCGCGAGTTCGGGAAGGCCTGGGCCATGAGGATCGTCGAGGCGCCGTGGCCACAGCCGATGTCGGCCACGAGGATGCCCTTCTCCAGCTTGGGCATCACGCCCTCCAGAGCCGGCAGCCAGTCGGCGACCAGGTGGGCGTTGTAGCTCGGGAAGAAGAACCGCTCGCAGCCCACGTGCACGTCGGTGACGTGCTCGTGCCAGCCGTAGCCGGCGCCGTTGCGGGCCGCACCGAGGATGTGGTCCATGTCGTGCACGGTTCCCAGCGCGATCTGGAAGAGGCCGGGCAGGAACGCCGGGCTGTCCTCCACGGTGAGCGCCACGGCCTGCTCGGCAGGGAGCGTGTAGCGGCAGGTCTCGGGGTCGTAGGTGACGTACTGCCCGGCGGCCTGGGCGTTGAGCCACTCCCGGGCGTACGGCTCGGCGGTGCCGGTGCGCTGCGCCAGCTCGGCCGGTGTGGTCGGCCCGTGTGCGGCCAGGTCCTTGTAGTAGCCGAGCTTGTCGCCGAGGACGACCAGCGCGGCGTTCAGCGTCGCGCCGACCTCGTCGACCGCGCGGAACACGAACGCCATCAGGGTGTCCATGTCGATCTCGGGTGCGGCGTCTGTCACGGGACGGGTGTCAGTGCTCATGGGAGAGCCTCCTAGTGGTGGGGTATGCCGCAAGGTTCCGCCGCCAGGGCCCCCTTCCGCGTCAGGGCCCCCACCTAGTCCCACCAAAAAATTCAGGGGTTTCGTACGCCCTCCACACAAAAGTTCAGGGGTTTCGTACGCCTCCACACATTTCGCAGGGTTCTTGCGCCTCCCGCTGCCCAGCTGGCGCGGCCACTGCCGAGGCTCCCCGCCGCTCCTAGACTGACAGCGTGACGCTCCTCGGCAGAGCGGCGGAGCAGGAGGCGGTCTCCCGGCTCCTGGCCTCTGCGCGCCTCGGCCAGGGCGGTGCGCTGGCGCTGGTGGGGGAGGCCGGGTCTGGCAAGACCGCGCTGCTGACCGAGGTCGTCTCCGGCCTCGCCGGCCACGCACGGGTGCTCTGGGCCACGGGCACCGAGATCGAGCAGGACCTGCCGTTCGCCGCGCTGCACGCCGTGCTGCGGCCGGCGCTCCACCTCCTGGGCGAGCTGCCCGGACCCCAGGCGGACGCCCTTGGTGGCGCGCTCAGCCTCCGGCGCGAGGGGCCGCGCGACCGGTTTGCCACGGGCGCGGCGACGCTGAGCCTGCTGAGCCGGCTGGCCGAGGACGCCCCGGTCGTTGTCGTGCTCGATGACGCCCAGTGGGCCGACCAGTCGTCGGTGGAGGCCCTCGCCTTCGCGGCCCGCAGAGTGCACGAGGACCCGGTCGCAGTCCTCTTCAGCGCGCGCAGCGGGGAGGCGCCCGAGGCGCTGGGCAGCGTGC
Organism: Actinomycetales bacterium; assembly: GCA_012515595.1. Lineage (GTDB taxonomy): Bacteria > Actinomycetota > Actinomycetes > Actinomycetales > Dermatophilaceae > Ornithinicoccus. Next base: position 1,590 of record JAAYYA010000485.1, read on the forward strand.
CGGTGCTCGAGCTCGGCGGTCTCGACGCCGCCTCCGCCGCCGAGCTGGTCCGGCAAGCGCACCCCGGGGCCGACCCGGCCGCACTCGACCGGTTGCACCGTGCGACGGGCGGCAACCCGCTGGCCCTGCTCGAGCTCGGGGCCGATCCGAGCATGGTGCTCATGGACCCGGGAAGCGGCGACGAGCCGGGGCTGATCCAGCTCCTGCCGGACCGGCTGCGCACGGCCTTCGCGCGCCGGCTCGACCGCCTGACCGACGGTGAGCGCAGGGTCGCGCTCGCGGCGGTGGTTGCGGGCGGGGACGTCCGGGTGGTGCGTGCGGTCGCAGGCCGCCTCGATCTGGACGCCGGAGCCCTGGACCGCCTGATCGCCGCCGGCTTGGTGATGCTCACCGAGGGCCGCCTCGCCTTCCTGCACCCCCTGTTGCGGTCGGTCATCTACCGCACCGCCCCCGACGACCTGCGCCGCGCCGCGCACCTGGCGGTCGCCGATGAGCTGACCGGCGACGAGCGCCGAGACCTGCGCGTATGGCATCTCGCAGCGGCCGCCACCCAGCTGGATGAGCACCTCGCGCGAGACCTCGAGGAGGTCGGCGCCCGTGCCGCCGCCCGCTCCGCCCTGGCCGTCGCCTCCACCGCCTTCGAGCGGGCCGCCCGCTGGAGTCCGGACGCCCCGGAGTCCAGGCGCCGGCTGGTCGCCGCGGCCCAGGCCGCGTGGGACGGCGGTCAGCGGGACCGTGCACTCTCCCTGCTGGCCGAGACGGAGTATGCCGGGACTCCAGTGACCGCGGAGACCGTCCAGCTGCGCGCGGTGATCGCGGTGCGTTCCGGCTCGATCCGCGACGGGCTGGCCCTGCTGGAGGAGGCAGCCGAGCTTGCCTCGGCCGACGAGCAGGTGCTCCTCTTCTCCCAGGCCGTGCACGCCTGCGTGTACCTGTGCGACGCCCGGTCCCTGCGTCGCGTCGCCGAACGGATCCCGGAACCGCTGACCCAGGTCACGTCACCGGTTGCGCGGGCCGTTGGTCTCGCCGCCTGCGGGGTCGCGGGGGTGATGCTCGGGGAGGACGGCATACCGCAGCTGCGGGACGCGCTGCCCCTGCTGAGCGCGCACGTCGACCCGCTCGGGCAGCCCGCGGCGCTGCCGTGGCTCATGCTGGTCCCGCTCTTCCTGCGCCATGCCCGCCAGGGCGAGGAGCTGCGTCAGGTCGTGGACGATGTGCGGACCCGCGTCGGGGTCGGTGCCCTGCCCGACCTGCTCTTCCTCTTCGCGCGGGACCAGGCGACCTCCACCTCCTGGGAGCGGGCCGCGGCCAACTACGACGAGGGTGTCCGACTCGCCCGGGAGACGGGCCAGGGCACCGAGCTGGCGATGTCGCTCGCGGGGATGGCCTGCCTCGACGCACGGGCGGGGCGGACCGCCGAGTGCCGTGAGCACGCGGCCGAGGCCTCTGTCCTGGCGCGGGCGCGCGACATCCACTTCGCCGAGTTCTGGAGCGAGCTGGCCCTGGGCGAACTGGCGCTGTCCGAGGGGGCGTCGGAGGAAGCAGCCGACCGGCTGGTCAGGCTCGTGGCACGGCTGAGCGAGCTGGGCGTCGGAGACCCCGACCTCGACCCGGGTCCGGAGCTCGTCGACGCACTCCTGCGCATGGGGGAGCAGGGGGAGGCCACGCAGGCGGCCTGGCGGTTCTCGTCCCTGGCTGGCCCCGCGGCCCGACCCTGGACCCGGGCGCGGGTGGAGCGCGCGCTGGGCCTCATCGCCTCGGACGAGGACTGCGGCGAGCACTTCGAGGCGGCCCTGGAGCACCACGCCCTCACCCGCGACGTCTTCGAGACCGCGCGGACCCGCCTGTCCTACGGGATGCGGCTGCGCCGCGCGGGCCGCCGGGTGGACGCCCGACCGGTCCTGCGCGAGGCCCTGACCACTTTTGAGGACCTGGGCGCGCGCCTGTGGGCCGACAACACCAGGACCGAGCTCGAGGCGACCGGCGAGCGGGTGCCGCCACGGGAGCCGACCGGCCCTGGATCGCTCACCCCGCAGGAGCTCCAGGTATGCCTGCTCCTCGCCGAGGGCAGGACGACCCGCGAGGCCGCGGCGGCGCTCTTCCTCAGTCCCAAGACGATCGAGTACCACCTGCGCAAGGCCTACACCAAGCTCGGCATCCACTCGCGCGAGGAGCTGGCCGCCACCCTGGCGGGGCTGGCCTGACAGGCAGTATGCCGAGGCGCAGGCCGGCCCCTCGGCATACTGTCGAGGGGTGGTGCACCAGTCTGGGGTCAGCGGAGATGGCGCGGCGTGGCCGGCGGAGGCCCTCGACGCACCCTTTGCCTACCTGACCACCACCGGTCGGGTCTCCGGACGGCCGCACCGCATCGAGATCTGGTTCGCCCTGGACGGGCAGCGCGTGTTCCTGATGTCCGGTGGCAGGGACCGGTCGGACTGGGTCAAGAACCTCATGGTCACTCCCGAGGCGACCGTCGAGATTGCGGGCGTGCGCCGCTCGGGGCGGGCCGTGGTGGTGGGGACCGAATCGCCGGATGACGCCCTCGCGCGGCGACTGCTGGTGAGCAAATACCAGCGGCGCGACGAGCTGAGGGACTGGGGTGTGCGCTCCCTCCCGGTCGTCATCGAGGTCGGCTGAGGGCCCGCTGTCGCCCACTCCGCCCGAGTTGACACCCCCGCGCCGCCCCGCCCCGCCCACCCACGCGCTAGCCCCCTCCTCGCTCCACCCACGCGTTAGCTTCCCCCGCCCCGCCCACGCGTTAGCCCCCTCCCCCGCCCCGCCCACCCGTCTACGAGCGCCTTCCGCGTCCTCGAGCCGGTTATTTCCGGCTCCCAGACGCACATGGCGCTCGAAGATGACGTGGCACTGTGTGCCACCCGCAGCCACTCGCTCCGCGACGACCCACGCTGGTCGACCGCCTCGCGGCCGCAGTTATCCACAGGCCCAAAACGCGGACCCGCGGAAATCGCCACACTGTGCGGCGTGATCGAGTTGGTAGTGAAGTACCTCGAGGGCAACGGCAAGGGCATCATCACGACGGCCGACGCCGCTGCGTTGGGCGTCAGCCCAGCGGTGCTCCGCAGCATGCTCAGGGCGGGGCTGCTGGTGCGGATCGCGCGAGGGGTCTACGTCAGCGCAGCACAGTTCAATCCTCCGGAGGACTCACCCCTGAGGAGTGATCGGTTCAAGCTCGCAAAACATCGGCACCTGCTCCGGTTGGATGCGTTGCTGCGTCAGTACGGCAAGAAGGTGGCGGCAAGTCACCAGAGCGCGCTCGTGGTATGGGACCTACCTTTCAACATGAGGGCGCTGGAGCGGTTGCATGTTGCGCGGACGACGCCCGGTGGGACGCTTCGCCGCTTTGACGACTTCACCATCCACACGTGCAGCCTCGACGACGTGATCACCCTTCACGAGGAGCGCCGCGTCGTGGTCCCCTCACTCGCTGTGATCGGGCAAGCCCTGACCGTGGGGCTGCTGCCGGCAGTGGACGCGGCAGATGCCGCGATCGTCGCCGGGCTCACCACGAAGGCCGAGCTGGAGAAGATGCTCACGAGGATGCGGCACACACCGCAGCTGGCCGTCGCGCGACAGGCCGTCAGACTGGCGGACGGGTTGGCCGAGTCCCCGGGCGAGACTCGGCTCCGGCTCATCCTCGTCGAGCTGGGCATCACGTTCATCGCCCAGCACTGGGTGCACATCGAGGGCACCACCATCCACTACCGGGTCGACTTCTACCTCCCCGACCTCGGCGTCATCCTCGAGTACGACGGCCAGGTGAAGTACGGCCAGGCCGCGCAGCGCCGGGACAACGTGCCCGGCGAGGGCGGCACGGGTGCCGACGCCGGCCGGACCGCCCTGGTGAACGAGAAGGCGCGCGAGGACGACCTGCGACGCGAGGGCTTCGGCGTCGGACGCGTGACCTCCCAGAACCTGACACCGCACGGGGTGAAGTTCATCGTCGCCTCCGCTCGGCAGCAGGCCCAGCCCCGCGCGCTGCACCGGCCGGCCGAGCCGCCCGCTTGGCTGCGCCAGTGACCTGCCACGCCTGCCCTGGGGCGCCCGGCGCATCGTCTCGCGCGTCTTCGAGCCGCTTCCCGTTCTTCGGGCTGGAAATAACCGGCCTGCAGAGTACGAGGGCGCTCGAGGACGGTGGGTGGCGCGGGTGAGGGGCCGGGTCAGGGTGGGGTGCGCGCGGGTGGGGCTGGTGAGGGGTGCGCGCGGGTGGGGCTGGTGAGCGGTGCGGGGTAGGCGTCCGCCCCTACATGCCTGCCAGTAACACGGCCGGGTGCTCCACGCAGTCGGCCACGTAGCGCAGGAAGCCGCCCGCGGTGCCGCCGTCGCAGACCCGGTGGTCGAAGGTGAACGACAGCTGGGTCACCTTGCGCAGCGCGACCTGCCCCTCGTGCGCCCACGGCTTGTCGATGATCCGCCCCACGCCGAGCATCGCGGCCTCGGGGTGGTTGATGATCGGCGTCGAGCCGTCCACCCCGAAGACCCCGTAGTTGTTGAGCGTGAACGTCCCACCCGTCAGCTGCGCAGGCGTCAGCCGCCCCTCGCGCGCGCCGTCGGTCAGGTCGCGCAGCGCGGCCGCCAACTCGGCGGTCGTCATCGCGTGCGCGTCGTGCACGACCGGCACCACCAGCCCGCGGGGGGACTGCGCTGCGAAGCCCAGGTGGATGGCCCCGTGCTGCACGATCTCCTCACCCTCGACGGAGGAGTTGAGCTCGGGGAACTGCCGCAGGCCAGCCACGGTGATCCTCGCCAGCAGGGCCAGTATGCCGATCGCCTCCGACGGCCGCGCCCGCTTCAGGGCGTCCTTGGTCGCCAGGAGCTCGGTGGCGTCCACATCGACCCAGGTCGTAGCGTCGGGGATGACGCGACGGGAGGTGGACAGCTTCTCGGCGATGGCCTTGCGGATGCCGGTGATCGGGATGCGCACGTCGGCCGGCGCGGAGCCGTTCGCGGAGTGGGTCGCTGGGTAGCCACCCGCGGTCGCGAGGGTGTCGCCCCCGGCCAGGGCTGCCTCGACGTCGGCCCGCCGGATCACGCCACCGTCGCCGGTCGGGGCGATCGTGGCCAGGTCAAGCCCGGCGTCGGCCGCGAGTTTGCGAACCAGGGGAGAGATGACGCGGACCGCCTGCGCGACGCCACCGGACCCGGAGGTTCCACCGGACCCGGGCGACTCGGTGGCCGCAGCGGAGGCAACGGCAGCACGTCGCCGCCGCGAGCGCCGCGGCGCCTCGGACGCGCCATAGCCGACCAGCGGCCGCTCGGGGGAGCCGGAGTTCGAGCGCGAGCCAGACTCCGCACCGCGCGGGGCAGCACCCGCCATCTCCTCGGTGCGGTACGCCTCACCGTCAGCCAGCGCCGCGATCGTGATCAGCGGCTCACCGACGGCGAGCTCCTGCCCGGGGGAGGAGTGCAGGGAGGTGACGACACCGGCATACGGACAGGGGACCTCCACCGCGGCCTTGGCGGTCTCGACCGTCACGACCTCCTGGTCGACCGCGACCGTGTCACCCTCGGCGACGTGCCACTCCAGCACGGTCGCCTCGGTGAGTCCCTCGCCCAGGTCGGGCAGCCGGAAGACCTGCGTCACCGGGAGACCTCCAGGTGCGCGACGTCGGGCTGGTCGTCCCACTGCAGTCGGGCCATCGCGTCCAGGATCCGGTCGACGCCAGGCAGGTGGGTGTGCTCGAGCATGGGCGGGGGATACGGGATGTCGAGCCCGGAGACCCGCAGCACCGGCGCGGCCAGGGAGTGGAAGCACCGCTCAGAGACCCGGGCCGCGATCTCCCCGCCGACGCCACCGAACCCGGCGGCCTCGGACACCACGACGCAGCGCCCGGTCTTGCGCACCGACGCCGCGACCGTCTCGTCATCGAAGGGCACCAGCGTCCGCAGGTCGATCACCTCGACGGACCACCCCTCCTCCTCGGCGGCGACCTCGGCGGCCTTGAGCGCGTTGGGCACCTGCGGGCCATAGGCCACGAGCGTCACGTCCGAGCCCTCCCGCCGCACCGCGGCCCGCCCGAACGGCTCGGTCCGCGCTGGCAGCTCCAGCTCGGCCTTGGACCAGTAGAGCGCCTTGGGCTCCATGAACACGACCGGGTCGGGGCTCGAGATCGCCTCGCGCAGCAGGGAGTACGCATCCGCCGGGGTCGATGGCGTCACCACGTGGAGCCCCGGCGTGTGGGCGTAGTAGCCCTCCGACGAGTCACAGTGGTGCTCCACCCCGCCGATGCCGCCGGCATAAGGAATCCGTATGACGATGGGCATCGTCAGCATGCTGCGCGTCCGGTTGCGCATCTTCGCGATGTGCGAGACGACCTGCTCGAACGCCGGGTAGCCGAAGGCGTCGAACTGCATCTCGATCACCGGCCGGAAGCCCTGCATCGCCAGCCCCACCGCGAAGCCGGCGATCCCGGCCTCGGCCAGCGGCGTGTCGAAGCAGCGCTCCTCGCCGAAGTCGGCGGTCAGCCCGTCGGTGATCCGGAAGACACCACCCAGCTGGCCGACGTCCTCGCCGAAGACCAGGACGTCCTCGTCCTCGGTCAGCGCGTCCCGCAGCGCCCGGTTCAGCGCCTGCGCCATCGTCACGGTGCCACTCGACTGCGTGCTCATGCCTGCGCCTCCTCCAGCTCGGCCCGCACCAGGTCGGCCTGCTCCCGCAGCTGCGGCGTGGGCTGGGCGTAAACGTGCTCGAACAACGAGAGGGGCGCGACCTCGGGCTCGAGGTTCATGCGCTCCCGCAAGCTCGCGGCATACGACTCGGCGGCGGCGGTGACCTCCTCCTCGATCTCCGGAGTGAGCGCCCCGGTGCCGACCAGATAGGTCCGCAGCCGCGCGATCGGGTCGCGCGTGGACCACTCGGCCACCTCCTCGGAGCCCCGATAGCGGGTGGCGTCGTCGGCGTTGGTGTGCGCCTCGAGCCGATAGGTGTGCGCCTCGATGAGGAACGGCCCCGACCCCGAGCTCGCATGCTCGAGCGCCGCGCGGGTCACCGCGAGCACGGCCGCCGCGTCGTTGCCGTCGACCTGCTCGGACCGGATTCCGTAGCCAATCCCCTTGTACGCCAAGCTCGGAGCCTTCGTCTGCTTCGCGAGCGGGACCGAGATGGCGTACTTGTTGTTCTGCACGAAATACACCGTCGGCGCGTTGAACACGGCCGCGAAGTTCAGCCCCTCGTGGAAGTCGCCCTCGCTCGTCGCGCCGTCCCCGATGAAGCACAGCGCCACCCCGTCGCTGCCCCGCCGCGCCAGCCCGTGCCCCGCGCCCGCCGCGTGGACGGCCTGGGTCGCCAGCGGGGTGCACTGCGGCGCAGTGTTATTGGCCACCGGGTCATAGCCGCAGTGCCACGACCCGCGGAGCAGCGTCAGCACCTCGACCGGGTCCAGACCTCGGCTGACCAGTGCCATCGAGTCGCGATAGGTCGGGAAGAACCAGTCGTGCTCCTGCAGCGCCAGCACCGGCGCCACCTGGCACGCGTCCTGTCCGCGCGAGGACGGGTAGACCGCGAGCCGCCCCTGCTTGGTCAGCGCCGTCGCCTGCGCGTCGAACCGACGGCCGATCACCATCTGCCGCCACACCGCGAGCAGGTCCTCGTCCGACGGCATCAGATAGCCGCGGGCCTCCGCCTCCTCGCCCGGTCCGGTGAGCTCCCCCTGCTCGTTGAGGAACTGCACGGGGTCGCCGCACGGCAACAGGTCGGCTGTCGTCTTCGACATGGTCTCCTCCGGTGGGTGGTCCTCCTATCGTCCCCGAATCTGGACCGAGTGGGTGTTCATTGGGCCTCACCCGAGACAGATGGACCTACAATCGGCAGTATGACGACAAGCAGTCTCCCCGCCCCTCGCCTCCGCGGGGGCTGGCTGGACGAATGGGGCGGGGGTTCGCGATGACTCCCGCGCGCCCCCGGATCGATGACACCGACCTGGCGATCATCCACGCGCTGCGGGTCGACGGGCGGCTCTCGGTCCGGGCCCTGGCCGAGCAGGTGCACATCTCCCGCGCGAATGCCTACGCCCGCCTCGAGCGGCTGCGCCACGACGGGGTGATCACCGGCTTCACCGCCCTGGTGGCGCCCGAGCACCTGGGCCTGGGCACCTCGGCCTACGTCTCCGTGTCGATCGAGCAGAACTCCTGGCGCCCGGTCGCGGCTGCGCTCCGCCGGGTGCCGTGCGTCGAGCGGGTCGCCCTCGTCGGCGCCGAGTTCGACGCGCTGGTCACGGTCCGCTGCCGCGACAACCACGAGCTGCGCGACACCGTGCTCGAGCAGATCCAGGCGATCCCCGGCGTGAAGGCCACCCGCACCTGGCTGATGTTCGAGGAGACCGACGTCCACGACATCACGCAGGTGGCTTCGCAAGATGTCCAGTAGGCCCGGTGCCTTGATCCCGTGGACCCTGGGGCCCATCCTTGGGAAGATGACCACGGTGGACGGCGGTGACGACTGGGAGTGGACGGAGGAGACCGCGTAGTGGCTCGCGCAGCCCGGGATCTGCGAGGACCTCGCCGAGGCAGAAGCGGCGCGGTCTGCCGGGGTCACGGTGAGCGGTGACGACATCCGGGGTCGCTACGACCTAGACCCAGCGTGAGCCAGTCCGGTTGACTGGACGTACGCGACGAGGAGGAGCAGCTATGCCCACCGAGATCTCCCTGCCAGAGCCAGCCCAGAGAATGGTCGAGGCCATCAACGCCGCAAACACTGAGGCGTTTGTTGCCGCGTTCGCGTCGGATGGTCACGTCGACGACTGGGGCAGAGTGCTGCGCGGCGCGGACGGCATCCGCAGTTGGGCGAACACCGATGCAATCGGCGCCGGGGCGCGGATGACGGTCATCAGCGCCGAGACCGAGGGCGACACCACCCGGGTGCGCTTCGCCTGGGAGAGCAGCGTCTTCAACGGCGAGTCCGACGGCATCTTCGTCGTCCAGGGGGACAAACTCGCCAGTTTCACCATCCCGCCGCACCGCTAACGGGAAATTGCGGCACTCCAGCCGACGCCGCCCGCGCCCGGCCGACTTCTTCGAGCGGCTTGTGCGTCATCGAGCCGGTTATTTCCGGCTCCCAGACACACAAGGCGCTCGCAGACGTCGAGCGGGGGTGGGTCGGCGGTGCGGGTGGGGTTTGAGGAGTTCCTGAGGCCTGTGGGAGCCTGCGGCAGGTGGTGGGAGCGCGGGGGAGGCTGGGGGGCGGCGGCGGAGGCTGCAGCAGGCGCGGGTCAGGGCGTGACGAGCCCCGACCGATACGCCAGCGCGACGAGCTGCGCGCGGTCGTGGCAGCCCGTCTTCATGAGCATCCGGGAGATGTGCGTCTTGACCGTGGCCTCGCTCAGCACCATCCGGCGGCTCAGGTCGGCGTTGGTGGCACCGTCGGCGAGCTCACGGAGCACGTCCAGCTCGCGGGGGGTGAGCATCTCCAGGCTCGGGCGTCCCTCGGGGTTGTCCGAGGCCATCTCGCGCAGGGTGTCCAGCACCTTGGGGGCGACGGCAGGGTCGATCCACGCGTCCCCGCCGGCCACCCGTCGCACCGCGTTGGCCAGCTCGCTCGGCGCGGCGTGCTTGAGCATGTATCCCGACGCGCCCGCCCGCAGCGTGCCATACAGCGCGGCGTCCTCGTCGAAGGTCGTGAGCACCAGCACCTTGGCCATCTGGTCGGGGTTGTCCGGGTTCTCACGGATCAGCTTGTGCGTCGCCTCGATGCCGTCCATCCCGGGCATCCGCACGTCCATGACGACGAGGTCCGGGCGGTGCTTCTCGACCATGGCGATCGCCTCGGCGCCGTCCTTGGCCTCGCCGACGACCTCGATGTCCGGCTCGGCTCCGAGTAGCATCGCAATGCCCTGGCGGACCATCGGCTGGTCGTCGGCCAGGACCACACGGATCACACTCATGACCCTCCCTTGGAGTCGGTGCTGGTGGATGCCTCGCCGTCGCCCGGGGAGGTGGTTGCGGGGGTGATGGTCGTATGCCGTGAGCTCGCCTCGGGTGCGTCGCCGCCGGTGGGTGCGTCGCCGGCGGGGGAGGTGTGAGGTGTCTCGCCGCCGGTGGTGCTCGGGGCGTCGTCCGGGATCTCGATGGTCGCGTCGGTGACCGGAGTGTCAGCGGAGCCGGGGGGTGGGGTGCCGGTGCGGACGGGCAGCACGGCGGCGGTGACGAAGCCGCCCTCGACCCTGCCGCTCTCGAAGGACCCGCCGGCTAGCTCGACGCGCTCGCGGAGACCCCACAGCCCGGTGCCGGAGCCGGGGGTCGCCACGGAGGGGGCGGCCCCTTCGGTGAGGCCGCGGGCGCTGCGGACCTGCAGGGTCAGCTCGCCGGGCTCCCACGTCTCGTAGATGTCGACGACCGCGCCGCGGCCGGCGTGCTTCATCGCGTTGGTGAGCGACTCCTGGACCATGTGGTAGGCGGCGAGGTCGACGCTGGGGTCGAGCGCGGCGGGTGTGCCCTCCCGGTGGTGCTGCACGATGAGACCCCCGTGCCGGGTCGCGGTGATGAGCGGGCCGACGTCCGCGAGCGAGAGTCGGGCCACGGTGCCCTGGTCACTGTCCTGGGTGCGCAGCAGCCCGAGCAGCCGGTGCAGCTCGCGCATGGACTCCGCGCCGGTCGACTCGATGGCAGCCAGGGCCTCGGTCACCTGCTTGGCCTCCGAGGTCGAGTCCAGCTTGCTGGAGACTGCCTTGGCGCCGGCGGACTGCAGGATCATCGCGCTCATCGAGTGGCTCAGGATGTCGTGCAGGTCGCGCGCGATCTGCTGCCGCTGCTGGCCCAGGCTCTCCTCCGCGCTGGTCATCAGACGCTGCTGCTCCTCAGCGGCGCGGAAGCGGGTCCGGCGCTCACGGCGGCCCAGCGCCCACACCACGGTCAGGACGGCCATGAAGATGCAGGCGATGACCACCAGGCCGAAGAGTCCGCTCTCGTCCGTCACGCCGGTGGCCGTGCGGGCGTTGTTGAGACTCAGGAAGGCTGCCAGCACCAGTGCGGGGTTGGCACGGCGCGCCGGCGAGCGACGGGCCACGGCATAGAGGGCAAGCGCGACGCCCACGATCGGTTGGAACAGCGTCAGGAGCACACCGCCGACGAGTCCGATCCCCAGGATGACCAGGAAGGTGAGCCAGGGCGCGGCGCGGCGCCAGGCGAGGACGCCATACCCGAGGGCGATCAGCGCGACGGTCGGCCAGTGCGGCAGAACGGTGCCGAAGATCGTCTCGAACCGGTCGCCGCTGAAGTAGCCGCTGACAAACAGGTCGACTGCGGCACAGATCAGGACGATCGGGATGTCGAGTGCCTTGGGGCCCGATCCCCGCTCCTCCAACTCGACGCCGCTCACCGGCGAGAGTCCAGGGCCACCCGGAGGGTGCATGGGAGCGCCCACCACGGAGCGGTGGGCGAGGGGGCCGTGCGGCGGTTCCGGTGGTGTGAAGTCGGGACGTCCTCCATGGGGGACATTGTCACGGTTAACCGAGCTGAGTGCCAGTGCCTCGAGGCCGCCCGGGGGAACGGTGAGGAGCGAACGGATCAGCGACAACCGGGCAGTCTGGGGAAACACCGGCACACCCAGCCGTCCAGGACGGCACCGTCGCCGGCCATCCCGCGCGACACGTCCGCGGCGGAGAGGGCGGACAGGTCGATGCCCTCGGGGACCGCCCCCGAGACCGGGAGGGAACTGTCACGGTCCAGCTGGAGCGCCACCCACTCGGCCAGAAGCTCGGAGTCGTGGGTCTCCAGGACCGGGATGTCTTCGGCCCTGCCTCCCCCCGAAGAGGCAGGGACGGTCACGTGCGACGGCCGCCCGGGCGTGGCCCCACGCCCGGGCGACCTCATCAGAACAACGCTCGGCTCCACGAGCCAACCAACCCCCGCTGGCGACTCGCCCTGGGCGCTGAGTCCCAGGAAATGGATGCTGACCTCGTTGTTGTGATGCACGTGACTACTCTCCTTGTTCGCGATGACCTGCGCGTCATCCTGCAGATGTATCTTTTCGGACGTCTTTCGGGCGACGCATCTTCCCGGCGGCTGGGCCGTGTGGTTGGCTGACCGCAGTTGCACAATACCGTCGAGAGGAACGCCATGGAGCGGGAACAGGTGGAGGTCGGCGCGCAGGGTCTGGACCGCCCGGGCACGGTGATCCGCTACGGCCACTTCGGCCGTCCGGTGCTGGTCTTCCCGTCCGAGGCCGGGCGCGCCTGGGACTACGAGAACAACGGCATGATCGACGCCATCCGCCCGCTCATCGAGGACGGCCGGGTCAAGGTCTACGCGGTCGACTCCTACGACCATCTCTCGTGGTCCAACTACTCCCTGCCGACCGAGGAGCGGGCGCAGCGGCACGCGATCTACGAGAACTGGATCCTGAACCACGTCGTGCCGACCATCAACGCCGACTCACCCGGGCACCAGGGGATCGTGACGACCGGCTGCAGCATGGGCGCCTACCACGCCGTCAACTTCACCCTCAAGCGAGCCGACCTCTTCCCGGTCGCCATCGGCCTCTCCGGCAACTACGACCCCACGGACTGGCGCGGCTGGGGGGAGACCGGCGAGTCGACATACTTGAACAACCCGGTCGCCTACGTGGCCGGTGCGGAGGGCGCCCACCTGGAGTGGCTGCGTCAGGCGGTGCAGATCCTGCTCGTGGTGGGGGAGGGCCCGTTCGAGGTGCACCCGACCAAGTCGCTGCCGGGCGCCCGGCAGCTGGCCGCGGTCCTGGCCGACAAGGGGGTCCCGCACCAGCTGGACGTCTGGGGCCACGACTCGGCGCACGACTGGCCGTGGTGGCGCAAACAGATCGCCTACCACCTGCCGCGCTTCTGCTGATCACGGTAGGTTTCCGTTATGGCAGCCACGCGCAACCAGCTGATCGGGCTCCTCCTCGGCGCGGAGGAGGACTGGCCCCGGGCGTTCGAGCAGATCCTCGGTCTCGTCGGACCGCTGAAGGTGGGCGGTGAGAGCCTCGAGGTGACCTCCGAGCGGATGCGGATCTCCCCCTTCGACCTGACCGACCCGGTGCGGCCAGGCCTGGTGATCGACCGCCTCGCGTACTGGTACTACCACCCCCGCGAGTGGCTCAAGAAGGCCGCGCTGATGAACGACACCTACCTGCTCAACAGCCCGTTCACGTTCCAGTCGATGGAGAAGCACTCGGCCTACTGCGCGATGCTGCGGCTGGGCATGAAGATCCCCAAGACGGTGCTGGTGCCCTACAAGAACCCGGTCGACAACGTGCGCTGGGCCTACACCTCGGCCAAGTACAACGACCGCTTCGACCTCGACGCCATCGCCGAGGAGGTCGGCTACCCGATGTACATGAAGCCCTTCGACGGCGGCGGCTGGCGCGGGGTGTCGCGGGTGGAGGACAAGGCCGGGCTGCACAAGTCCTACGACGAGTCCGGCGAGATGCTGATGCACCTGCAGGCGACGGTGGAGTACGACAAGTTCGCCCGGGCGCTGTCGATCGGTCCGGAGACCATCGTCATGGACTTCCGTCCGGAACAACCCATGCACAATCGGTATGCCGTCAGTTACGACTTCCTGTCCCCGCAGGCCGGGTGGGAGGCCGAGACCGTGAGCAAGGTGGTCAACGCCTTCTTCGCCTGGGAGTTCAACTCCGCCGAGATGCTGATCGCCGGCGACGAGGTCCACCCGATCGACTACGCCAACGCGTGCCCGGACGTGGCGGTCACCTCGCTGCACTACTACTTCCCGTGGGCGATCACCGCGCTGGTGCGCTGGTCGGTCTTCTGCCTCGCGACCAACCGGCCGGCCACGGTGGACCTGGAGACGCGCCGCTACTACGAGATCGCCGACGACGACTCGCTGGACTACCAGGCCAAGATGGAGGGCTACCGCCGGCTGGCGGACGAGCACTTCGACACCGAGCGCTACTGGGAGTTCTGCCACGAGCACCTGGCGCACCTGCCCGAGGCGGTGCTGGAGTGGGTCGACTCCGACGCCTTCGACAAGATCCTGCTGGACACGGTGCGCTCGACCTATCCCGCCCACGAGCACGAGAAGTTCCTCGCGCACTTCCGCGGGCTGGTCGGCCTGTGGGTCAAGGACCAGCGCAGCCTGCGCGGCGGCCCGTCGGACACCCCCGAGCGCGAGGCCCCTGCGGAGGTCTTAGGACCTCAAGAGCTCTAGGGCCTCAGGGCAGCGCGGCCTGGAAGGCACCGGCCCACTCCTCGGCGGTGGCCTGGTCCGGGGCGGTCCCCC
>JAAYYA010000486.1 GCA_012515595.1 Actinomycetales bacterium
CCTCGCCGCTGGCGGTGCTCGTGCTGCTCGTGATCGCCGGGGTGGCCACGGTGCAGGTGCTGGCCGAGATCACCCTGTTCGCGGTCATCGGCCACCTGGCGCTCGACGGCGGACAGCTCACCTTCACCACTGTCCTGCGACGGTCCTGGCAGACGATCCGCAAGGCGGCGGGCTGGCAGGGCCTGCTGCTGGTGCCCTACCTGACGGTGCTGCTCCCGATCTCGGGCGTGGGGTTCTCCTCGGCGCTGACCGACCGCGTCGCGCTGCCGAAGTTCATCAGCGGCGAGCTGCTGAAGACCGTGCCGGGGACGGTGGTCTACGCGGTGGTCTCGGTCGTCCTCTGCTACGCCATGCTGCGGCTGCTCCTCTTCCCCGCGCTCCTCGCCGGCTCGGACATCACCATCGTGCAGGCGCTGCGCCGCAGCGTCCGGCTGACCACCTGGCGCACGCTGCTCGGCTTCGGGGTTGTGGCGCTGGGCGCCGTGCTCGTCGCATCGGTGGTGCTGACGGTCCTGGCGGGGGTGGGGCTGGTCCCCGTCGCGCTGGCAGGCACGCACACGGCCGCAGGGGTCGTCCTCGGTCTGCTGGAGCTGGCGCGGTTCGTCGTGGCCGGTCTCACCACCGCCTTCGTGGCGTTCTTCTTCGTGGCCTACGTCCGTCAGCTGCACGGCCGGAGCGTGGGGGTGCCGCCGGCCGCAGCCTCCGGCGTGGGCACCCGGGTGGCGTCCGTGGGCCTGGTCGCCTTCGCCGGGCTGAGCGCACCGCCCACGGTCTTCGCCGCGGCCGACGCCGCCGTCCTGGCGGCGCAGGCGGACCCGCGCATCATCGGGCACCGCGGCAATCCCTCCCAGGAGGTGGAGAACAGCATCGCCGGGCTGCGCGCTGCGCAGGCGGCCGGGGCCGACGTCGTCGAGACCGACATCCAGGAGACGCGGGACGGCGGCTGGGTGGTGATGCACGACGTCAACCTCGAGCGGCTGACGGGCGAGGACCGGAACGTCTACGAGCTGACCGAGGAGGAGGTCACCTCGCTGATGCTGCGGCAGGACGGGCAGACGGCGCCGGTGCCGACGCTCGAGCAGTTCGTCGAGGAGGCCGACGCCCTCGGGGTCCAGCTCCTGGTGGAGGTGAAGCCGCACGGCCAGGAGCCGCCCGGCTTCGCGCGCCGGGTCAGCGCCGAGCTGGACCGGCTGGACCCCGACCACACCCATATGATCCAGTCCCTCGACCGAGGGCTGATCGAGGAGATCGCGCGGCTGGACCCGGAGCGCCCGACGGCCTACGTGGTGGGCTTCCAGGTCGGGGAGCTGCCGCCCACCAGCACGGGGGCGGTGGTCATCGAGGACTGGTCCGTCGACGACCAGATGCTGGTGGACGCGCACGCGCAGGGCCGCGACCTCTACGTCTGGACGGTCAACGACCTGGCCGACCTCACCGACCACCTGGCCAGGGGCGTGGACGGCGTCATCACCGACGAGGTCGCCCGGGCGTCCGCCGCGCGGGCGCGCTTGGTCTCCGGCCCCGTCCCGCTCTACCTGGAGCGGGCCCGCGGGCTGGTCACGATCGGGTGAGCTAGCTCCGGCGCAGGGTGATGTCGCCGACGGAGGTGCGCACGTCGATGGTCCGCGTGGACGCGTTGTCCGATCCCACGCCGTTGCGCACGTCGCCGACCGAGGTGGTGGCGGTCACCAGGTAGGTCGTCTCGTCGGCCGGGACGGTCACGGTCAGGTCTCCGGTCGAGGAGCTCGCCCGCACCTGGCTCGGCGCGGTGACGAGGTCGAGGGTCACGTCGCCGACGCTGCTGCGCGCCGTGACGCTGTCGCTCCGCAGACCGGTCGCGGTGAGGCTGCCGACGCTGGAGTTCACGGACAGCGTCCCCGCGAGGTCGACCACCGTGATGTCACCGACCGCGCTGTCGACGGTCACGGCGGCGTCCGCGGGCACCAGGACCTCCCACTGCACCGAGCAGTTCTCCCACCAACGGTTGCGGCAGGTGTCGCTGAGGGTGGCACTCGCGCCGGTGGTCACCACGTCCGCCTCGGCCGCGGCCAGGCCCGAGCGCACCGTGGCCACCGCACCGGGGACCTCCCCGGGCCCGACAGCGCGCACCTCGATGTCGCCGACGTTGCTGTCCACGGTGAGGCTGGTCAGGTCGGCCGGCAGCGCGTGGCTGGTCCGCTCCGTGCTCTCCAGGAGCCGGCTGAGGGCGGGCACCGCGAGCGCGAGGACGATGAGCACGGCCAGGACGCTCCCGATGGTGACGATCAGGCGCCTGGTGGAGCGGTCCATCGGGGAGGGCGGTGTCGTCGGCGCGGGCGCCGTCCCGGTGGGGGGTTGCTGGGTGGTGGTCATGACTGCTCCTGATGGCCGTGGTCGAGCCACCGCAGGACCGCCAGCACCCGGCGGTGGTCCTGGTCGGTCGGTGGCAGGTCGAGCTTGGTGAAGATGGAGGAGACGTTCTTCTCCACCGCGCCCTCACCGATGAAGAGGGC
>JAAYYA010000487.1 GCA_012515595.1 Actinomycetales bacterium
ACGTCGACGATCGAGTTGGTCGCGCCGGGCGTCACCTGCGGGTCAAGCGCCCACATAACCCCTCCCAAAAATGTAGTGGTTCCGTACGGTCTCCACACATTTTCGTAGTGGTTTCGTACGTTCCATTCCTCTCGGCGGAGTGGGTGCGCACTCCCGAGCCGCCGTCGCGTCGCCAGCTCCCGTCACGGCTGGACCGCCGCCAGCTCCTGGGCGACCGCCTGGCGGAAGACCTGCTCCGGCTGGGCGCCCACCAGCGCGACCGTGTTGACCAGGAAGGTCGGCGTGGACCGCACACCCAGCGAGTTCGCCTCCGCTCCGTCGGCCTCCATCGCCTCGCGCAGCTCCGCGGAGTCCAGGTCCGCCTCGAACTTGGCCAGGTCGGGCACGCCGATGTCCTCGGCGAATCCGAGCAGCTTCTCCCGCGGCATGTCCGGGTGGCCGCTGGCGGGCGCGGCGGCGAAGACCGCGTCGTGATACTCCCAGTACATCCCCTGCTCCCCGGCCGCCCGGGCCGCCAGCGCGGTGGCCTCGGACTCCTCGCCGAACAGGATCCGGTCGCGGAACTCGAAGCGGACGGTGCCGTCGTCGATGAGGTCCTGCAGCGCCGGCTGCACGTCCCGCCCCCACGACGCGCAGAACGGGCAGCGGTAGTCCGCGTACTCGATGATCACCACCGGCGCGTCCACGTCGCCCTTGGCCAGCGGGTCGTCGGTCTCGCGTCGCGGCAGGTCGAGGAGGAACTGGCGCTGCTCGTCCGACATGGTCGGCGCCCCGGTCGTCTCGGGGGCGGCCTCGGTCGTCGGGTCAGCTGAGGGCGGGTCCGTGGTCGGCGCGGTGGCGTCGGTCGTGGCCTCGGCTGCATCGGTTGTCGGCTCCGCCGCGTCGGTCGTCGGCTCCCCCGCGTCGTCCGAGGCATCGCCGGTGGCGGCCGGTCCCGCGTCGGCCGGTCCGTCGCCCTGGGTCATGGCGGTGTAGATCAGGAACCCGCCGACCAACGCCACGACGATCGTGGCGATCGCCCACATGATGCTGGCGGCGCTGCCCCTGGGCCGGCCCGACGGGCCAGACTGCTGAGGGATGGGTGCAATGGGGGCGCTGGACTGGTTCCCCTCCGGCCCCGGCCCCGAAGGTGTGCTCACCTCGCCAACCATAGCCACGCCCGTATGCCGTCCGGTCACCCACCCCGGGCCACTCGCGTCAGTCTCGTGGGTCGTTCTGGTGCGCCGGAACGGCACCAGGCTTCCCCACGAGCCCGGCGGGAGGCGGGCCGGGCGCGCAGTCGGCCTCAGCCGCCGAGGAAGAGCCGCGCGGTCTCGGCGTACACCTTGGTGGCCTCGATGATCTCCTGCACCTCGACATACTCATCGGCCTGGTGGGCGATCCACTTGCCGCCGGGGCCATAGACCACCGTCGGGATCCCCGCGTCCCGGGTCAGGATGGTGCCGTCGGTCGCGCCGGGCACGCCGCCGTAGACAGCCGGCCCGCCGGTCACCGCCTCGTGGGCGCGGGCGAGGGCCACGATCATCGGGTGGTCGACGGGGGTGTCGACGGGGGGCCGGTCGTCGACGACCTCGACGCTCGCCAGGACTCCCGACGGCTCCCCGCAGGCTCCAGCCAGGTCGGTGAGCCGGCCGTTGAGTGCCACGTGGTCGACGCCCGGCACGGTCCGGATGTCCAGGCAGACCACGGCCGTCGACGGGATGACGTTGATCTGGTCGGTGTCCCCTCCCTGCACGACGGTGGGGGTGACGAAGTTGGCGCCGAGGTGCTCGTGGGTGCCGTGCTCGCGCAGCAGCTCGGCCTCGACGTCGGCGACGCGGCGGATGAACTCGGCCGCGACCGGCACCGGGTTGCGCGCGTGCTGCGGCATCGCGCCGTGGGCCATCGCGCCGTGGAACCGCACGAGCAGCCGCACCGCACCCTTGGACACCGCACAGATCTCCCCGGCCTCCGGCTCGCAGCAGATGGCGCCGTCGATCTCCCGCGCCAGCGGGGTCCGGGCGAAGTCCTTGGCGCCGAGCATGAGCCCCTCCTCGTCGACCAGCGCGCCGAGGACCAGACGCCCGGGGAAGGGACCGGCGTCGACAAGGGCCTTCGCGGCGTAGATCATGGCCGCGACCCCCGCCTTCATGTCCGCGCTGCCCCGGCCGCGCAGCCGGCCGTCGACGATGTCCCCGGCATACGGGTCGAAGCTCCACGCCGCCAGGTCGCCCTCGGTGACCACGTCCGTGTGCCCCTCGAGCATCAGCGTGGGCCCGGGCCCACCGCCGCCCTCGATGACCGCGATGACATTGGGCCGGCCGCGCTCGACCTCGACGACCTCCGGGTCCCAGCCGAACTGCCGCATCCGCTCCTCCACGAGCAGCGCGGCGGGCAGCTCCGCAGTGCCGGCACCGGGGTCGTTGACCGACCGGATCCGGACCAGCTCCTGGGTGAAGGCCACCACGCCGGCCTCGTCAACGGTCAGTTCGGTCACTCATTCCTCCTGTGTCGGGTCCCCGGGGTGCTCAGGTGCATCCGCCTCGGCAGTATGCCGTGCGCCCGGCTCCGGCTGTCCGTCGCCCCGTGCTCCGGGCTCGGGCTGCACGCCCGGTTCGACCTCGGCGTCGGCCCGTGCCCCCTCCTCGGCCAGCCGCTGCGCCGACTCCTCGTCGGTCGCCCC
>JAAYYA010000488.1 GCA_012515595.1 Actinomycetales bacterium
AGGCGTTGCAGACCGTCGGGCTGCCGCGGTAGCGCATGACCCGGTTGTCCGGGTCGAACGACTGCGGCCAGAGCCACTGGTCCTCCGGGCACAGCCAGGCGTCGTGGTCCTCGTGGTAGACGAAGCCTCCGGCCCGGTCGGACTCGACCTTGGCCGCCGACCGGCGCGCCAGGGTGTCGATGCCGTAGGCGACGAGAAGCAGCACCACGGCATACGCCATGGCGAGGCCCTCGGCGATGCCCACCCCGGCGATCACGGGCCCTCCCGCATCCGGTCCGGCTCGGTCGCGTCGCGCCGGTCCGAGGCGTAGCGGGTGGGTCCGGCGGCCGGGCCCTCGGTGGCCGTTCCGGTCCCGGTGCCGGCGCCGACCAGGCCGGTGCGGTCGTGGCGGGCCTCGGGGTGCTCCTCGACGAAGAGCGTCTCCGGCTCCAGCGTGTGCGTGGTGGCCTTGATCGCGTAGCGCACGCCGAGCCAGGTGATCCACAGGAAGGGCAGCACCCCGCCGGCGATGAAGACCACGTCGCCCGGCATCCGCATCCACTCCAGCACCACGTTGCCGGGCTGGCTGATGTAGCCCAGGGTGCGGGCCTCGTAGTAGCCGTCGTTGACCGAGCTCCACAGCTGGAGCACGCCGAGCGGCAGGAGGGTGGCGAAGACCATCCACGCCAGGCCGATGTTGAGCGACCAGAAGGAGAGCTTGGCGTACTTGTCGGGCCACCGGTCGGGCGGGATGATGTAGCGCAGGGCGAACAGCGCCAGGCCGACCGCCATCATCCCGTAGACGCCCATCATGGCGCCGTGGGCATGGTTGGCCGTCAGGGCGGTGCCGATCTGGTAGTAGGAGACGATCGGCAGGTTGACCAGGAAGCCGAAGACGCCGGCGCCCACGAAGTTCCAGAACCCGACCGCCACCAGGAACATGACGGCCCAGCGGTGCGGGAACGGGGCGCTGCTGCGGGACTGCTGCCGCGAGCCGAGCTGCAGGAAGGTCCACGCCTCGACGGTCAGGAAGGTCAGCGGGATGACCTCCAGCGCAGAGAAGAACGCGCCCAGCGCCATGTGCTCGACCGGGGTGCCGGAGAAGTACAGGTGGTGCATCGTGCCGATGACGCCGCCCATGGAGTAAAGGATGACGTCCAGGAAGATGATCTGGATGGCGATCTTGCGGCGCACCACGCCCAGCATCACGAAGATGTAGGCGACCATCACGGTGGTGAACAGCTCCAGGAAGTCCTCGACCCACAGGTGCACGACCCAGAACCGCCAGAACTCGGCGACGGTCAGGTGGGTCTCGGTGCCGGCCAGCATGCCCACGGCGTAGAAGGCGGGGATCGCCAGGCCGGCGTAGAAGAAGAGCCAGGGCATGTTGAGCTTGCTCTCGGTCTTGAGCCGGGAGCGGATCGAGCGGTAGATGATCGCCATCCACAGGAACAGGCCGATCACGAGCAGCGCCTGCCAGAAGCGCGGGAGGTCGAGGTACTCCCACTGCTGGTCGAAGAAGATCGAGCCGCGGGCCCACTCGACGCCGAAGGTGCTCAGTGCCGTCCCGACCAGGGTGCCGGTGACGACCAGCGCCAGGGCGCCCAGCAGCCCGAAGGCCAGCCAGTTCTGGCGGTGCGGCTCCCGGCCGGAGATGATCGGGGCCAGGAAGATGCCGGCCGCCAGGAAGGAGGCCGCGGTCCACAGCAGGGACAGCTGCACGTGCCAGGTGCGGGCCAGGTTGAACGGCAGGATCTGGGCCAGGTCGAAGCCGAAGAAGCTGCTCAGGTCGGCGCGGTAGTGCTCGATCGCTCCGCCCAGCGTGGCCTGGATGAGGAAGAGCAGTGCCACGACGAGGAAGAACCAGGCGGTCGCGCGCTGGGACGGGGTGATCTGCACCTCGCCCGGCTGCCGGAACGCCAGTGACGGGGCCTCCACCGAGTGCCAGCCGATCTTGCGGCTCCACCGGCCGTAGATCGCGAACAGCGCGCCGAGGCCGGCCAGCAGGGCCACCAGCGACATCGCCGACCACACCAGGATGTCGGCCGTCGGGTGGTTGTCGACCCGCGGCTCGGGTGGCCAGTTGTTGGTGTAGGAGTAGTCGTGCCCGGGCCGCTCGGCCGCGCTCGACCATGCTGTCCAGCTGAAGAATGCGGTCAGCTCGTGGATGTCCTGCGGGTCGGTGATGACGCCCGGAATCAGCCCGTACTTCGTGGAGTCCTCGCCGAAGTAGGCGGCGTAGTAATCCCGGATCTCGGTGAAAGCCGACACCTGGGCGTCGGTGAACTCCAGCACGCCGGTCGACTCGTCGTAGCGGTTGGTGCGCATCATCTCCACGACGTCGGCCGTCACGTCCGTGGAGCCCTGGGCGGCCACCTCGGTGGCGACGTGCTCGGAGGCCAGCCGGAGGTACTCGGCCGTGTAGTCCGGGCCCAGGTAGCCGCCATGGCCCATCACCGAGCCGTACTGCTGCAGACCGCGGCGCAAGAACGTCGCCTGACCTGCGGTGATCTCCTCGCTGGTGTAGACCGTCTGACCGTCCGGGCCGACCACCTCGGTCGGCTGGGGCATGCTGTCGGTGTAGGTCCTGGCCGCGAGGATCCCCATGACGAGGAAGCCGAAGACCATCACGAGGGCGACGCCCTGGACCCATCCCTTGGAGATCGCCAGCTCAGCCTTGCCGGGAGCCTGCTCCTGCGTGCGCATCACCATGCCAAACCCCTTTGTATCCGGTCGCCACGCTGCTACTACTCGCTGTCGGACACCGTAGCGATGACGGCATTAAAAGGGAATGGATAAGGAGGATTCTTTGCCCCCTATTGACCATTGTTGATTAAAAGCATTTACACCATTTCTGGTCAGCCGCTGCGGAGTGCCTCCGCGATCGGCTGGCTGCCGCCGACGAACTCGTAGGTCTGCCCGACCGCTGCATCGTCAGCCAGCACCGCGGCGACCACCGCGGCCACGTCCTCGCGGGACACGCTCGTGCCGTCCAGCGACCGGTCGTAGGTGGTGTCGAGCTGGATGGTGCCCGCGCCGGGCTCCAGGTCGAGCGCGCCCGGGGCCACGATCGTCCACCTCAGCCCGCAGGTGCGCAGGTGAGCGTCCGCGACGGCCTTCGCCTCGGCATACGTGCTGAAGGGGTTGTCCGCCGGGACCTCGTCCCGGCCCGCGCCGCGATAGGAGACCATCACGTAGCGGTCGACGCCGGCCTGGCTCGCGGCGCCCATCGAGGCGATCGCGGCGTCCCGGTCCACGGCCCTGGTCCGCGCGGGGTTGCCGCCACCGGCACCGGCCGACCACACGACGGCGTCGTGCCCGGTCAGGGCGGCCGCCAGTGCGTCGGTGTCCGCGTGCTCGACGTCCAGCACCAGCGGCGTGGCGCCGGTCTGGGCCACGTCCGCCTCGTGCTCGGGGTTGCGGACGATCGAGGTGACCTCGTCACCCCGGCGGGTGAGCTGGCGCGCCAGGTGCAGCGCGACCTTCCCGTGTCCTCCGATGATCGCGATCCTGGGCATGGTTGACCTCCGTCGTGTCGTGGGAGCGGTGCGTCTCCTCCGGGCAACCAGCCGCACCGGGGGCGTGTTCCCCCCGCCGCGACGGTGCAGGTCAGCGGCGGTGGGTGGTCTCCAGGTAGCCCAGCAGCAGCCCGGCGCCACTGGCCGCGTCGTCGACCGTGGCCACGAAGCGGCGCTTGCCGTGCCTGACCTGCAGCGCGGTGCCGCGCCGGGTGATGAGTCCGAGTCCACCGGGCGTCATCCGGAGGCCGAAGCCGCCGAAGTCCGCCGGCGACATCTCGACCACCGCGGCCTCGGTCACCTCGGACAGCGGGATGTGCCCGCGCGGGAGGCCGATCGCCGAGCGCCAGGTCACCCCGGTGGCGTCGACGGTCACCACGAAGCTGGTCATCCCCGCGACCAGCAGCGCCACCAGTGCGGCAATCAGCCACAGCCACCAGATGCCGCTGGCCAGGGTGGCAACCACGAGCACCAGCACGCTGGCGACCAGCGCGAGCAGCGGCAGCCGGCCCAGCTGTGCCCGGCCGAACCAGGAGGCCCGCTCGGTCGGTGCGAGAGCCATGGGGGTGACGACCTCGGGGGCATCGTGCGGGATGCCCCGAGGCACCACGAGCGCCACGACAACCCCGACGACCAGCCCGAGGACCAGCCCGAGCACCAGCAGCCAGGGGCGCAGCGTGACCTCCTCGGGGGACGCAGCACCCCGGTTCGCGATGACGAGCCCGGCGAAGAGCGCGGCCAGCCAGACCGAGAAGCCCGCGAGGAAGCCCGCGAACGCCCGCGCCCACTCCCCGCGCCACCACTGTGTGGCTCCGAAGACCCCGATGAGGAGGGCGGGCAGGCCGATCCCGACGAGCAGGAACAGTCCCAGCGCCGCTCCCCGCGCCATGTCGTCGTTGGGCTGCCCCGAGAAGTCGAAGTGCGTGGCGATCCGGTCCGGCAGGTCGCCGGCAGCCATCAGGAAGACGAGCAGGAGCGCCGCCGCGCTGACGGCGGCGACCAGTACGGTCGCGGTGAGATGGGCACGACGCACGCGCTGCACGGCAGCCGGGTCGGCCGTCGCGGGGGTCATCCTCGGGCCAGTTCCTCGGGTCATCGGTGTGCTCCTTCGTCAAGTGCCTGGTGCAGCTGGGACAGGGGTATGCCGTGCTTCCGCGCTGCCTCGAGCAGCTCCGCCACGGCCTGGTCCACCTCGGGCGCGGGCGCCTCCTGCGGCAGGACGACGGCGCCGCGGCCGCGTCGCAGGTCGATCACGCCGGCCTCCCGCAGCTCGGTGTACGCCCGCAGCACGGTGTGCATGTTCACGTCGAGCGAGCGCGCCAGGTCGCGCGCGGCCGGCAGCCGGTCACCCGCCGCGACCTCGCCCGCGGCGATCGCCCGCCGCACCTCACGCTCGATCTGGACATAGATCGGCTCGCTCGCTCGAGGGTCGATCCGGATCAACATAACCCGATCATATAGTTCTAGTTGCTCTATAACAAGTCCCCTCCCCCCGACCGAGCGCGTCGCGCGTCGCTCCACGACCCCACCGAGCGCACGGGGCGTCGCCCTGCCACCCCACCGAGCGCACGGGACGTCGCCCCACACACCCCACCGAGCGCGTCACGCCGGGGCCGCGCGGCTAGGCTGACGGGGACCGCACCATCTGCAAGGAAGTGGAATGTGACTGTCGCACCCGAGGGTCGTCGCCTGCTCCGGGTCGAGGCCCGCAACGCCGAGACCCCGATCGAGCGCAAGCCCGAGTGGATCCGCACGACGGCCAAGATGGGTCCGGAGTACCGCGAGCTCCACAGCATGGTGAAGTCCGGCGGGTTGCACACCGTGTGCCAGGAGGCCGGCTGCCCCAACATCTTCGAGTGCTGGGAGGACCGCGAGGCCACCTTCCTCATCGGCGGCGACATCTGCACCCGGCGCTGCGACTTCTGCGACATCGCCACCGGCAAGCCCCGAGCCCTGGACCTGGACGAGCCCCGCCGGGTGGCCGAGTCGGTGCGCCAGATGGGCCTGCGCTACTCGACGGTGACCGGCGTGGCCCGCGACGACCAGCCCGACGGCGCCGCCAGCCTGTATGCCGAGACGATCCGTCAGATCCACCTGCTCAACCCCAACACGGGCGTGGAGATCCTGCCGCCGGACTTCGGGGCGGTCCCCGAGTTGGTCGGCCAGGTCTTCGACGCCCGGCCGGAGGTCTTCGCGCACAACCTGGAGACCGTCCCGCGGATCTTCAAGCGGATCCGTCCCGCCTTCACCTACGACAAGTCGCTCCGTGTCCTCACCATGGCCCGCGAGGCCGACCTGGTCACCAAGTCCAACCTGATCCTGGGCATGGGCGAGGAGGACCACGAGATCGAGTACGCGATCCGCGACCTGCACGACGCCGGCTGCGACATCCTGACGATCACGCAATACCTGCGGCCGTCCAAGCTGCACCACCCCATCGACCGGTGGGTCAAGCCGGAGGAGTTCGTCCACTGGTCTGACCTGGCGGAGGAGATCGGGTTCAAGGGCGTCATGGCCGGACCGCTGGTGCGCAGCTCCTACCGCGCCGGGCGGCTGTGGGTGCAGGCGATGAACAAGTGGGGTCGCCCGATCCCCGAGCACCTCTCGCAACTGCAGGAGGCCGCCAGCGATCCGGCCCGGCAGGAGGCTTCCTCGCTGCTGTCCAGAGTCTCCGCCAACGTATCCTGAGACCTATGGCCACCAAGAACGACTCGACCGAACCCAAGCGCAGGCTGTTCGGCCGCAAGAACAAGAAGCCCCGGGACCCGAACAACCCCGGGAGGTGGCAGCAGTTCAAGCAGGTCTGGACGATGACCCGCAAGCAGGATCCGGCCGCCATCTGGTGGATGCTGCTGGCCGCCCTGGCCGTGCTGCTCGTCGCCCTGCTCGTCGGCCTGTGGCTCAACATGGTGATCTACTGCCTGGTCATCGGCCTCCCGCTGGCACTGCTGGCCGCGATGGTGGTCCTCGCGCGCAAGGCCGAGCAGGCGGCATTCAGCCAGATCGAGGGCCAGCCGGGCGCGACCTCGGCCGTGATGGGCACGCTGCGCCGCGGGTGGTACTACGACCAGGAGCCGGTCGCCGCGGAGGCCGCCGGCAAGGTGCGCGGCATGCGCGACCTGCACAACGCGGCCATGGTCTTCCGCGCCGTCGGGCGTCCCGGTGTGGTGCTGCTCTCCGAGGGCCCCAAGGCCGGCGCCAAGCGGCTCATCGAGAACGAGCGCCGCAAGGTCGCCCGCGTCGTGGGTGAGGAGGTGCCCGTGCACATCCTGCGGGTCGGCCGCGACGAGGGCGACATCCCCCTGTCCAAGGTGGTCAAGTCCATGAAGAAGCTGGACAAGGCCATCACCAAGGAGGAGGCGGTCGTCGTGCACAAGCGCCTGAAGGCGATCGGCGCCACCGCCAAGCCGCCGCTGCCCGCCGGCGTCGACCCGCGCAAGGCCCGGATGGACCGGCGAGCCCTGCGCGGCCGCTGAGCCCACGCCACCCGACGCGCTCGGTCACCCGGATTCTCGCCACGCGACGCGCTCGGTCACCCAGATTTCCGCCACCCGGCGCGCTCGGTCACCCAGAATCTCGCCACGCGGCGCGCTCGGTCACTCATCAGTCCTCGCCGACCCGCACCAGGCCGGTCTGGAAGGCCAGCACCGCAACCTGCACCCGGTCGCGCAGCTGCAGCTCGGTGAGCAACCGCGACACATAGGTCTTCACGGTCGCCTCGCTAAGGAAGAGCCGCTGGCCGATCTCGGCGTTGGACAGCCCGTGCGCGACGAGCCGGGCCACCTCGGTCTCCCGCTCGGACAGCTCGGCCAGCTCGGGCGGCAGCTGCCCCGCGGGCGGTCGGGTGGTGAACTGCTCCAGGAGCCGGGCGATCAGCGCGGGCGCCAGCATCGACTCGCCGCGGGCGACCACCCGCACCGCGTGCACGAGGTCCTCCGGGTGACGTCCTTGAGCAGGAAGCCGGAGGCGCCGGCACGGACGGCCTGGTAGACGTACTCGTCCAGGTCGAAGGTGGTCAGCACCAGCACCCGCGGCCGCTCCCCCACCAGCTCCATGATCCGCCGGGTCGCCTCCACCCCGTCCAGCCGCGGCATCCGGATGTCCATCAGCACGACGTCCGGCCGCAGCTCCCGCACCACGTCCACGGCCTCCAGCCCGTCCGCGGCCTCCCCCAGGACGTCCAGCCCGGCGCGCTCCAGGATCAGCCGGAAGCCCATCCGCACCAGCTCCTGGTCGTCCACCACCACGACCGAGGTGGCCCCGGAGGTGAGGGGACCGCCCTCGGTGCGCGACGTCATACCGGCTCCAGCGGCAGCACCGCGCGGACCGTGAACCCGCCCTGCTCGGTCCGCGTCTCCACGTGCCCGCCGAACAGCGCCGCGCGCTCGCGCATGCCGACCAGCCCGTGCCCCGCGCCGGCGGACTGCCCGTTGCGGGCCGGCCCCTCGTCGCGCACCGTGATCTCCAGCGCCTCGTCGCCGAACAGCATCGCGACGTCGGCGCGGGTCGCCCCCGAGTGGCGGCGCACGTTGGTCAGCGCCTCCTGCACGATCCGGTATGCCGTGAGGTCCAGTCCCGCCGGCAGCTGCGGCCGCTCGCCGGTCACCTGGAGGGCCACCTCGAGACCGGAGGCCCTGGCGGCATCGACCAGCTCCGGCAGGGACCCGGTGCCGGGCTGCGGGGCGAGCTCCCCACCGGTCTCGGGGTCGCGCAGCATCGCCACCACCCGGCGCATCTCGACCAGCGCCTCGGAGCCGGTCTGCCGGATGGTCACCAGGGCCCGGCGGGCGAACTCCGGGTCGTCGTCGACCACCTGCTCGGCCGCCCCGGCCTGGACCACGATCACGCCGACGGAGTGGGCCACCACGTCGTGCAGCTCACGCGCGATGCGGGCGCGCTCCTCGGCGACCGCGGTCAGCGCCTGGGTGCGGGCCTCGGTCTCGGCCTGGTGGGCCCGGACCGCCTCCCTGGCGGCGCGGTCGCTGGAGATCCGCAGCCCGCGACCGGTGAGCCAGACCAGGGCGATGAACGCCCAGTGGAACAGGACCTCGCTGGGCTCCTGCAGCAGGGGCACGAAGAAGTCGGCGACGGCGATGAACAGGACCACCGCCAGGGTCCCCAGCCAGAGATAGCGCCCCCGACCGTGCCGCCCGACGGTGAAGGCCAGGACGAGCACCGGCACGAGCTGCCCGAAGAAGAGCAGGTGCATGTGGTCCGCCCCGAACAC
>JAAYYA010000489.1 GCA_012515595.1 Actinomycetales bacterium
CTACGAAAAGGTGCGGGGGGCGGACGAAACCGCTACGAAAAGGTGCGGAGAGCGGACGAAACCTCTATCAAATTAGGGGAGGTCCGGGTCGGGTCCGCCGGGGTTGCAGCGGGTCCGGAGCAGCTCGGCGTTGTCCACCACCGGGCGCCAGGGCTCGAGGTGCCAGACCTCCTTGGCGGGGGCGAAGACGATGTGGCAGCTCAGCTGCGCGGCCATGCCGGGGGTATCCGCGTCCGGCACCAGGGCCACCAGCTCGGTCCAGGCGCTGTCGTCGGCCGCGGCCAGTGCGCAGCCCCGCAGCGAGGCCGCGGGGGTCACCTCCAGGGAGGCCCCGCCGTCGACCTCGATCCAGACGGCATCCTCGATGAGCGGGCCCCGGTCGGTGCACGGGGCCGCGCTGGTGACCGCGACCTCGTCCGGGGGTGTGCTGGCAGGCCCCGCTGAGGTGCTGCTGGGCGCCGCGGACGTCCCGGACGGGGCAGGAGCGGCCGTATGCCGGGACTCGCCGGCCGGCGCCGGTCCAGTGAGCGCCGGGCTGGCCGAGGCACCGACCCGGTCGTCGTCGGCAGGGGAGGTGCAGGCCGCGGTGAGCGCCGTCATACCGCCGATCAGCAGGATCAGCGCCCTGGTCGGGTACGGGATCCGGGACACCTGCGCGAGCCTATCCCCGGCGGGGCAATTCGCAGCCCGGGGGAGGATCGGGGTAGCGTCAGGGTGCAACGTCCGCCGTGACGGCGGACGACGAGCGAAGGAGAGCTATGGCCGAGCTGGATGCCTCGATGAGTGGTGAGTGGCGTTTCGACCCCGAGCACACCCGGGTCGGCTTCTCGGCCAAGCACGCGATGATCACGACGGTGCGCGGTGCCTTCAACGACGTCGAGGGCATCATCCAGCTCGACGCCGACAACCTCAGCGCCTCCACGGTCACCGTCCGGCTCCAGGCCACCAGCGTCGACACGCGCAACGAGAAGCGCGACGCGCACCTGCGCAGCCCGGACTTCTTCGACGTCGAGACCTACCCGGAGATCGTGTTCACCAGCAGCACGATCGACGAGGTGGAGGAGAACAACTTCATGGTGGTCGGTGACCTGACCATCCGCGACACGACCAAGCAGGTCGCGATCCCGATCGTCCTGCTCGGGGTCAGCCGCGACCCGATGGGCAACCTGCGGGCCGGCTTCGAGGCCACCCGTCGCCTCAACCGCCGCGACTACGGCCTGGAGTGGAACCTGCCCCTGGACACCGGCGGCGTGCTGGTCTCCGAGAAGGTCACCCTGGAGTTCGAGATCTCGGCCATCAAGTCCGAGGGCGAGGCGCAGGGCTGACCGCTCGGCGGCGGCACCGACGCGTGCGTCCAGCCGACGCGCGCGCTCATCTCCGGCACGGCGCCCGGTCCTAGGCCGCACCGTGAGGCCCGTCCAGGGCTGGGTGGGTCCTGTCCGGGGGCAGGGTCCTGGCCTCGATTTGGGCTGCACGGCCCTGACGTGGCACACTAGACAGGTTGCTTGACGCACGGCCCTGACCCATGTCGGTTCCGTCAGCCATCCAGCACGCTCAACAGGTGCCCCAATGTCGGGGTGTGAGGGCGGGCGGAGGCAGCTCAAGCCCCGGTCAGGCCGGGCTCCGAACACACACCACCAGAAGATTCCGGTCTTCTGGTGCCTGGCGGCAGGGCGACACGCCCGACCGCGGGGGTCGGAGGCCACCTGGTCGGCCGAAAGCCAGAAGTACGACGAGAGAGAGTCAGACAAGCGATGGCGGGACAGAAGATCCGCATCCGGCTGAAGTCCTATGACCACGAGGTCATCGACAGCTCGGCGCGCAAGATTGTCGACACGGTGACCCGTGCCGGCGCGACCGTGGTCGGCCCGGTGCCGTTGCCGACGGAGAAGAACGTGTTCTGCGTCATCCGGTCGCCCCACAAGTACAAGGACAGCCGCGAGCACTTCGAGATGCGCACCCACAAGCGCCTCATCGACATCATCGACCCGACGCCGAAGGCCGTCGACTCGCTGA
>JAAYYA010000490.1 GCA_012515595.1 Actinomycetales bacterium
CCCAGCGCCGCGTAGACGTCCTCGGACACCGCGTCGGGACCGCCCAGCACCACGACCTCGCCGGCACCGAGCCGCTCCAGCGCCTCGGCCAGCACGGCCGGGACGTGGTCGGACTTGGTGAGCAGCACCGGCACGCCCTGGTGGCCGGCCAGCGCCGCACCGGCGAGCGCGTCGGGGAAGTTGCCCGACCCGCCGCTGGCGACGTAGACGGTGTCGACGCCCGCCGGGTAGAGCTCGGAGAGCAGCGCGGCCGTCTCGTAGCGGTCCTCGCCGGCGATGCGGTCCACCTGGCCCCAGGCACCCAGCTCGGTGGCGACGTCCGCGGAGACCGCGTCCTCGCCGCCGAGCACCACGAGGCGCTCGGGCTGGACGGTGTCGAGCGCCGCCCGGGTGGCGTTCGGGATCCGGTCGGCCTTGACCAGCAGGACCGGGGCGGGCGAGCCGTCCTCGTCCAGCAGGGTGGTGCCGGGAACGCGCCCCTCGCTGGCCGGTGCGGCACCGGTCAGCGCGTCGGCGAACTCCTCGCCGGTCACGATGTAGACCGTGTCGGCGCCGTCGGGGTACTGCGCCGCGATCTGGGCCGCCGTCTCGTACCGGTCCTCGCCGGCGATGCGCTCGACGGACGGTCCGGTCTCCTCCGGCACCAGGTAGGCGTCGTAGACCTCCTGGGTGACCGCGTTGCCCTCGGAGTCCACCGCGGTGCCCCGCAGCGAGACGGTGGTCGCGCCGGCCGGGTAGGTGACCTCGGCGCTCCAGTCGCCGGGCTCGCCGGTGAGCTCGAGCTCCTCCCAGGTGGTGCCGCCGTCGTAGGAGATCGCCAGCGTGCCGCCGGTGACCTCACCGGCGAGCTGGGTCCCCGGCAGCGGCCAGGCGGTCAGCCCGATGGTGTCGGTCGGACCGTCCACGGCGGTGCCGTCCCAGGTCGTGTCGACCGCGAAGTCCAGCTGCAGGAACGGCAGCTCGGCGAACCAGTCGGCCGGCGCCTCGGTCCAGAACACCCACTCGGTGCTGCTGGCCGGGGTGGTGCCCCACGAGGTCGGGCGGCCCACGTCGTTGGTCACGCGGTACTGGGTCGGCTCGGTCGTCGGGATGTCGATCCAGGAGCTTTGCCAGCCGACGGTCTCCTTGAGGAGGGTGTCGCCCTCGTACCACCGGATGGTCTGGTCCTCGTCACCCTGGAAGTCGCCCATGCCACCGGTGTGGGTCGGCTCGTCGCCGGCCCAGCTGGGCAGGTTGACCTGGAGGGTGGGGCCCTGCCGGTTGGGGATCCAGTAGCCGGCGCCCAGCCGCGGCTGGACGATGGCGGCGAACCAGGACTCGGCCGTGGTGCTGCCCGGCTCGTAGCCCTGGCGCAGACCGCGCTCGTTCCAGTTGCCCTCGACGACGGTGGCGTCCTGGTACCACTGCGTGCCGTCCTGGGCCGAGACGTACTCGGTCCGGGCGGTGGGCATGGTCATCACCTCGGCGAAGCCGACGCCGAACGGGGTGTGCGGGCGGAAGTCGTAGCGGAACTCGCCGCCGTCGCGCTCCTGGTTGCCGTGGTAGCTGGCGTCGATCCGGGCCAGCTCGTCGTTCGTCGGGGCGTAGGCCAGGTCGGTCGGGATGGCGCCGGGGTGCGGGTCCACCAGGTCGTAGACCACGGGGCTGTCCACGCTGCCACCGACGGTGAGCTGCACCGGGCCGGCCTGGATCCGGGAGATCAGGCCCGCACCCTCGACACCGCTGACCGCGGCGGCCGGGAAGGAGAGCGTCTCCTCCCAGGACACGCCCTCGGTGAACTCCCCCGGCTCGTTGTTGACGACCACGAGGAGCGCCGCGCCGGCGTCCTGGACACCGAGAGCGATCTGGGTCAGGTCCAGGGAGGGGTCACGGGTGATCACGACGGCCTTGCCGTCGGTCTCCACCGCGGCGAGCTCGTCCGGCGTGCCGGTGCCCGCGTAGACCGCGTCGAGGGTCACCTCTCCGCTGGGCATGGCGCTGCCGAACATGCCCGACACGTCGAGCGGGCTGCCGTCCTCGACCACCGTGATGAAGGGGGTCCGCAGGCGCCAGCGGGTGAGGTACTCGAAGTCGCCGTCGGTGGTGCCGTCCATCGGCGCGGCGAAGAGGTGGTCGACGGTGGCCGGGACCCGGTAGGCCCCGGCCAGGCCGGTACCGGCGCTGATGTTGTACTCCATCCGCTGCTGGCTCGGCTGGACGCCGTCCGCCTCGACGTCGACCGTGATCTCACTGGTGTCACGCGCGTCCAGCTCGACCACGGTGTCCTGGGTGAGGTCGATCTGCGGGTCGCCCACCAGGGCCACGCCGGCCGCGTCCGCGGAGACCTCGACGTCCATGTAGCTCATCGCGGCGTAGGTGCCGGCAGGCAAGCGCAGGCTCAGCTCGCCGTCGACCTCGTACATGTAGGGCCACATGTCCTCGCGGCCCTGCAGCACGACATACGCGAGCGCCGGCGCGCCGGCCAGGTCGGTGGCGCGCAGGGTCAGGTCGTAGCGCTCCTCCTCCTTCATCAGACCCCAGCCGGTGCGGGCCACGTCGGTCCCGTCGGCCGAGGCGATGAGGAAGCCGGAGAGGGTGCGGCCCACCGGGGCGACCGTGGAGTCCAGGGTCACGTCGACGGTCGCGGTGCCGCCGGCCGGGACGACAACCTCGCTGGCGGACAGGGCGGTCAGCCCGTCGGGCAGCGTGCCACCGAGGTCGTCACCGCCCTCGACGCGCAGGGTGAGGGTCGTCTCGCTCGCACCGTCGTTGGTGTAGGTGACCGTGCGGGTCACCGGGGCGTCGTCCTCGTGGGGCCAGTCGAAGTAGCCGAAGGAGATCGAGCCGGTCGCGACGACCTCGGCATCCAGCGCGGCGGGCACGTCGAGCCGGCCGGCGCCGAGCTGGAACGGTCCCTCGCTCAGCGGGAAGGACGAGGACATCAGCGTGTTCTTGAGCTCCACGGAGGACAGGTCCGGGTCGTCCTGGAGCAGCAGCGCCGCGGCGCCGGCGATGTGCGGGCTGGCCATGGAGGTGCCGCTCATCGAGGTGTACCAGCCCTCACCGGGGCTGGCCTGGGAACGCGCGGCGAGCACGTCATCGCCCGGGGCCGACAGGTCCGGCTTCACCAAGGCGTCGCCCAGGCGGGGACCCATGCTGGTGAACCAGGTGCGGTAGTCCATGCCGTCGACGGCGCCGACGGTCAGCGCCGCCTCGGCCGCGCCGGGGGACCCGATGCCGCTGACCATGCCGTTGTTGCCGGCGGCCACCACGAAGAGGGTGTCGGTCTCCTGGCTGATGGTGTTCAGCGCCACGGCCATCGGGTCGGTGCCGTCGCTGGCCTCGGTGGTGCCCAGGCTCATGTTGACGACGTCGGCGTTGTCGGCCGCCCACTCCATGCCGTCGATGATCCAGGACTCCTGGCCGTATCCGTCGTTGCCGAGCACCTTGCCGACGATGAGGTCGGCGCCGGGCGCGACGCCCGTCTGGGTCCCCTCCGAGGCGGCGCCGGAGCCGGCCACGGTCGAGGCCACGTGGGTGCCGTGCCCGTGCACGTCGGTGACGTCCTCGCCGGGGACGAAGCTGACGGACTCAACGACCGCGTCCTTCAGGTCGGGGTGGGTCAGGTCGACGCCGCTGTCCAGGACGGCGACGGTGACGCCCGAGCCGTCGATCCCCCGGTCCCAGGCCTCCGGAGCCCCCACTTGCGGGACGCTGTCAGCCAGGCTGGCCTCGACCAGACCGTCCAGATAGACCTTGGTCACGCCGCGGGCGAGCGTGCCGTCCGTGCGGTTCCCGGTCAGGGATCCCCAGGTGTCCTGCGCATCCGCCGCGTCGGTCTGCAGCGCGACGGCGTTGAGGCTCTCCAGCGTCGCGGTCGTCGTCCCGAGGGAGGACTGGAGGGACGCCGTGGAGGCACCCTTCTCGAACTGCACGATGAGCGGCGCCGTGTCGCGGCCGTCCGCCCCGATGCCCTGCTCGATCAGCGCGGAGACGTTGAACAGGTCCCGGTCCAGTGTCTCGGCCGCGAGGAAGGGCCGGGCGGCGTCGGGCACGACGTGCAGGTCCTCCCCCACGGTCAGGGTCTGGTAACCGCCGGAGGACTCTACGTCCACCGTCCTGGTGCCGTCGGCGAGCTCGGTGACGGTGACGACGTCACCGGTGATCAGCGTGAGGCGGTGCACCGTCCCGTTGCTGGACTCTGGGCTCGGCCGTGAGCTCGACGTGGAAGACGCCTCGGCCGTGGCTGAGGCGTCCTGGTCCGGGGCGGCGGTCGCGGCGCCGGCGGCCGCGGTCGCCACGAGGGCCACGGCGGCGACGCCGGACACGACGGTCCGCGCGCGTGATCGGTGGGTCATAGGTTGTCCTCGCTACATTGCAGGGATTGTTCTGACGGCATGAATATGTCACTGGTCTCCACTCTCCACAATGACGGGTTTATGCCGTGGCGTGTTCCCGCCGTAAGATTGGCTGTCTCGACTGACGGAAGGAGGACAAGATGCTGGATGTGTTAGGACTCGATCCGGTCGAAGAAGCGGCCTACCGCCGCCTGATCACGCTGCCGTCGGCCAGTTCCGCAGACCTCGCCGAGCACCTCGAGCTGCCGGCCGGTGACCTGCGGGTCGCCCTGGCGTCCCTGTCCGAGAAGGGCCTGGTCGCCACGTCGACGAACGGCACCGAGCAGTTCGTCGCCTCACCGCCCCTCGTCGCGCTGGGCTCGCTCGTGCGCGACCGGCAGGACGACCTGAACCGGGCGCGCTCCGAGCTGGAGTCCCTCACCGAGCAGTACCGCGGCGCGGCCGCGCAGCGCACCGTCACCGACGTGATCGACGTCGTCACCGGTCAGGAGGCGGTGGCCCAGCGCTTCGCACAGCTGCAGCGCGCCGCCCGCGGGGAGGTCCTGGCCTTCGTCCGCTCCGGGGTGGCGGCCGTGTCCGCCGCCGAGAACGCCGAGGAGGACGCGGCGGCCGCGCGGGGCGTCACCTTCCGTGTCATCGTGGAACGGGCCGTCCTGGAGCAACCGGGTGTCTTCGCCAACGCCGAGGGCGCCATGGACCGCGGGGAGCAGATCCGGGTCGTCGACCGCGTCCCCATGCGGATGCTCGTGGCCGACCGCGAGCTGGCCCTGATCCCGCTCGCCTCGGCCGAGGAGGAGGGACGCCGCGGGACCGGTGCCCTCCTGGTCCACCCGAGCGCCCTCCTGGACGCCCTGCTGGCCCTCTTCGACAACTCCTGGCGCAACGCGCGGAGCCTGGCCACCGCGGGCACCACCAGCGCCGACCGCGACGGCCTGGACGACGCCGACCTGCGCGTGCTGACCCTGATGCTCTCCGGGCTGACCGACCAAGCCGTCGGCAGCCAGCTCGGGCTGTCCATCCGGACCGTCCAGCGCCGCGTGGCCTCGATGATGGAGGCGTGCGGCGTGCACACCCGGATCCAGCTCGGCGTGCAGGCCGAGCGCCGCGGCTGGCTCGCCACCCCCACCCCCTGACGACCGCCCCCCTCACGACCGGGCGCGCCGCGTTGCGCTCCCAGACCCGACCGGGCGCACCGCGTTGCGCTCCAGAAGGCCACCGAGCGCATGGCGCATCGCTCCCAGGCCTCACCGGGCGCGTCGGGCGCCGCTCACCTCAGACCAGACCGGTCTCGTAGGCGAGCACGATCGCCTGCACCCGGTCCCGCAGCCCGAGCTTGCCCAGCACCCGCGTCACGTGCGTCTTGACGGTGGCCTCGCCCAGGTAGAGCTCGCGCCCGATCTCGGCGTTCGACAGGCCCCTGGCCATCGCCTTCCGCACGTCGAGCTCGCGCGGGGTCAGCTCCGAGAGCCCGTCGGACACCGTGCCGGCGGGAGGCCTCCGCACGTAGTTCTCGACCAGCCGGCGGGTGACCGTCGGCGCGAAGAGCAGGTCGCCGCGGTGCGCGGCGTGGATCGCGGCGGCCAGCTCCCCCGGCGGGGTGGTCTTGAGCAGGAAGCCGCTGGCGCCGGCCCGCAGAGCGCCGAAGACATACTCGTCGAGGTCGAACATCGTCAGCATGACCACCTTGGCCTCCGGGCGGGCGCGCGCGACCTCACCGACGGCGGAGACGCCGTCGAGGCCGGGCATCTGCACGTCCATGAGCACGACGTCGGCCCGGTGGTCGCGGGCCTGCGCCGCCGCGGCGTGCCCGTCAGCGGCCTCAGCGACCACCTCGATCCCCTCGGCAGCCTCGAGGATGGCGGTGATCCCGCCACGGACGAGATCCTGGTCGTCCGCGACGACGACCCGGACGGTCTCGTTGCTCATGCGTCCACTCTCTCAGCGGCAGGGTCCGTATGACGCAGGCTGGCCCGCAGAGCGAAGCCTCCGTCAGTCATGGGTCCGGCCGTGACCTCGCCGCCGAGCGCCCGGGCCCTCTCGGCGAGGCCGACGAGGCCGTAGCCGGTGCTCTGCACCGCTGGTCTCGCTAGGGCGGCACCGTCGTCCACGATGTCGACGACCCACCCGGCGGGTGTCTGGCCGACGCGCACCTCGACGCGGGAGCCCGGCGCGTGACGGCTGGCGTTGGCCAGCCCCTCGTGCACGACCTGACGGACGAACGCCGCGGTCACGGGGTCCTGCGGCAGCGTCGCCGCGTCCAGCCGGACGTCGAGGCCCTCGCCGACGCGCGCCACGATGCCGGCCAGGTCGGCCGTCGGCGGTTGCTCGTCCCGCGCGTCACCGCGCAGGACGGACCGGAGCCGACGCAGCTCACCCAGGGCGTCCGCTCCAGATGAGTCGACGACGGCCAGTGCCCGACGGGCCCGCGCCGGATCCTGCTCGCGATGGGACAGCGCCGCCGCGGCCTGCAGGACCATCGCCCCGACCGCATGGCTGGCGACGTCGTGCAGCTCCCGGGCGATGCGCAGCCGCTCCTGGGTCACCGCCGCGCTGATGATCGCGCCGTGCGCCTCGTGCAGCGTGGTGGCCTGGTCGCGGGCCGTGCGATAGGCGCGGTCCTTCTCCCCCCAGGCTGCTCCGGCGAGCACCGGCATGCCGATGATGGCCAGCTCGATCATCAGGTTCCCCGGATCGGTGCCCAGGACGTAGACGACCCGGGAGAGCAGCATCCCGGCCAGACCCGCACCGAGCACCCGGTCCCCGCTGGCGCCCACGCGCCACGCGGCGGCCACGGTGACCACGACCTCGGACATGCCGTCCAGCGGCGGCGCGCCCAGCGCCAGGGCCAGGAGCGGCACACCGCCCAGGAGGAGCGCCGCCACGAAGGGCCAGGTGCGCTGCAGCAGCGGCACCAGGCACAGCGCCACGCCCGCGTCGAGCGCCACCGGACCGAGGGCATCCGGTCCGACGAGGTCGACGGGCACGAGCGCGAGCGCCAGCAGCGCCGTCACCCACTCGTGCCACAGGGGCCACCGACCGCGGGCGCGCGAGGGCGATCCCGACCTCCCACCCTGGTCAGGGGCGCCCTCCCCCTCGACGTCGTCCTCAGGGTCCTGGCGCAGCAGCCCCAGCAGGAGTCGCAGCTCCTGGACGGCGACGACCCCTCGATGGTGGACGGCCGTCAACTCCTCCTCACCGAGGGAGTCCGTCGCCGCTGCGGCGACCCGGCGCATCTCCGTGACGGCTCCCTGCAGCACCGCGACCGCCTCGGTCGCCAGTCGCTCGCGCTCCGCGAGCACGACCTGACCGGACGCGGCGACCGGGTCAACGGCCGCCACCCGGGCTGCTTCCTCACCGGCGGCCCGGGCCGCCTCGGTCCGGCGCCGCACGACCCGACCGAACGTCCACACCGTGCCGAGCACTACCGCGGCGAAGACCAGGGTCCCCACCCCGAAATCGTCCAGCGCCCAGGCGGCCGCGGCCACGGCGGCGACCCCCGCGACACCGGGCCACGCCCCGGCGGACCGTCCCGCCAGGTAGGTCACCGCCAACGTCGCCGGCAGGAGAGCAGGGCTCTCCGTGGGGACCCCCAGCCAGCCGCCCAGCACCATGGCCGCGACGACACCGACGAGCCCGGCCCACGGTGCCAGCCCCACGGCGAGGACAGCGAGCGCGGCGACCGGTGGCACGGCATACCGAGCGATCCCCTCCCCGGCCAGCAGGAAGGCGTCCAGGCCGGCACACGCCAGCGCGAGGACGACGAGGCCGCGCCACCTGCTCACCTGCCTGACAGTACGGCCCGGACGGCCAGCCGCGCGTCCCCCTCAGGGTGGACCCGCATCCCTCGTGGCGCGGCAGCGAGATCACCGGACCCGGGAGACCGTCGTGGGCGCCACGGCGGACGCGGAGCGGGGCTGCCCGGCGGCACCGTGGAGGTGGTCCGGGGACCCGGGCCGCGAGCCAACCACAAGGAGCACCTCATGAAGGCACGGATGCTCGGCGCGATCGCCGTCCTCCTCACCCCCGTCGTCATCACCGTCGCGGACCTGCTGCGCCTGGGCGCCGAGGGGGACGTCCTCGCGGACGGGTCCCCCGGGAGCACCGCCCAGCTCTTCGCGGCCGTGGACGCGAACCGCGGCCCCTGGGAGGCCGGGGCGTGGCTCTTCTACCTCGCCGCGATCCTCACGATCCCGATGGTGCTGCTGCTGTGGCGCCTCGCGGTCGACCGGGCCCCGGTCCTCGCGTGGGCCGGCGGCGTCCTGGGCGCCGGCATGGTCACCGGTCAGATCGCGCACCTGATGGGCTACTTCGCCACCGTCGGCGCCCTGTCCGGGATGCCCGACACGGAGGCAGCCGTCTCCGCCCAGCAGGCACTCGACGCCAGCAGCCTGGGATTCGCGGTCTTTGCACCCTTCCTCCTCGGGGTGCTCCTGGCGCCCGCCGTGCTCGCGCTGGCGCTCTGGCGGGCGCGGGTCATCCCGGCATGGGCCCTCGGGTCGGTGCTCCTGGGGACCGTGGTCTTCGGGGCCTTCTCGGGGCAGCCGTGGGCGAGTGTGGTCTGGGGCGCTGCCCTCGTCGCCGGTCTGCTGCCGGCTGCGCGGGCGGCGCTGCGCCCCGTGGACGCGGACGTGCCCGCGGTGGCGGACCGGGCGGCCACCCGGGTCGCCCCGTCTGCCCGCTAGGCGCCCGCCGACTCCTGGGCGGCGCGGGCGGCGTCCTCGATGCGCTGCCGGTGCCGCGCCCAGTAGTCGGCGCCGTCCTCGGCCCAGATGTTGTCCATCCCCTCGCGGAGCCCGGCCGAGCCGTCGATCAGCTCACGGATGATGTCGGCGTGCCCGGCGTGCCGGTGGGTCTCCGCGATGACGTGCACCAGCACCCGGTGCAGCGTGACCTCTCCCTGCTCCCCCCACCACGGCACCTGCCCCGGGGCATCGAGCTCGAGCGCCTCGATCGTCGCGTCGGCGTGGGCGGCCACGCGGTGGTGCAGGTCGACGATGAACTCGCGCGACTCCTCGACCGGCACCCACAGGTCGGCGTTGGGCTCCTCGTCGGCCGGGTCCTCCGGATACCACGGGAGGTCGATGCCGGACGGCCGGCCCATCACTGCCCCGAGGTAGCCGTCGGTGACGCTGGCCACGTGCTTGACCAGCCCCAACAGGTTGGTGCCCGTGGGAGTCATCGGCCGGCGCACGTCATACTCACTGAGCCCGTCCAGCTTCCACAGGAGCGCATCGCGGCCGCTCCTGAGATAGCGGTGCAGGATCGTCTTCTGGTCCGCTGAGGTCATGCCCTGCAGCCTGACAGCCGGCGCCGACACCCGCCACGCAGTTTCCACCCAGCCGACAGTCCCCCACGGATCCCCGGAAGTGCGTAGCCTGACCCCATGCCTACGACTGCCTGGTCCGTGACCCCCTCCGGGCCCCTGCACGGAGACGTGCACGTCCGCGGCTCGAAGAACGCGGTGACCAAACACATGGTGGCCGCGCTGCTGGGCGACGGTCCGAGCCAGATCCGCAACGTGCCCGAGGTCGGCGACGTGGTCATCACGCGCGACATGCTGCGCTCCCTCGGGGTGGACGTCGAGCACGATGAGCAGCAGGGCGTGATCACTGTCGGGCGGGACGCGAACGTGCTGGCGGAGGTCCCGCTGTCGTTCACCGGCCTCAACCGCATCCCGATCCTGCTCCTCGGTCCCCTGCTGCACCTGGCCGGTGAGGCGTTCGTGCCGCTGCTCGGCGGCGACCCCATCGGACGTCGCCCGGTGGACTTCCACATCGAGGCGCTGGCCGCGCTGGGGGCCGAGATCGAGCACCGGGACGACGGCATCGTGGCCCGGGCGACCCGGCTGCGCGGCGCCCGGCTGGAGCTGCCCTACCCGAGCGTCGGGGCCACCGAGACGGTGCTGCTGACCGCGGCGCTCGCCGAGGGACGGACCGTGCTGCGCAACGCCGCGACCGAACCCGAGGTCATCGAGCTCGCGCTGTTCCTGCAGCGTATGGGCGCCCGGATCGTGCTCTCCCCGGGCCGCAAGTGGACCATCGACGGCGTCGACCGGCTCCAGGGCGCCGAGGTCACCCTCGAGGGCGACCGCAACGAGGCGTTCAGCTATCTGGTCGCCGGCCTGGTCACCGGTGGCCACGTGCGCGTCCACGGCTGCCGGCAGGACCGGCTCGTCACGGCCCTCACCACGCTGCGCGGGATGGGCGCCCAGTTCGACATCACCAACGACTACGTCCTGGCGACGGCACCGGAGGGGCTGCGCCCGGCGGCGGTGCAGACCGACACCCACCCGGGTTTCATGACGGACTGGCAGACCCCCCTCATGGTCCTCTTCACCCAGGCCCAGGGCATGTCGGTGCTGCACGAGACCGTGTATGAGGATCGGCTGGTCTACGTCCCCGCCCTCCAGCAGATGGGGGCCGAGATCGAGCTGTTCTCGACCTGCCTGGGCGGGGAGTCCTGCCGTTTCCACGACACCAACGCGGTCCACTCCGCGGTCGTCAAGGGCGTCTCCGGACTGCGCGGCGCCCAGGTCGAGGTCCCCGACGTGCGGGCCGGCTTCTCCTCGGTGATCGCCGCGGCCATCGCCGACTCGCCCTCCCGCATCGGCGGCATCAGGCACCTCGTCCGTGGCTACCACCGCCCCGCGGAGCAGTTCGCCGACCTCGGCCTGTCGATCACCCCGGCGGACTGAGGGAAGCGAACGGCGCCGGAGTGCCACCGGCACCCCACCACACCCCGCCGCGACCCCCCGCTGCGACCGGCGTATTTGGTCATGCGAAAGACGTCGCATGCGACGAGATCCGCGCGACCAAAACCGCCTACCGCTCGCGGTCATGGACCACGTCGACGTCCCGTGCGCTCGGTGGCCTCCGGGAGCGACGTTTCGCGCGCCCGGTGGCCTTCAGGAGCGACGCCCCGTGCGCTCGGTCAGGTGAGGCCGGACTCCTCCAGCACCTCGGCGCTCGTGCGCACGAACAGCTGCGGCGCATACAGCGCCATCGCGTCGAGCGCCTGCTGGTGGTTGGTGTCGTCGGACCCGGCGCAGGCGTCGGAGACCACCGTCACCTGGGCGCCGGCGTCGATGGCGGGCAGCGCGGTCGAGATCACGCAGCAGTCGGTGGCCACGCCGGTGAGGACCAGGTGAGGCGTGGGACCGGTGATGGCCCGCAACTGCTCCCCCCACTTGCCGAACGTGGGCTCGGAGACCGTATGCCGTGCGCCCAGGTCCGCCGCCGCAGGCACCAGGTCGAAGAGCCGGTGGTCCGGCGGCTGGTCGGCGAAGGCGAACTGCTCGAAGTAGGGCTTCCAGGAGCCGACCTTCTCGACCGGCGGCACCCACCGGGTGAGGACCACGCGGTCGCCGAACGCCGCGGCCAGCCGGCGGATCGGCTCGACGATCTCCTCGAACCGGGGGGCGCACCACTCCGAGCCCGGGTCGGCGAAGACGACCTGGGCGTCGATGACCACGAGCCAGGGGTCCGTGCCGGCCGAGGCGGCCACGTCGGCCGGGCCGTCCTTGGTGCGCCCCTGCTCGGTCGGGAGGTCGGAGGACTCGTCCTGCGCCATGGTCACACCACGGTCCCGTCGAGGTCGTCGGCGCGGGCCGGGGCCACCGGCGCGGCCTCCTGGCGGCGGACCGCGGAGGCCTGCAGCAGCGCGTAGCCGACGAAGCCGATCACCAGCGCGAGCAGGACACCGAGGTTGGCGTAGGCCCAGTTGCCGTCCCAGTAGGCGCCGTCCTCGACGTAGGTGCCCAGACCCAGCGGCTCCAGCAGGTAGCCCTGCCAGTTGTTCCAGGTCGCGTCGGCGGCGAAGTTGTTGACGACCAGGCCCCAGCCCAGGACGGAGGCGAAGACCATGAGCCCCACCGAGGTCCAGTTCCAGCTGCCGTAGCGGCCCCGTCCGTCGAACAGGGCGGCCTCGTCGTAGTCCTTGCGGCGCAGCATGATGTCGGCGATGAGGATGCCGGCCCAGGCCGCGATCGGCACGCCGAGGGTGATCAGGAAGCTCTGGAAGGGCGCCAGGAAGGACTCGGCGAAGAAGACGACGTAGATCGTGCCGAGGGTCAGGATGGTGCCGTCGATGAGCGCCGCCATCGGCCGCGGGATGTCGATGCCCAGGCTGAGCAGCGTCAGGCCGGAGGAGTAGATGCCCAGGACCGCACCGCTGACCAGCGCCAGCACGGCCGCGATCCAGAACGGGATGAGGAACCAGGTCGGCAGGATGGTGGCCAGCGTGCCGATGGGGTCGTTCGCGATGCCGTCGATGAGGTCGGGGTTGGAGCCGGCGAGCGCCAGGCCGTAGCAGACCAGCAGCACCGGGGCGACGGCCCCGCCGAAGGTGTTCCAGAAGACGATCTGCCCGCCGGAGGCGTCCCGCTTCTGGTAGCGGGACCAGTCGGCGGCGATGTTGATCCACCCCAGCCCGAAGCCGGTCATCACCATGACGAGCGCGCCGATCAGCGCCTGGGTGGACCCGGCGGGCAGCGCGGTCGCGGCGGACAGGTCGATGTCCCGGAAGGTGATGGCGATGTAGCCCAGGGTGGCCAGCCCGGTGACCCACGTCAGCACCGACTGCATCCGGATAATGGTGTGGTAGCCGGCGACCGAGCCCAGCACGATGAGCGCGGCGATCACGGCGCAGGCGATCACCTTGGTGGTCGTGCCGCTGCTCCACCCGAGCTCGTTGAAGACGGTGGCGGTGGCCAGCGTGGCCATGATCGCCAGGAAGGTCTCCCAGCCCATCGAGATCAGCCAGGAGAAGATGCCCGGCACCTTCTGCCCCTTGACCCCGAAGGCCGCGCGGGAGAGCACCATCGTCGGCACCGACCCCCGCTTGCCGGCGATCGCGATGATGCCGCACAGCAGGAACGAGACGGTGACGCCCACGACCGTGATGAGCACGCCCTGCCAGAAGCTGACGCCGAAGCCGTAGACGAACGCGGCGTAGCTCATGCCGAAGACCGAAACGTTGGCGGCGAACCACGGCCAGAACAGGTCCGACGGCTTGGCCGTCCGCTCCGACTCGTCGATGATGTCGATCCCGTTGAGCTCGACGAGGGTCCGTCGGTTGTCGGGCACAGCGGTGTGCGTGTCAGTCATGGGCGGATTCTCCCACCGGTCAGGGGTCAGCGCAGGTAGGCGGCAAGTTTGCCGAGCGTGGCGTCGGTCACCGAACCCGGGCCGCCGAGCACGTTGATGGAGGACGGACGCAGGTGCGTGAGGGCCTGGATGGCGCCGCCGGAGAGCCGGTCGGGCTGGGTCAGCACGACGGGTATGCCGCGGCGCCCG
This sequence comes from Actinomycetales bacterium, assembly GCA_012515595.1. Taxonomy (GTDB): domain Bacteria; phylum Actinomycetota; class Actinomycetes; order Actinomycetales; family Dermatophilaceae; genus Ornithinicoccus. The sequence continues at coordinate 13,631 of JAAYYA010000490.1, forward strand.
GCCAGCGCGGCCCCCACCAGGGCGTCGGTGAAGTTCTCCCCGGACGCGACGAGGGTGGAACTGATGGAGCCGGGATACTGCAGGGCCACCTGGGCCGCGGTCCGGTAGCGGTCGGCCCCGGCCAGCCGGCGGTAGCTGCCGCCGGTGGCGTAGGCCGCGGCCTGCTCGGCCACCGCCTTCGAGATGGTGCTCGTGCCGCCGAGGACGACGACCTCGCCCGGGTTCAGCCGGTCCAGCTGGATCCGGGTCGAGCCGGTGAGCCGGTCGCCCTGGGTCAGCAGCAGCGGGACGTGCTGCTTGCCCGCCAGGGCCGCCACCGCGAGGGCGTCCGGGAAGTCCTCGCCGCTGGCCAGGTAGACCCGGGGCTGCCCGCTGGCGTAGTAGGAGGCCAGGTTGGCCGCCGTCTCGTAGCGGTTGGTCCCGGCGACGCGCTGCAGGCCGCCGGTGGTGAAGGTCCGCAGCTCGTTCTCGGTCGCCGTGCTGACGGCCGTGGTCCCGCCGACGACGACGAGACGTCCGGGCTGGAGGCGGGTCAGCGCCTGGGCCGTGGCGGACGGGACGTGGTCGCGCCGCACCAGCAGCACGGGGGCGTCGTAGACCCCGGCGCGCGCGGAGGCGGCCAGCGCGTCCGGGTAGTCCTCCCCGTTGACGAGGTAGACCACGCTCACCCCGGGCGCCCACTGCTCGGAGACCTTCCTGGCCGTGTCCCAGCGGTCGGTCCCGGCGATCCGCGTCACGTCGCCCGACGGCGGCGGGTCGTCGCCGGGGTCGCCGAAGGTGAAGTAGTCCGAGGAGAGACCGGTGTTCCAGGCCGGCCACGGTCGTGCCAGGTAGAGCCCGATGCCGGTCGCGTCGGCATAGGTGTAGGTGCCGTTGGCGGTAAAGCCCTCCACCTTCGCGCGCAGGATCCGCCCGCCCCACAACCCGTGACCGTCCCGCTCCAGCACCTGCACCCGCGTCACGTTGTAGATGTCGTAGCGCGACTGGAGGGACGTCTTGGTCAGGCTCGCGGTCCAGCGGTGGCGGGTGTTGAGCGGGGTGTTGTCATAGGGGTCGGCCTGGGCCTTCAGGTAGGGGTGATCGGCGCCGCCCGGGATGGTGTGGCCGCCGGTCGCTGCGGCATACATCGTCGTGGCCAGCCCCTTGCCGCCGGGGAAGTTGTAGGTGAGCACCTGCCCGTCCGTTGCGTCGACGGCCGCGGTGTTCTCGGCATACTCGTAGGTGGTGATCCCGCCATCGGACTGCCGTGCGCCGCGCCCCCGGTAGGCCTGGCACGAGGTCGTGTCGCAGGTGTCGTAGTAGCTGGTCCCGTTGACCCCGCGCTCGGCGTAGGTCCGGGCGGCGACGGCCTGGGCGCGCAGCGCCTGGGTGTGGAAGTAGGACGACATCTCGATCGAGACGACGGAGCGCAGGTAGTGCTGCATGGGCAGCCGGTTCACGGTCGCCAGCGTGGAGCTGCCGTGGTGGGTGGCGGTGAGCTGCCCGCGGTAGATGCGCCGCGAGCCGTTGGGCAGGTAGAGGTCGACGGTGCCCTCGCTGGGCGAGGCGAAGGTGATCGGGCAGCCGGTCGGCATACCCGAGGGGTGGTAGGCCGACCAGACGCCCGCGTCGCTGCGCCCCTCCAGGACGCAGCTGCTGGCGCTGCCGGACGTGGCGCGCACCCGCCACTGGTCCCGGGTCGGCAGGGAGTATGTCGTGCCGCTGGTCCCGTGACTGACCACCAGGCCGGGTCGGTGGTCGACCCGGGTGGTGCCGTCGTTGTCGATGGTGATCCCGATCCGGATCATCCCTATGTCCCAGGTCTCCAGCACGGTGCCCGGGTAGTAGAAGGAGAGGATCTGCGCATGGGTGAGTCCGGCGATCCCGGCGCCGTGCGCGCCGTACTGCGACATCCCGATCCGGTGCCCCCACCCGCCGCCGGTGACCGTGTAGGCCCCGCTGGGCGGCATCGGGTAGGACTCGGCGTTGGGCTCGGCCGCGGGCAGCTCGGTCAGCTCGGTGACCACGGTGGGCTCCGAGACCGCGACGTCCTCGGGGTCGGAGGTGATCAGCCCGTGCTCGAGGTCGAGGTGCTCGTCGGGGACCGCGGGGCTGACCTGCTCCCCCGCCTCGTCGGAGGGCTCCTGCGCCGCTTCGTCGGCGGACTGCCCCGCCGCTGGCTCGAGCACCTCGTCAGCCGTCGCGCCGGGGAGCAGGGTGGCGGTCAGCACGAGGGCGAGGGACGAGGCGAGAGAGGCTGCGAGGGGGCGTCGCACGGTGGACTCCTTGGTCGGGGCCCCACCAATATGGTGCAGGAGTGACTAATGTGACAAGCGTTACTCCTGAATTACATTCTTGTCATTTCTCAATTGTGACCTTTGGCCGTGAGAACCCGTGCCGAGAAGAGAAACAACGCACCATTCCCTGGCGAAGGTTTTACCCGACGTTCACCGCGAACGGGCGCCACGGCATACTGCCCGCCCTAGCGTGATCGACATGACCATCGACATGACCGGGTTCCGGATCCGCAAACTCTCCGTCCTGGCCCTGGCGGCTGCCACACTGGCAGCGGGCGCGGCCCTCGCGCCCGCCTCCGCGTCGACCACCGGCGGACAGCCCGCCGCTGCCGAGTCGGCCAACAGATGGGGGAAACCGGACGTGGACGTGCGCTTCGCGACCTTCAACGCCTCGCTCAACCGCGGCGCCGAGGGGGAGCTCCTGGCCGACCTGTCCACACCGGACAACGAGCAGGCGCAGGTGATCGCGGAGATCATCCAGCGCAACGACCCCGACGTGCTGCTGGTCAACGAGTTCGACTACGTCGAGGGCGGGGCCGCGGCCGAGCTGTTCCGCGACAACTACCTGGCGGTCGGGCAGAACGGTGCCGAGCCGGTCGACTACCCCTACTACTTCGTGGCGCCGTCGAACACCGGGATCCCCTCCGACCACGACCTCAACAACGACGGCGTGGTCGGCGGGCCAGACGACGCGTTCGGGTTCGGCCTGTTCCCCGGGCAGTACGGCATGGTCGTCTACTCCAAGTACCCGATCGACACCGCGAAGGTGCGCACCTTCCAGAACTTCCGGTGGACGGACATGCCGCACAACCTGTTGCCGACCGAGTTCTACTCGCCGGAGGAGCGGGAGATCCTGCGCCTGTCGAGCAAGTCGCACTGGGACGTGCCGATCCGGATCGACCGCAAGAAGACGGTGCACTTCCTGGTGAGCCACCCGACGCCGCCCACCTTCGACGGGCCGGAGGACCGCAACGGGCGCCGCAACCACGACGAGATCCGGTTCTGGGCCGACTACGTCGACAGCAAGCGCACGTCCTACTACATCTACGACGACGACGGGCGCCGCGGGGGCCTGGTGCCGGGCAGCGACTTCGTCATCGCCGGCGACCAGAACGCCGACCCGCTGGACGGCGACTCCTACGAGGGCGCCATCAACCAGCTGCTGGAGCACCGGGCGGTCAACGCCAAGACCCCGCCAGCCAGCGAGGGGGCCGTGGAGGCCAGCGCGCTGCAGGGCGGCATCAACCTGGAGCACCTGGGCGACCCGCGGTTCGACACCGCGGACTTCGCCGAGCCGCCGGGCAACATCCGGGTCGACTACGTGCTGCCCAGCAAGAGCCTGCGGATCCTGGACTCCGCCGTCTTCTGGCCGGTGTCCAGCGACCCCCTCTCCTGGCTGACCGGCACCTACCCCTTCCCCTCCAGCGACCACCGGCTCGTCTGGGTGGACGTCCGCCTGCCGCATATGCGGTGAGGGACTCGGGCGCAGCCCCGCCAGGTAGTCGCAGACCGCGGTCGCCCACGTAGACTGACCGCCCGGAGCGCCGCCGACGTCGGCGGCGCCTGGGCCTCTAGCTCAATGGTTAGAGCTGCGGACTTTTAATCCGTAGGTTGTGGGTTCGAGTCCCACGGGGCCCACCCCGACGACGGTCCGTCCCGCGACACGCCCGACCGGCAACGGCTGGGCCGTACCCGGGTACGAATGAGCCGCTGACCACCGGCGTGTTGCCGGGACGCAGTGGTCTCGGGGCCGCGGCCGTCCGCACGCGGACGACCCGACATCCGGCCCGGCGATCACCACCCGGACCATCGAGTCCTGGCGGGCACCGTGAGCCTCATGGTGCCCGCCCGCTGCGGCGTCCGTCAGGCCGGGTCCCGCCAGTAGTTGTTGGCCGCCGCGATGGTCGCGAACTCGACCGCCACCACGTGCCCCGCCGCCGTGAGCGAGTCGGCACTCGTTGCGTAGCCGGGGCGCAGGAGATGCCGGACCTCGGCGTCGGGCTGGATCGCCCCGATCGTCTTGCGGGCGATCGCGATGGCGAGCTCGCGGCCCTCCTGTGGTGTGGCGGTGATCAGTGAATTGCCTGGAACGAGTTCCACGACGTTTCATCTCCCTGTGCAGCGTGCCCGCTCCGGCGGCGGGCCTCCTCAGCATCGTGGCATCGAGGGCGCCTTTCGGCCATCCTCCAATTCCTCTGAATGCGAAGAGGATTCTTGCCCAACGACGACAACGGCTGGGAACCGCGGGGTGCGGTTCCCAGCCGTTGCGCTGGCGAGGGTCAGTCGCCGTAGATGAGCGCCGCGATCTGCGCCTCGACGTCAGCCGAGACCGCGGTGAACCCACCGAGGATCACGATCTGGCGCGCCTCCAGCCGCTCCAGCTCCGCGAGCGTCGCCCTGGGGATGCGGTCCGGCTTGACCAGCAGGACCGGACCCTCCAGGTGGCCTGCCCGGGCGGCGCCGGCGAGCGCGTCCGGGAAGTCCAGGCCGGTGGCCACGAAAGCCACCCCGGTCCCGGGCTCGTAGTCCTGGGAGATCGCCGCGGCCGTGGCGTAGCGGTCGATGCCGCTCACCCGGTCCACGGTGCCCAGCGCCCCGAGGTCAGCCTCGACGCCGGCCGAGATCGCCTCGGTGCCTCCGAGCAGCACGATGTTGCCCGGTGTCAGCCGCTCCAGCTCGGCCCTGGTGGTAGCCGGGATGCGGTCCTGCTTGACCAGGAGCACCGGGCCGTCCAGGGCACCTGCCCGGGCAGCGCCGGCCAGCGCGTCCGGGAACTCCGTCCCGGTCGCGACGTAGACCGTGTCGACGCCCGGGTCGTGCACCGCGGAGATCTGGACTGCCGTGTCGTAGCGGTCCAATCCCGAGACCCGGGTGACGTCACCGTCGGTGAAGTCGCGCAGCGCGCTGGCCACCGAACCCTGGATCACGGTGTCGCCGCCGAGCACCACGATGTTCTGCGGCTCCAGCCGGCTGAGCTCGAACCGCGTCGCAGCCGGGATCGAGTCCGCACGGACCAGCAGCACGGGCGCACCCTCGCTGCCGGCGCGTGCCGCACCGGCCAACGCATCGGGGTAGTCGAGGCCGGTCGCGATGTAGACGGTCTCGACGCCCGGTGCGGTCTCGGCCGCGATCCGCGCCGCCGTGGCGAAGCGGTCGTCCCCGGTGTAGCGGATGACCTCGGGCGAGGTCGGGTCCGTGGCCTCGCTGCCGATGGTGAACGGCTCGCTGGTGAACGTCTCGGTGTGGGCCGGGTTCGCCGGGTCCCCGAGGGCCTTGAGCACGCTCAGCTCGAGGATGTACTTCCCGTCGCTGACGACCTCACCCTCGACGGTGCCGTCCCAGGTGAGGGCCTCGAAGCTGCCCGTGGTCGCCGACCTGGCCAGGTAGTCCTGGGTGACCACAACGCCGACCTCCGCGCCCTGCGAGCCGTCGGCGTTGGCCTCGTATGCCGTGAGGGTCGCCGAGCGCGACTGGTGCGCCAGGTGCGCCAGGATCGTCGGGACGTCCCCGTCCACCAGGGTGTAGACCGGCTCGTCGCCGGCACCGGTGTCGGGGAAGATGTTCCAACTCCCGTCCTTGACGCAGTCGACGCCGATCAGCCGGTCGCACTCCACGAGCTGGCCCAGCACGGGCAGCACACCGGACGCTCCGGCGGTGAGCACCTCGATGCCCTGGTAGTCACCGGACAACCCGGCATACGGCACCCGCAGCGGGTCGCCCTCGGCGGGGGTGAAGGTGACCCAGCCGCTGTACATCCGGTGGGTACTCGCCGGCGGGGTGAACGTCAGCTCCACGACCGTGGTCTCCCCGGCACCGACGGTCACCTCGGTCGGGCCGGACATCTCGGCGGGGTCGTAGAAGTAGCCCGGGGCGGTGCTCGGGGGTCCGACCGCGACGGTCTCCGCGTTGTTGGCGATCGCATAGGTCACCGGCGCGTCGCCGTCGTTGGTCACCGACACCGACACCGTGTGCGGTCCTGCCTCGCCCTCGCCCAGGGCGAGAGCGCCGGGGCTGATCGAGGTCGTGGCCAGGATCGCGTCGTCCACGTCGACCAGGCCGGCACCCTGCCGGAAGGCCCCCTCAAGGAGACCAGCCCCGGGGTTGAGCGACCAGAGCGCCGGGTCCGCGTGGTTCTGCAGCGTGTCCCGCACCTCGGCGGGCGTCAGGGACGGGTCCGCCTGCAGGAGCAGCGCCACCGCGCCCGCGACGTGCGGCGAGGCCATCGACGTGCCGCCGAGCGTGGCGTAGCCGCCGGCCTCCAGCGGGTAGGCGGACATGATGTTGCCGCCCGGGGCGCCGAGGTCCGGCTTGAGCTCGAGCTCGGCGGTCATGCCGTAGGAGCTGAAGCTCGAGATCAGACCGCCGGTCGGCGACGGGAGGCTGGTGACCTCGTCGGTCCAGGTCATGGTCGTCTCGCCGGCCACGATCCGACCGTCGATCAGCACGCCGTCGGACTGCTGGATGAAGATGACCGGGATGGTGATCGGCGGGTCGGCCGGCGTGGGCGGCTCGACAGTCGGGTTGATGAGCCCGGCGACGTTGTTGTAGATGATCACGGCCTCGGCGCCGGCCTCCTGACCCTGACGTGCCTTGTTGTAGAACGTGGCGTCGCAGGTGGGGTGGTCCGGGTGGAGCCCGCGCTGGATGATCACCGTGGTGTCCGTGAGGTCGGTGGTGATGGGCACACAGGCCATGGCCTCGGGGCTGCCCGGGTCGCCGAGCCGGGAGAGCACCGTAGTGCCCTCGGTCGGTGTGGGCGCGGCACCGGTGGCGTTCACGTAACCGACCGGGGTGTCGTCCGGGCTGATGGTGACCGAGTTGACGGTGATCTGGACGTTGTCGTAGGACGCGACCCCGATGACCTTCTCACCGACACCGGGGGCACCGGCGGAGTAGAGGCCGTCAGCGCCGCTGTTGCCGATCGAGGCGACCACGACGACGCCGGCGTCGGAGAGCGCGTCGCCGGCGACCGCCGTCGGGTACTGCTTCCAGGTCATGAAGGAGGAACCGATGGACATGTTCACCACGTCCATGCCGTCCTCGTAGGTGCGCTCCATCGCCGCGAGCATGATCTCGGCCGTCGTGGAGCCGCCGCAGCCGAAGACGCGGTAGGAACCGAGCACGGCGTCCGGCGCCACGCCGACGACGCCGCCGGCGGCCGGGTCGCCGTTGCCGGCGGCGATGCCGGCCACGTGGGTGCCGTGGCCGTAGCAGTCGTCCGGGTTGACGTCGGGCACCGGCACCGGGTCGTAGGCGTCCGACGTGTAGTCGGCGTTAAAGGAGTCGCCGACCAGGTCGAGGCCGTACTGGATCTGGCTGGTGCGCCAGTTGGGGTGGAGCCCGTCGGTTGGCGTGCCGCCGCCGGCAAAGTCGGGGTGGTCGACATCGATGCCGGTGTCGATGATGCCGATCTTCAGCCCCGCTCCCGTGAAGCCCATGGCGTGCGCCTCGTCCACGCCGGTCATCCCGATGGCGGACGCCATCATCGGTGCCATCGAGTCCGGGTCAACCTCCGGCGCGTCCACCAGGTAGACCGGGAAGATCGCCTCGACCTGGCTGGCCCCGGCGAGCGCCGCCAGATCCGTCTCCGACGCATCGACCGACACGCCGTTCCACAGGTTGCGGTAGGTCTGCCGCACCTCCACGGTGGCCCCGAGCGCGGCCGCCTCCTGCAGGAAGGACTCCTGCTGGGCGGAGACCGCCTGGGCGCTGGCGCCCTCGACGACCGACTTGCCCGCGAGCTGCACGAAGTAGGCGGAGGCCACGCGCGGGGTGCCGGAGAGCGCACCCTCCTGCACGACGGTGCCGCTCGGACTGGGCTCGATGCCGTAGTCGGTGGCGTTGCCCAAGTCCTCGGGGTCGTCAGCGGTGGCGACCCCTGCCGCGAGCGAGGTGGCCACCAGGGCTGCCGCGGCGGCGGCGCCGATGCGTCGGCGCCTCCTCGCGGCGTTGGGGGTAGGTGGGTGTGATCGAGGTTTCATGACAGGTCTCCGTGGGGGTAGGGAGGCAGAAACGAGGATGCGCCCGACCCTAGCGAGCCGACGACGCCGCTGGCTAGACCTGCCGGGACACCTTCCGGGCGGCGCCCCGAGCTGTGCGTCGGCGCCCTAGCCTGGGCTTATGGTCGAGCCGAGTCAGTGGATGCGTCAGGTCGCGGCGGATCCGGAGCACTCCACGAGGTATGCCGATCGCTTCCGGCGACTGGTCGCCGCCGGGGCGGATGTGGTCGGGGAGGCGCGCCTGGTGGACGCGATGGCCCCGCGTGGGGCGCGGATCCTCGACGCCGGCTGCGGGGGTGGGCGGGTCGGTGCTCATCTGCACCGGGCGGGACACACCGTCGTGGGGGTCGACGTCGACCCGGTCCTCATCCGGGCAGCCGAGGAGGACTATCCCGGTCCACTCTGGATCACCGCGGACCTGGCGGAGCTGGATCTGCCGGCCCACGGCATACTCGATCCGTTTGACGTGATCGTCAGCGCCGGCAACGTGATGGCCTTCCTGGCACCGAGCACCCGGGGCGAGGTGCTGACGCGGCTGCGTCAGCACACGGCACCCGAGGGGCGGGTGGTCGTGGGTTTCGGCGCCGGCCGCGGCTACCCGTTCGCGGAGTTCCTCGCCGACGCCGAGGCCAACGGCCTCATCCCCGACGTGCTGCTGTCCACGTGGGACCTGCGACCGTTCCGCAGCGACTCCCCCTTCCTCGTGGCGGTGCTGCGCCCGTCCTGAGACCGGTTGCGCGGACCACCGTGAGGACTACGTTGGGAGCAGTGCCGGGCGACCGGCGTCCGGCCCGACGCCCGGAGGATCACCATGGCCAACCACGTCTACGCCGTCTCGGAACTCGTGGGCAGCTCCCCAGACGGCGTGGAGGCCGCCGTCAACAACGCCCTGGCCTCGGCCAGCCAGACCGTGCGCAACCTCGACTGGTTCGAGGTGACCGAGATCCGCGGTCACCTGGACGACTCTGGCACGGTCGCCGACTGGCAGGTGGGCATCAAGCTCGGCTTCCGCGTCGAGAAGTAGCCCGCGTCTCCGCCACCCGACGCGCTCGGTGGTCCGGAATCTCGCCACGCGACGCGCTCGGTGGCCCGGAATCTCGCCATCCGGCGCGCTCGGTGGCCCGGAATCCCGCCACCCGGCGCGCTCGGTCGAGGTGTGGGGACCACAGGCGCGTGCCGTAGGTTGCGTGCGTCCAACCGCGACTCGATGGGGTAAGGTTGGACAAACCTTAAACACCTGATGTGAGGAGTGGTGCATGCGCGCGGTCATCGATCGGGTCGTCGACACCGTCACCGGTCGCCGCAGCGCGTGGGTCGTCGCCCTGCTCGGCCTCGCCCTGGGCGCCGGCGTGATGGTCGGTCTCGGCGAGGCGGAACGGGACCCCCACCCGACCGACACCCTGGCCGCGGGCTACGAGTCGACGCGTGGGGTGGAGCTGGCCGAGCAGCTGCCCACGGAGGACACCGCCACCGCCATCATCCTGTTCAGCTCTGACTCGGAGATCGGCTCGTCGCTGCCCGACCTCGAGCAGGTCGTCGAGGGACTCGACACCGGGGTGCCGGGGCCGCCCGCCTTCCTTCAGCCGTCCGAGGACGGGACTGCGGCGATCTCGGTGGTGAACGTCCCTGCCGAGACGGCGACCGAGGTGACGGCGTCCGTGAGCGACCTGCGCACCTCGCTCCGGGACGCCACCCCCGAGGGCGTCGAGGTGCAGGTGACCGGGCCCGCCGCGGTCCGTGCCGACCTCGCGGAGGTCTTCAGCGGCGCCAACACCACCTTGCTGGCGTTCACCGCCTCGGTCGTGGCGGTGCTGCTGCTCATCACCTACCGCAGCCCGACCCTGTGGCTGGTCCCGCTCGCCGTCGTGGGGATCGCCGACCGCACGGCCGCCATCCTCGCGACGCAGGTGCTGGCCTTCTTCGGGGTGCCGTGGGACGAGTCGACCATCGGCATCCTGTCGGTGCTGGTCTTCGGGGCGGGCACGAACTACGCCCTGCTGCTCATCTCCCGCTACCGCGACGAGCTGCGGACCCGCGAGGACCGCTTCGAGGCGATGGGCCACGCACTGCGCCGGACGGCCGAGGCGGTCCTGGCCAGTGCCGCCACCGTCGTCGTCGGCGTGCTCACGCTGCTCCTCTCGGTCTTCCCGAACACCCGCGGGCTGGGGCTGGCCAGCGCCGTGGGCATCGTCGTCGCGGCCGGTTTCGTACTGCTGATGCTGCCGGCCGCCCTCGTGCTGTTCGGCCGGTGGATCTTCTGGCCCAAGGTGCCGCATGTGGGCGAGGAGGGCCAGGCGGGGCGGCGCTCCGGCTGGCGGCGCGTTGGGGACCGGGTGGCGACCCGGCCGAAGGCGTTCATCGTCGGCACCCTCACGCTGCTCGCGGTGATGGCCGTCGGGCTGACCCAGCTCCAGCTGGGGCTGCCCTCCTCGGAGCAGTTCACCGACAAGCCGGAGGCGATCGTCGCCGCTGAGCGGCTGGCGGAGTCCTTCCCCGGAGGCGCCGCCGACCCGACCACGGTGGTCACCGCCACCGAGGACGAGGCGACGGTCGAGCAACTGGTGGCCGACCTGGAGGGGCTGGACCCGGTGGGGTCGGTCAGCGTCGGGGCACAAGGGGGCGGAGTGACCCAGCTGAGCGTGGTGCTGTCGACCACGCCCGAGTCGGACGAGGCCCGCGCCGCACTGGACGACATCCGCACCGTCACGGCGGAGCTTCCCGAGACCTACGTGACCGGCACGGCGGCGGAGACCGCGGACACCGCCGACGCGAGCACCCGTGACCGCCTGGTCATCCTCCCGATCATCCTGATCCTGGTGCTGCTCGCCCTGGCCGCGATCCTGCGCTCGGTGCTGGCACCGGTCATCCTGGTGGCCAGCGTCATCGCCAGCTTCTGCGCGGCCCTCGGGGTGTCCTGGTGGCTGTTCACCGGGCTGCTGGGCTTCAGTGGGCTCGACCCGATCGTGCCGCTCTACTCGTTCCTTTTCCTCGTCGCGCTCGGGGTCGACTACAACATCTTCCTGATCACCCGCACCCTCGAGGAGGCCCGTCACGTCGGCAGCCGCGAGGGCGTCCTGCGTGCGCTGTCGGCCACCGGCGGGGTGATCACCAGCGCCGGCATCCTGCTCGCCGCGGTTTTCGCGGTCCTGGGCGTCCTACCCCTGGTCGTGCTGGCCCAGGTGGGTGCGGTGATCTGCATCGGCGTGCTGCTCGACACGCTGCTGGTCCGCACGGTCCTCGTGCCGGCGATCGTGCTCACGCTGGGCGAGCGGTTCTGGTGGCCACGGCGCGTCGCGCCAGAGGAGGCCACCCACTGACCGGCCGGTCTCCACGCAGGACACCGGCTCCGACTGGCCACTGACTCTCCCCATCCACTAACTCCGTGGCGTCCCGCTCGGGGTCGCGGAACACTGGGAGCCATGGAGTGGGCGGTGCTGGCTCTCGCCCTGGCCCTCGTGCTGGGCCTGGGCGTGATCAGCGCGCTGCGGGACCGAAGCCAGCGTCACGACACCACGGACCTGCGGGAGCCACGGCGACTGCGGCCTCGCCCGGATGATCCCGACGTGACGCCCGAGGACGAGGCCGAACTGGCCCGCGAGTTCGCCGCGGTGGAGGCGGAGGGGGCTCATGCCCTCGAGTCCCTGCTGGACCTCCGCCTGCGCGTGCTGTCCTCCCGCCGTGTGCCCCTGCGGGCGATCCGTGCCGCACCGGGTCCGCACACCGGGCGGCTCGCCTTCGCCGACAGCACCGTGCTGCTGGCGCGGGCCCGCCGCCCGGGGGAGCTCTATCGGCTGGCACTGGCCATCCCGGACAACGCGGTCACCATCGACACCTGGTCGCACGAGCAGGACGGCACCGTCCTGACCTTCACCTGGCCGCAGGAGTCCGCCGAGATCGTCGTGATCGGCCTCGACCAGCAGGACTGACCACTGCGGGTGTGCCCGGCCGCTCCCCGGTGAACGCGGATCGCCATGAACAGGCCGACGGCCACCCACTGGCCCGGCCCCGATCGAGCGCCCCTCGGCGCCGTCTCGATTGTATTTTTTCATTCATAGAGTGATTTAATATGCCCATGCCCCCTCGGACCCGCCCGACAGCACTCGCGACCCTCGGCGCCGGACTCGTCGGCGCCCTGCTCCTGACCGGCTGCTCCGCCGAGCCCGAGGCTGCGGGGCCTGTTGAGACCAGGACGACGGCGGCCGACGACGCCCTCCTGTCCGCCCACGGGCTGCCCGGCCTGGACGCGCGCGCGGTGATCGAGCAGCTGGACGCCACCCCCGTCGCGGAGCGCTCCACCGAGCTCATGGCGTCCATCCGGCCGGACACCCTGGTCATCTCCGACGCCAGCGGTGCCGAGACCTCGCTGCCCCTGCCCGCGGACGAGTTCTACGTCTCCATCGCGCCGTTCGTCGACCAGACCCACGAGTGCTTCTTCCACAGCCTGACGACCTGCCGCGGCGAGCTCGCCAACGAGGTGATCGACGTGGAAGTCATCGACGACGCCGGCACGGTCCTGGTCGACGAGGCGCTGACCACCTTCGACAACGGGTTCGTCGGCCTGTGGCTCCCGCGCGACATCAGCGGCACGATCACCCTAGAGCACGACGGCCGGAGCGTGACCGCCCCCATCGCGACCGGCCCGGACGACCCCACCTGCGTGACGACGCTCCAGCTGGTCTGACCTCGTCCCGTCGACCTGGGCGTCCCCAACCTGGGCACGGTTATCACCGCCGCGAGCGCGAAATAGGGCGCCCGCAGAGCGGATAACCGTGCCCAGGTTCGGGGGTCAGGCGGAGGTGCGCCGGTATCGCGCGATCGACAGCGGCGCGAAGATCAGCACGATCAGCACGGCCCAGATCAGCGAGTAGAGCACCGGGTTCTGCAGGGACCAGGCGTCCGACGGCACGGCCATCGGCAGGTTGTTGCCGAACAGGTCGCGCGCCGCCTGCGTCACGGTCGAGACGGGGTTCCACTCCGCGAAGATCCGCAACGGCGTCGGGAAGGTCTCCAGCGGCACGAAGGCGTTGGAGATGAAGGTCATCGGCATGATGACCATGAACGACGCGTTGTTGATCACCTCGACGCTGGGGACCAGCAGCCCGACATAGGCCATCACCCAGCTGAACGCATAGGCGAAGACCAGCAGCAGTGCGAAGCCCGCGAGCGCGTCGAACAGCGAGTTGCGGATCCGCCAGCCGACCAGCAGACCGGTCAGCGCCATGATGATCAGGGTCAGCACGTTGTAGATCACGTCGGACGCGGTCCGCCCGATGAGCACCGCGGCCCGGGACATGGGCAGCGACCGGAACCGGTCGATGATGCCCTTCTGCATGTCCTCGGCGAGGCCCGCGCCGGTGAAGGTCGAGCCGAACACCACGGTCTGGGCGAAGATGCCGGCGATCAGGAACTCGCGGTAGGCCTCGGGATCGCCAGGGGTGATGGCGCCGCCGAAGACGTAGGCGAAGAGCAGCACGAACATGATCGGCGACATCAGGATGAAGACCAGGATCTCGGGGACGCGCTTGATCTTGATCAGGTTGCGCTTGGCGATGACCCAGCTGTCGGCCAGCACGGTCGCCGGAGTGGTCCGTCGCGTGGACACGACGGGGTGGGTGTCGGTGAGCGTCGTCATCAGGATCCCTCCTTCGCGCCGACCAGCTCACGGCCCTGGTCGGCCTCGTTGTCACGTTCCTCGGCCACGTGGCCGGTCAGCTCGAGGAAGACGTCGTCCAGCGTGGGTCGACGCAGCCCGACATCGAGCAGCTCGACGCCTGCCTCCTCCAGCCGGCGCAGCACCTCGGCCAACGCCCGCTGACCGGTGTCGACGCGGGCGCTGAGCCGCTTGGCGCCGCCCGACCGCTGGACCTCGCTCGTCGCCACGGCCGCCAGTGCCGCGAAGGCGGCCCGGGTGTCGCTCTCGTCCTGGACCACGAGCTCGACCCGCTCGCCGCCGACCTGGCTCTTCAGCTGGTCGGCGGTGCCGTGGGCGATCGCCCGGCCGTGGTCGATGACGATGATGTCGTCGGCGAGCAGGTCGGCCTCCTCGAGGTACTGCGTCGTCAGCAGCAGGGTGCTCCCACCGCTGACCAGCTCGCGGATCACGTCCCACATCTCCTGCCGGGCGCGCACGTCCAGCCCGGTGGTGGGCTCATCGAGCACCAGCACGGGCGGGGCCGCCACCAGCGCGGCCGCCAGGTCGAGCCGGCGCCGCATGCCGCCGGAGTAGGTCTTGGACGGGCGGTCGCCGGCGTCGGCCAGGCTGAACCGCTCGAGCAGCTCACGGGCACGCTCACGTGACCGGGCTCGTCCCAGCCCGTAGAGACGCCCGACCATGTCGAGATTCTCGAAGCCGGTCAGGTGCTCGTCGACCGCGGCGTACTGCCCCGACAGGCCGATCCGCGAGCGCACGCCCTGGGGGTCCCGCGTCACATCGATGCCGGCCACGGTCGCCTGCCCCTCATCGGCGCGCAGCAACGTCGTCAGGATGCGGACCGCCGTGGTCTTGCCCGCCCCGTTGGGCCCGAGAAGACCGAGCACGGTCCCCTCCGGCACGCTCAGGTCCAGCCCGTCCAGGGCCGTCACCTCGCCATATCTCTTGACCAGTCCGCTGGCCACAATGATGTCGCTCATCCGCACTCCCTCGCTTGCGTCGTCGCTTCTACGGCCGACTTCCCAGTAGACCTGCTCCGGCGCGGAATCTCATCGCATTTTCGGGGACCGAGGCGTCGCTGACCCGGTGGTTGGGTGCTCTCCTTCGAGTATGACGCGGGGCACCGACAGTGGTTTCCCGTCCGGCCCCCGGTGGGCCAGTAGGCTCCCCGACATGGCGCTGCCGCACCACCCTGAGCAGGACCGTTCTGGGCGGGCTCGACCTGTCGCGTGGGGTGAGCGCCTGCCCCGCTGGCTCGGGCTCCCCCTGGGACTCCTCGCGGTGCTCGTCGGCGTCCTGCTGGCGACCCGGCCGCTGACCTCCCTCTCCGCGCTGACCCTCACCCTGGGGGTCGCCTTCGTGGTGATGGGGCTGGCCACGCTCCTGTCCGACCAGGAGGGGCGCACGGCGTGGGACGTCGCGCGCGGTCTCGGCTGGCTGCTGCTCGGTCTGCTCGTCCTGGTCTGGCTGCGCACCTCCTTCGAACTGCTCGCTCTCGCCGTCGGCATCGTGCTCGTGGTCGCCGGCGGGGTGCGGATCTGGGGTGCCGCCACCGGGCGCCGGCCAGCAACCCCCGGCCCCGCACGCGTCGGGAACGCCCTGCTCGGAGCGGCGGAGGTCGTCATCGGCGTCCTCGCGGTGCGCTGGCCCGACCTGACCCTGCTGGCGGTCGCCGTCATCTTCGCGGTGCGGCTGGTCGTCCTCGGCCTGGGGCTGATCCGGCGGGCCGTGTCCCGCCGCACCGCCCGCCGGACCACCGTCCCCGGCGCGGGGGCAGGAGGCCCCGGCGCCACGGCATACGACCCTCCGGCTGGGACCACGGGACGCCCCTGGCTCCGTCTCGTCGGTGGCGTCCTCGCCCTCGTGCTGGCGCTCGGCGCGACCTTCCTCGGCCTCCAGGCGCGCGCGGGATCCCCCGTCGTCGACGCCTTCTACGCGACCCCGGAGCAGGTGCCGGACGAGCCGGGCGTCCTGCTGCGCAGCGAGCCGTTCACCCGTGACGTGCCCGACGGGGCGACCGGGTGGCGCCTGCTGTACACGACGACCGCGGCCGACGGCGCCCCGGCCACGGCCAGCGCGATCGTGGTGGTCCCCGCGGGTGGGACCGCCGGTCCGGTGCCTGTCGTCGCGTGGGCGCACGGCACGACCGGCTTCGCGACCCAGTGCGCCCCGAGCCTGCTGGAACACCCCTTTGAGGCCGGCGCGATGCCGGCGCTGGAGCCGGCGCTGGAGCGCGGCTGGGCCGTGGTGGCGACGGACTACACCGGGCTGGGCACGCCCGGGCCGCACCCCTACCTGATCGGGCTCGGCGAGGGACGGTCGGTGCTCGACGCGATCCGCGCGGCGCACCAGCTGTCCGGGGCGGACCTCTCCGAGGACACCGTGGTCTGGGGCCACTCGCAGGGCGGTCACGCGGCGCTGTGGACCGGGCAGCTGGCCGCCGAGTACGCCCCCGAGCTCAGCCTCGCCGGTGTCGTGGCGATGGCCCCCGCGGCCGACGTCGAGACGCTGGCCGAGAGCCTGCCCGACTCCAGCGTGGGCGCCCTGTTCGCGTCCTACGTCATCGCCGGATATGCCGCGCACTACCCCGAGATCACCCTCGAGGAGCAGGTCATCCCGCCCGCGCGCACCCTGGTGCGGGAGATGTCGGGCCGGTGCCTGTCCGAGCCGAGCGTCGTGGCCTCGTTCGTCTCCCTGCTGTCCCTGGCCCGGGACCAGTCGGTCTACGCCCGTCCTCCGGCCGAGGGCGCCCTGGGAGTGCGGCTGCGGGAGAACGTGCCGACCGGACCGTTCCCGATGCCCGTGCTCCTGGCCCAGGGAGAGGCGGACGAGCTGATCCTGCCGACCGACCAGGGCTCCTACGTCAACCGGCTCTGCGCGGCCGGGGTGTCCGTGGACTTCCGCAGCTATCCCGACCGCGACCACCTCTCGCTCGTGGAGCCGGAGTCCGAGCTCATCGACGAGCTGCTGTCGTGGACCGCCGACCGGTTCGACGGTGCCCCGGTCACCGGGGGGTGCGGCTGAGCGGCAGCCCGCGACGATCCCGTGGGCTCTTTCCCGGCCACCGTGAGATCGACCCCTACCCACCGGGAGGACCCCGCGCCTAGATTGAGCGTCGTGAGCGACGCCCAGACCCTCGCGGTGACCGGCCGGACGACGGCGCCGGCATCACGCGGCGAGTCGGTGCAGCCCGGCTCGGGCCTCCGGGCGCTCGCCCTCGCCGGCCTGGTGCTCACCGTGCTGACCGCGGCGGCGTCGCTGATCTTCATGGTGACGCTCCCGGCCGAGCCCGTCGAGCAGCTCAACAGCACGGTCGCGGCCAGCCTGCTGACCGTCGGGATGGTCGGCCTCGCGGCGGCGGGCACCGTGCTGGCCCGCCAGCAGCCGCGCTCGACCATCGCCTGGCTGATGATCGGCACGGCCCTGGCCTGGCTGCTGAGCAACCTGTCGCTGGCCGGGGCGTGGTGGCTCCTGGACCGGGGCAGCGGGGCGGCCACCGTCGCCGGGTGGCTCACCAACTGGAGCTGGATCCCCGCGCAGGCGCTGTCCATGGTGATGCTGCTGCGCCTGCCCACCGGTCGGCTGCCGAGCCCGCGCTGGCGGGTGGTCGAGCGGGTGGTGCTGGGGTGGGCGACTCTCGCGATCCTGACGACCGCGCTGCTGCCCGGCCCGCTGGGGGCCGAGATCCTGGCCCCGCTGACCAACCCCGTGGGGGTCGGTGCCCTGGCGGGCATCTCCGACGGGCTGCTCAGCGCCCTGTTCGTGGTCCTGCCTCTCCTCGTCCTCGCCTCCGCGGCGGCGCCGGTCGTGCGCTGGCGCCGGGCCGGCACCCGTGAGCGCGCCGCCCTGCGGTGGATCGCCATCGCGGCGCTGGCCGTCGCGGTGGCCGCACCGCTGGCCGTCGTGAGCGAGGCGGGCGAGGTCCTCCAGGGCGTGGCCGGCCTCCTGCTCCCGATCGGCATCGGCCTGGCCGTGCTCCGCGAGCAGCTGTGGGACCTGGACCTGCGCCGCCGCTACGACCGGCTGCGGCTGACCCGCGACCAGGAGCGCGAGCGCCTGCGCCGCGAGTTGCACGACTCGCTCGGTCCGGTGCTGGGCTCCATCTCGATGCGCGCCGAGGCCGCCCGCAACGTCCTGGCCAGCGGGGACACCGCCCGCGCCGACGACCTGCTCGGCTCGATCGGCGACGCCACCGAGGGGGCCCTCGCCGAGGTCCGTCGGCTGATCGACGACCTCGGGCCCGGCGCCCTCCACGACCACGACCTGGTGCCGGCGCTGCGCGTCCAGCTGGCCGCCTACGCCGACCGCTTCCCGGTCACCCTCGACGCCCATCCCGACCCGCTGCCGCCGCTGGAGGAGAAGGCGGCCGCCACGGCATACCTCGTGATCAGCGAGGCGGTGCGCAACGCCGCCCGCCACTCGGGCGGCACCGGCGCCACCGTTTCGGTCCGTATGACGGGTGATCGCCTCCGCGCCGAGGTCCGGGACGACGGTCGTGGGCTGGGCGGGTCGACGGAGGGCGTCGGCCGCTCCGGCATGGCCACCCGGATCGCCGAGGAGGGCGGCCGGCTCCTCGTCGAGGACGGCGAGCTGGGCGGCACCGTGGTGAGCTTCGAGCTGCCGGGGGCGCTGCGGTGATCCGCGTCGCGCTGGCCGATGACCACCCGGTTTTCCGCGAGGGCCTGCAGCTGCTGCTCGAGAGCTCCGGGGACATCGAGGTCGTCGGGGTGGCGGGCGACGGGGCCGAGCTGCTGGAGATCCTGGAGCGGCCGGGACTCGAGGTCGACGTGGTCGTCGTCGACCTCGACATGCCCGTGCTCGACGGGGTCGCGACCGCCCGCCGCCTGTCGGCCTCCCGCCCCGAGCTCGGCATCCTCGCGCTCACCATGCACGACGAGCCGACGGTCGTGGGCCGCGCGCTCGACGCCGGCGTGCGCGGATACGTCCTCAAGGGTGCCGGCCACGGGGCGATCGCCCGCGCGGTGCGCGCCGTCGCCGAGGGCGACACCGTGCTGAGTGGGCCGGTGGGCGAGGCCGTGCGGCGCCGGTCGCTGACCTCCGACGAGCCGGTCCTGCCCGGGCTGTCGGCGCGTGAGTCCGAGGTGCTCACCCTCGTGGCCCAGGGTCGCGACTACCACGAGATCGCGCGCTCGCTCTACCTGTCGGTCAAGACGGTGCAGAACCACGTGAGCGCGCTGCTGTCCAAGACCGGCGCCCGCACCCGGGCCGAGCTGGTCGCCCTCGCCCGCGACGCGCAGTAGAGCCCGCCCCGCCCTGCGCGCCGCACCACCCCTCCGCACGCCTCACGCCCCCTCCACAGTCCCTCCTCTGTGACCGGCGGAAATGGTCGCGCGGTTCTTGTCGCATGCGCCATCTTCCGCGCGACCAAAATCGCTGATCGCAACCTCCCGTGGCACCTCGCGTAGCGAGACCCACGGCGCAGCCCAACCATCCCGGCCGATCACCCCTCGAGATCGGGAAGCGCGCCCCTGTCGCCCGGGAAACCGGGAACGCCAGCGTGGTGCCCAACGGTCGGGAGCAGCCTGGCCGATCCCGGAAGGAACACCATGCTCACCTCACGCCGCTCGCTCACCGCCCTCGTGGCCATCTGCGGGGCCCTGGTCCTCAACGCCTTCGTGCTCAGCCCGTTCTGGATCCTGGCCCCGGCCGAGAAGTTCACCGACACCGCGTCCGTCCCTGCCTTCCCCTGGAGCCAGGGGATCAGCTGGCTGCTGCTCACCCTGCTCATCCCGGTCATCCCGGCCCTGGTGCGCGCGAGCCGGCGCGCCATCCCGGCGTGGGTCATCCCGGTCGTCCAGGTCGCGCTGGCCATGCAGGCGGCGACGCACTTCGTCCAGGGCTTCGTGATGGCCTGGCTGCTTCCCCTGGCGCCCGAGGTGCTGGATCTGACCACCGACGGCGGCGCGCTCCAGATCGCGATGTTCGCCATCTGGGTCTTCTTCTTGGTCACCAACGTGGCCTTCGCCGTGGTCCTGTGGCGCGCCGGGCACAGCAAGGTCGCGGCCATCCTGATGGCGGTCGGCGCGGTCGTCACCCCCGTCTTCGGGCCCTTCGGCGCCGGCCTGCTCGCCCTCGGCCTGACCCTCATCGCTCTCGGCGCGCTGCGCTCCCGCACCGAGGTGGCGTCCTCCCAGCCGGAGCCGGTCACCGTCTGAGCCTGTCAACCTGGGCACGCTTGTCCCGGTTGTGCGCGACCTATAGGGCGTGCACAGGCGCGACAAGCGTGCCCAGGTTGGGGTCTCAGGCGCGGACCTGCGTGAACGCCGCGGTCGCCGGGTCGGCGCCGATGAACTCGTCGGTGTCCAGCGCGCTGATCGCGGCCACGTCCTCGTCGGTCAGCTCGAAGGAGAACAGGTCCAGGTTGCCGGCGATCCGCTCAGGGGTGACCGACTTGGGGATGACGATGGTGCCCTGCTGGACGTGCCAGCGCAGCACGACCTGGCCGGTGGTGACACCGAGGCGCTCGGCGACCGCGGTCACCGCCGGGGCGTGCAGGTCCTTGCCCTGGCCCAGCGG
>JAAYYA010000491.1 GCA_012515595.1 Actinomycetales bacterium
CCGAGGAACATCCCGGCCTTGAAGAAGCCGTGGGTCAGCAGGTGGAAGATCGCGAAGGCGTAGCCGATCGGGCCCAGCCCGGCAGCGAGCATCATGTAGCCGATCTGGCTCATCGTCGAGGCGGCCAGCGCCTTCTTGATGTCGTCCTTCGCGCAGCCGACGATCGCACCGAAGAGCAGCGTGATGGCACCGACGATGACCACCGCGAGGCGGGCGTCGGGCGTCAGGTCGAAGATCGCCTGGCTGCGGACCACCAGGTAGACACCGGCGGTGACCATGGTCGCCGCGTGGATGAGCGCCGACACGGGGGTCGGGCCGGCCATCGCGTCGCCCAGCCAGCTCTGCAGCGGGAACTGGGCCGACTTGCCGCAGGCCCCGAGCAGGAGCAGCAGCCCGATGACCGTCAGGATCGTCGTCGACGCCCCGCCGGCGTTGCCGTGCACCGTCGCGAAGTCCAGCCCGCCGAAGGTGGCAAGCATGAAGGCCATCGCGATGATCAGCGCGAAGTCACCGATGCGGTTGACCACGAAGGCCTTGTTGGCGGCGCTGGCGTACTCCGGGTTGTGGTTCCAGAACCCGATCAGCAGGTAGGAGGCCAGTCCGACGCCCTCCCAGCCGACGAAGAGCAGCAGGTAGGAGTCGGCCAGGACCAGGATCAGCATGGCCGCGACGAACAGGTTCAGGTAGGCGAAGAACCGGCGCTTGTCCGGGTCGTGCGCCATGTAGCCCAGGGAGTAGACGTGGATCAGCGAGCCGACGAAGGTGATCAGCAGGACGAACGCCATCGACAGCGGGTCGATGAGCAGCCCGGCGTGCACCGACAGGTCGCCTGCGGTGACCCAGTCCCACAGCGGCACCGACATGGCCCGCTCGTCGGCGCCGAGGCCGGACAGCTGCAGCACGATCAGGGCGCCGACCACGAAGCTGCCCCAGGAGAGCAGGGTCGCCAGGAGCGGGCCGAAGGAGTCGGTGGCGCGACCGCCGACCAGCAGCAGCGCGGCACCCAGCAGGGGGAGGGCGATCAGCAGCCAGGCCAGGGCGGAGGTCCCGGTGGCTTCCACGGCGCGGACCGCGCTGGGGTCGGCGAGCGCTAGGCCGACCGAGGTCTCGAGTACAGACACGCAGCTCGCTCCTTACAGCTTCAGCAGGTTGGCGTCGTCGACCGAGGCCGAGCGGCGCGCCCGATAGATGGACATGATGATGGCGAGCCCCACGACCACCTCGGCGGCGGCGACCACCATCACGAACAGGGCGTACACCTGCCCGTCGAGGTTGCCGTGCATCCGGGAGAACGTGATCAACGCCAGGTTGCAGGCGTTGAGCATCAGCTCGACGCCCATGAAGACGATGATCGTGTTGCGACGCAGCAGGACGACCAGGGCACCGATCGCGAAGAGCAGCGTGGCCAGGTAGATGTAGGCGGTGATGGTCATGCCTGCTCCCCCGCTCCGGTGCCGGTCGGAGCGGTGTCCGCCGCCTCCGCATCAGGGGGCGTCCCGGCAGGGTCCACGCCCCGGTAGGGCACCGGCACGGTCTGCCCGCGGGCGACCAGGGTGCGCGGCACCGAGACCTCGGCGGGGGTGCCGTCGGGCAGCAGCGCGGGCACGTCGGAGGCGTTGTGGCGGGCGTAGATCCCGGGGGCGGGCTTGCCGGCGACGAAGGTGTTGCGGCGGACCCGGTCGGCGGCCAGCTCGCGCTGGGTGGCGCGCGGCACCAGGCGCTCGCGGTGCGCGAGCACCATGGCACCCATCACGGCGATCACCAGGAGCGAGCCGAGCACCTCGAAGCTGAACACCTGACGGCTGAAGATCTCGCGGGCCAGCGCGGTGACCGAGCCCTCGGCCTGCGCGGCGCCCAGGCCCACGGGCTCGGGGAAGGCGACCTTGCCCAGCCCGTAGACGGCGAGTCCGCCCAGCAGGAGCGACAGGATCCAGCCCCAGACCCGCTGCCCCGAGATCGTCTCGATCGGGGAGATGGAGGACTCGGTGCCGACCGTCATGATCACGAACAGGAAGAGCATCATGACGGCGCCCGAGTAGACGAAGATCTGGATGATCCCGACGAACTCGGCGTACTGGGCGATGTAGAAGATGCCCAGTCCGACCATGACCAGGGCCATCGCCATCGCGGCGTGCACGGCCTTGCGGGCGAACAGGAGCCCGAGGGCACCCAGCACGCAGGTCGGTCCGAGCACCCAGAAGAGCAGGGCCTCACCACCGCTCACCGGGTCACCTCCTCGTTGTCGTGCTCCCGCTCCGCCTCGGCGGCGCGCTGCGCCGCCTTGTCGCGGGCGAAGACGTAGTCCCGCTGGGCGCGTGTCGGTGCCGTCACCGTGCCGCGGTAGTAGTCGCGCTCGCTGGCGCCCTCGGCCATCGGGAAGGGCGGCGGCAGCTGGCCCTCCCGCAGCGGGGCGAGCAGCTGGTGCTTCTCGTAGATGAGCGGGGCGCGCTCCTCGTCGGCGAGCTCGTACTCGTTGGTCATCGTCAGGGCGCGCGTCGGGCAGGCCTCGATGCACATGCCGCAGAAGATGCAGCGCAGGTAGTTGATCTGGTAGACGCGGCCGTAGCGCTCGCCCGGGGAGAAGCGGGCCTCGTCGGTGTTGTCGGCGCCCTCGACGTAGATGGCGTCGGCCGGGCAGGCCCAGGCGCACAGCTCGCAGCCGACGCACTTCTCCAGTCCGTCGGGGTGCCGGTTGAGCTGGTGGCGACCGTGGAACCGGGCCGCGGTGGGACGCGGCTTCTCCGGGTACTCCTCGGTGTAGATCTTGCGGAACATTGTGCCGAAGGAGACGCCGAAGCCGGCGACCGGCGCGAACAGCTCCTCGAGGAAGCCGGGCTTCTCCCGGGTGCCGTCCGGCCGGGTGACCAGGGCCGGTGCCGTGTCCTCCCGGGGGAGCTTGGCGACCTCCGTGATCGGCTCGGTCTCCGGCCCGGTGTCCGCCGCCCGGGCGTGCTTGGGTTGCTTGCGCTCAGCCACGGGTGTCCTCCCCGGTGGTGTGACCAGTGGCGTCGCCAGTGGTCTCGTCGGTGGTCTCGTCGCGGTCCGCGACGGCGGTCGTGGTGGTTGACGTGCTCTCGGCGTCACCGGAGACCGGTTGGGCCTGGGCGACCGCGGGTCGCCGGGCGGCCGGCTCCCGCAGCCGCTGGCCGGGCAGCGGCGGGACCGGGAAGCCACCGGCGAACGGGTCGACCTCGGCCGGCGGTCGACGGTCCTCCAGCTTCTGCGCCTCCTTCTGCTCCAGGCGCGACATCAGCAGCATGATCCCGCCCACGACACCCACGATGATCAGGGCCGTGGTGATGATGACCGGCAGACGGCCTTCGCCGAAGTAGCCGATGCTCGGGTCGGCGGCGCGCATCAGCATCACCGCGATGACCCAGATCAGCGAGGTGGGGATGAGCACCTTCCAGCCGAACTTCATGAACTGGTCGTAGCGCACCCGCGGGAGCGAGCCGCGCAGCCAGACGTAGAAGAAGATGAACAGCCAGATCTTGAGGGTGAACCAGAGCAGCCCCCACCAGCCCTCGTTGAACATGCCGTCGTTGATGGCGCCGATCGGCCAGGGCGCGTTGTAGCCGCCGAGGAAGAGGGTGGTCGCCAGCGCCGAGACGGTGAACATGTTGATGTACTCGCCGAGGAAGAACATGCCGAACTTCATCGAGGAGTACTCGGTGTGGAACCCGCCGCCGAGCTCGCCCTCGCCCTCGGCGAGGTCGAATGGCAGCCGGTTGGTCTCACCGACCATGGTGATGAGGTAGACGATGAAGGAGAAGAACAGCGGGAAGGCGAACCACCAGCGGTCCTGCGCCGCGACGATCTCGCTGGTCGACATCGACCCCGCGTAGAGGAAGACGGCGACCAGGGACAGGCCCATCGCGATCTCGTAGGAGACCACCTGCGCGGTGGAGCGCAGACCACCCAGGAGGGGGTAGGTCGAGCCGGAGGACCAGCCCGCCAGGACGAAGCCGTAGGCGCCGACGCCGGCGACGGCCAGCACCAGCAGCGTCGCGACGGGCATGTCGGTGAGCTGGAGGGGGGTGGTGTGCCCGAACATCGACACCTCCCCACCCATCGGGATGATCCCGAAGGAGACGAACGCCAGGGAGCCCACCATGAGCGGGGCGATGACGAACATCACCTTGTCCGCGTTCTTGGGGGTGACGTCCTCCTTCATGATCAGCTTCAGGCCGTCCGCGAGGGTCTGCAGGATGCCGATCGGGCCGAATCGGTTGGGGCCGGGGCGCTGCTGCATCCGGCCGATGATGCGACGCTCGGCCCAGATGACGACCACCACCGACAGCAGCAGGTAGACGAAGATGCCCACGGCCTTGATTAGCGACAGCCACCATGGCGTGTCGCTGAAGTCGGCCCGGGGGCCGTCGGCCATCGGCAGCGGCACCGCCGCGAGCAGCGACGACGACTGGACCGCGACGTCGTTGACGGCGCTCAGAGCGCTCATGCCTGACCTCCTGTGAGGGCGTGGCCTCCGGTGCTGTCCGCGCTCCGGAGCTCATCAGCCGCCGAGATCCGCACGACCGCACCGGCCTCGGCGCCGAGCGTGGCGCGCACCGCGGAGCCCGGTGAGTTGGTCGGGACCCAGACGACGTGGTCGGGCATCTCGGTGACCTCGACCGGGAGGGTGATGCTCCCGCGGTCGGTGCTGACCGTCAGGGCACCGTCGGCCGAGGCGCCGACCGCGGCGGCCGTGGCTGCCGAGATCCGGGCCACCGGCCGTCGCGCGGTGCCGGCCAGGAACGGCTCGCCGTCCTGCAGCGACCCGTTGTCCAGCAGCGTGTGCCACGTCGCCAGGACCGCCTCACCCTGCGCGGGCCGGGCGGGCTCCGCCGCGGGGACGCGCGTCAGGTCGCTGACACCGTCCCACACGCCCAGGGCGGTCAGCTCGCTGCGGAGCGCGGTCATGTCCCGGGCGTCCAGGTGGATGCCCATCTCGCCGGCCAGCAGGTCCAGCACGACGTGGTCGCTCATCGCGTTGGACTCCAGCGCCTTCTCGAAGGGGCGCAGGCGGCCCTCCCAGTTGGCATAGGCACCGGCCTTCTCCTGCTGCGGGGCCACGGGCAGTATGACGTCGGCGTACTCGTGCACGACCGACTCCCGGAGCTCCAGGGAGACGACGAAGGTGTTGGCCAGCGCCGCCCTCGCCAGGGCCGGGTCGGCCGTGTCGTCGGGGTCGACGCCACCCACGACCAGGGCGGACAGCTCCCCGGCAGCGGCCGCCGCCAGGATCTCGTCGGTGCTGCGGCCGGTCGTCTCGGGCAGACCCGCGCCCCAGGCCTGCGCCACGGCGTCGCGGGCGGACTCGTCGGCCACCGGTCGACCACCGGGCAGCAGCGTCGGCAGGGCGCCCACCTCGACCGCGCCGCGCTCCCCGGCGCGACGCGGCACCCAGGCCAGGCGCGCACCGGTGGACTCGGCCAGTGCCGCGGCGGCGGACAGGCCTCCGGGCACCAGGCCGAGGCGCTCGCCGACGAGGATGACCGAGCTCTCGCCCAGACCTGCCGCGGCAGCGGCGACGGGGTCCGCGGCTGCGGCAGCCACCGGGTCGGACCCGGCGCCACCATCCGCGGAGGACCCGGGCCGGGCCAGCGCGTGCAGGATCTCCGCCTCGGTGCCCGGTGCGGCCGGGATGAGCGTTCCGCCGGCCTTGGTGAGGCCCGGGGTGGCGAACGGTGCGACGCCGTAGACGGCGGTCTTGTTCTTCAGGAAGGCCTTGCGCAGCCTCAGGAAGACGAGCGGGCTCTCCTCCTCCGGCTCGAAGCCGACGAGCAGCACGGTGTCGGCGGCCTCGAGATCGGCGTAGGTGACCTCGGAGTGGCGGGCGACGTGGGAGGCCAGGAAGGCGGTCTCCTCCGCGGAGTAGGGACGGGCCCGGAAGTCGACGTCGTTGGTGCCCAGCGCCACGCGGGCGAACTTGCTGTAGACGTAGGCGTCCTCGACGGTGGTCCGGCCACCCACCAGCACGCCCGTGCCGCCGTCGGCCCGCGCAGCGGCAAGGCCGGCCGCCGCGGCCGCGAACGCCTCGTCCCAGGTGGCGACCTGGTAGGTGCCGTCCTGGTCACGGACCACCGGGTCGCGCAGACGGTCCGGCTGCACGGCATACGGGAAGGCCCAGCGGCCCTTGTCGCAGTTCCACTCCTCGTTGACCTCCGGGTCGTCCAGCGCCATCCGGCGCAGGACCACGCCACGGCGGTGGTCGGTGCGGATCGCGCAGCCCGAGGCGCAGTGCTCGCACACGCTGGGGGTCGAGACCAGGTCGAACGGGCGGGAACGGAACCGGTAGGCGGCCCCGGTCAGGGCGCCGACCGGGCAGATCTGGACGGTGTTGCCGGAGAAGTAGGACTCGAACGGCTTCTCCTCGTAGATGCCGACCTGCTGCAAGGCACCCCGCTCGATCAGCGCGATGAACGGGTCACCGGCGATCTGGTCGGAGAATCGGGTGCAGCGGGCGCAGAGGATGCACCGCTCGCGGTCGAGCAGCACCTGGGAGGAGATGTTGATCGGCTTGGGGTAGGTCCGCTTGATGTCCTCGAAGCGCGAGGTGGGACGGCCGTTGGACATCGCCTGGTTCTGCAGCGGGCACTCGCCGCCCTTGTCGCAGACCGGGCAGTCCAGCGGGTGGTTGATCAGCAGGAACTCCATCTGCCCGTGCTGGGCCTTGTCGGCCACCGGGGAGGTGTGCTGCGTCTTGACCTCCATGCCCGGGCTGACCGCCAGGGTGCACGAGGCCTGCGGCTTGGGCATCGGACGGACGTTGCCCTCGCGGTCGGGCGTGGCCACCTCGACCATGCACTGGCGGCAGGCACCGACCGGGTCCAGCAGCGGGTGGTCGCAGAAGCGGGGGATCTGGACGCCGATCTGCTCGGCGGCACGGATCACCAGGGTGCCCTCCGGCACGCTGACGTCGACCCCGTCGATGGTCAGCGAGACCATGGGCACGTCGGGCTCCGCAGGGATCTCGGCGTTGCCCCCGTCGGAGACGGCGTTGCCCCCGGATGCGGGTGAGGTGTTGACGGTCATGCTGGCTGCGTCTCCTTCGCGAACAACGTCGAGCGCTCCGGCGGGAACAGCTCGGACGCCGGGGTGTGCATGCCGGCCTCGAACTCCTCGCGGAAGTACTGCACCGCCGAGGTGATCGGGCTGGTGGCACCGTCTCCCAGGGCGCAGAACGCGCGGCCCAGGATGTTGTCACAGATGTCGACGAGCTTGTCGATGTCGTCCTGGCTGCCCTTGCCCGCCTCGAGGCGGTGCATGATCTGCTTGAGCCAGAAGGTGCCCTCGCGGCAGGGGGTGCACTTGCCGCAGGACTCATGGGCGTAGAAGTCGGTCCAGCGCGAGACCGCGCGGACGACCGAGACCGTCTCGTCGAAGATCTGCAGGGCACGGGTGCCGAGCATCGACCCCTCCGCGGCCACGGACTCGAAGTCCAGCGGGACGTCGAGGTGCTGGTCCGTGAAGAGCGGTGTCGAGGACCCTCCCGGGGTCCAGAACTTCAGTTTGCGGCCGTTGCGGATGCCGCCGGCCATCTCGAGCAGCTCGCGCAGGGTGATGCCCAGCGGGGCCTCGTACTGCCCCGGCCGGGTCACGTGCCCGGAGAGGCTGAAGATCCCGAAGCCCTGGGACTTCTCGGTGCCCATGTCGGCGAACCAGTCCGCGCCGTGGGCGGCGATCGGGGCGATCGAGGCGATCGACTCGACGTTGTTGACCACGGTGGGGCGGGCGTAGAGCCCGGCCACCGCCGGGAACGGCGGCTTGAGCCGGGGCTGGCCGCGGCGGCCCTCCAGGGAGTCCAGCAGCGCCGTCTCCTCACCGCAGATGTAGGCGCCGGCGCCGGAGTGCAGGGTGATGTCCAGGTCGAACCCGGTGCCCAGGATGTCCTTGCCGAGGTAGCCCGCGGCGTAGGCCTCGGCGATGGCCCGCTGGACCCGTCGGTGGACGTGCGCCACCTCGCCCCGCAGGTAGATGAAGGCGTGGTTGCAGCCGATGGCGAAGGAGGTGATGATCATGCCCTCGATGAGGAACTGCGGGGCGGCCATCAGCAGGGGGATGTCCTTGCAGGTGCCCGGCTCCGCCTCGTCGGCATTGACCACCAGGTAGCGGGGGCCGCCGTCGGGCGGGGGCAGGAAGCTCCACTTCAGGCCGGTCGGGAAGCCGGCGCCGCCCCGACCGCGCAGGCCGGAGTCCTTGGCCATCTGCACGAGGTCGGCCTGCTCCGTCTGCAGGGCCTTGCGCAGGCCCTGGTAGCCGCCGTTGGCCTCGTAGGTCTCCAACGTCCAGCTCGTGGGGTGGTCCCAGAACTTGGTCAGGATCGGAGTCAGTTGGGTGCTCACGCGTCCTTCTCCTCGTCCGTGCCCGGCTGCGCCGCCGAGCTGTGCTCGTCACCGGTCTCCGGCGCTGGGTCGCTCGTGGTGTCCTCGGTCGTGGTCCCAGTGCTGTCGCCGGCGTCACCGGCCGAAGCCTGGTCACCCGGGGCGGTCCAGCCGCGTTCCTTGGCGAGCTTCAGTCCCTCGATCGAGGCCGGGCCGGCGCCGACCCCCTCGTCGGCGAGGCCGTCCTCGAAGCCGGCCAGCATCCGGGACACCTGCTTGAAGGTGCACACCCGGGAGGCGCCGCGGGTCGGGGCCACCGGGGTGCCCGCGCGCAGGTCGTCGACCAGCTGCTTGGTGCTCTCCGGGGTCTGGTTGTCGAAGAACTCCCAGTTGGCCATCACGACCGGGGCGAAGTCGCAGGCCGCGTTGCACTCGACCCGTTCGAGGGTGATCTTGCCGTCGGGCGTGGTCTCGTCGTGACCGATGCCCAGGTGCTCGCTGACCTCGTCGAAGATCTGGTCGCCGCCCATGATGGCGCACAGCGTGTTGGTGCAGACGCCGACGGTGTACTCGCCGTTGGGGTGGCGCTTGTACTGGGTGTAGAAGGTCGCCACGCCCGACACCTCGGCCCGGGTCAGGTCCAGGAGCTCGGCGCACAGGTCGACCCCGCGCCCGGTGACGTAGCCGTCGACGGACTGGATCAGGTGCAGGAGTGGGAGCAGCGCGGAGCGTTTCTGGGGGTACTTGGCGATGATCGTCTGGGCGTCGGCGCGCAGCCCGGCGAGCTGTTCCTCGGTGTAGGGCTCGTCGCTGGCCTGCAGCGGGGTGTAGCGGTGCAGCGGGTCGTGGGTCTCCGCACTCATCGGTCCACGCCTCCCATCACGGGGTCGATCGAAGCGACCGCGACGATGACATCGGCGACCAGGCCGCCTTCGGCCAGCACGGACGCTGCCTGCAGGTTGTGGAACGAGGGGTCCCGGAAGTGCGCGCGGTAGGGGCGGGTGCCGCCGTCCGAGACGACGTGGACCCCGAGCTCGCCCTTGGGGGACTCGATCCCGACGTAGGCCTGGCCCGGCGGCACGCGGAAGCCCTCGGTCACCAGCTTGAAGTGGTGGATGAGGGACTCCATCGACTCCCCCATGATGTTGCGGATGTGGTCCAGGCTGTTGCCCTGACCGTCCGCTCCGACCGAGAGCTGCGCCGGCCAGGCGATCTTCTTGTCGGCGACCATGACGGGCTCGCCCTCGCTCGCCCGGAGACGGGCGATCGCCTGCTCGGCGATCTTTAGCGACTCCCACATCTCCTCGAGCCGGATGCAGGCGCGGTCGTAGGCGTCGGCGCCCTCCCGGGTCACGACGTTGAAGTCGTAGGTCTCGTAGCCGCAGTAGGGCGTGACCTTGCGCAGGTCGTGCGGCAGGCCCGCGGACCGCAGGATCGGACCGGTGACGCCCAGCGCCATGCACCCGGTGAGGTCGAGATGCCCGACGTCGACGGTGCGCCCCTTGAAGACGGGGTTCTCCAGGAGCAACTTCTCCAGGTCCCGGATGCCCAGCCGCAGGTCGGGCAGCTCCGCCTCCAGCGCGTCGAGCGCCTCGGTGGGGACGTCCTGGGCGACACCGCCGGGTCGGATGTACGCGTGGTTCATGCGCAGGCCGGTCACTGCCTCGAAGAAGCGCAGGATGCGCTCCCGCTCGCGGAAGCCGATCGTCATGACCGTCGTGGCGCCCAGCTCCATACCGCCCGTGCCCATGCAGATCAGGTGCGAGCCGATGCGGTTGAGCTCCATCATCAGGACCCGGATGTCGCTGGCGCGCTGCGGGATCTGGTCGGTGATGCCGAGCAGCTTCTCGACGGCCAGGCAGTAGGCGGCCTCGTTGAAGATCGGGGTGAGGTAGTCCATCCGGGTGCAGAACGTGGTGCCCTGCGTCCAGGTGCGGAACTCCATGTTCTTCTCGATGCCGGTGTGCAGGTAGCCGATGCCGGCCCGCGCCTCCCGGACCGTCTCACCGTCCAGTTCGAGCACGAGGCGGAGCACGCCGTGGGTCGAGGGGTGCTGCGGCCCCATGTTGACCACGATGCGCTCCTCGCCGAGCGTCGCCGCGTCGGCCGCGATCTGGTCCCAGTCGCCACCGCTCGCGGTGAAGACGGGAGCGCCGAGGTCGTCGCCGTAGAGGTCCTGGGTCTGGGTGGCCATCAGCTGTAGCTCCTGCGCGTGTCCGGCGCCGGGATCGTGGCGCCCTTGTACTCGACCGGGATGCCCCCCAGGGGGTAGTCCTTGCGCTGCGGGTGGCCCGGCCAGTCGTCCGGCATCAGGATCCGGGTCAGTGCCGGGTGACCGTCGAAGATGATGCCAAACATGTCCCACGTCTCCCGCTCGTGCCAGTCGTTGGCGGGGTAGAGCTCAACGAGCGACGGAACGTGCGGGTCGTCGTCGGGGCAGGAGGTCTCGACCCGGATCCGGCGGCCGCCGTGCGTGATCGACATGAAGTTGTTGACCGCGTGCAGCTCGGCACCGGTCATCTGCGGGAAGTGGGTCCCGTTCACGCCCAGGCACAGCTCGAAGCGCAGGCCCGGCTCGTCGCGGAGTGCCTGCGCGATGGTCAGCAGGTGCTCGCGGTCGACCTGGAGGGTCATCTCGCCGCGGTCGATGACGACCGTGACGCCCTCCGTGTAGGCCGAGCCCGTCGCCTCCTCGAGCAGGTCCGCGACCTCGTCGAACCAGCCGCCGTAGGGGCGGGTGGCCTCGCCGGGGAAGAGGATCTCGCGCTGCAGGCCGCCGTAGCCCGAGGTGTCACCGCTGTCGGCCGGACCGAACATGCCCCGCTTGCGGGCCACGACCACCGGCTCACCCGCGGCCTGCGCCACGTCCGTGGTCTGCTCGGCCGGCAGGTCGTCGGTCGGGCTCTGCGGGATGTTGGAGGTGTCCTCACTTGCCATTACGCCAGCAGCCCCTTCATCTCGTGCGTCGGCGTCGCCGCGAGCGCAGCGGCCTCGGCCTTGCGGGCCGCCTCGACCCGGTCGACGCCGAACTTGGTCTGCCGGATCGAGTCGTGCAGCGAGAGGATCGCGTTGAAGAGCATCTGGGGCCGCGGCGGGCAACCGGGCAGATAGATGTCGACCGGGACGATGTGGTCCACGCCCTGCACGATCGCATAGTTGTTGAACATGCCACCGGAGCTGGCGCAGACGCCCATCGAGAGCACCCACTTGGGGTTGGGCATCTGGTCGTAGACCTGGCGGACGACCGGGGCCATCTTCTGGCTCACCCGGCCGGCGACGATCATCAGGTCCGCCTGGCGGGGCGTGGCGGCGAACCGCTCCATGCCGAACCGGGCGATGTCGTAGTCGGGGGTCCCGGCAGCCATCATCTCGATGGCGCAACAGGCCAGGCCGAAGGTGGCAGGCCACACCGACCGGGCCTGCAGCTGCCCGACCAGGCCCTCGACCGTGGTCAGCAGGAAGCCCGAAGGAAGCTTGTCCTCAAGTCCCACGTCTCACACCGTCCCTTCACAACGTGCAGCGGTCCCGCGCGACCCGGCGCACGGCATACAACAGTGGTTGGTGATCAGTCCCATTCCAGGCCTCCCCGGCTCCACTCGTAGACGAACGGCACGGAGGCCACCACGAGGAAGAGCAGCATCGCCAGCAGGGAGAAGAGCCCCACCTGGTCGAAGGCCACCGCGAAGGGATAGAGGAAGAGCACCTCGACGTCGAAGATGATGAACAGCATGGCCGTCAGGTAGAACTTGATCGGCACGCGCTCCCCCTGGCGCGCGTGCGGCGTGGGCTGGATCCCGCACTCGTAGGCCTCGGCCTTGGCCCGGTTGTAGGTCTTGCGCCCGATGACCGCGCCGGCCCCCATCGAGCCACCGGCGAACAGCAGACCGAGCGAGAAGAAGAACAACAGCGGTAGGTAAGGGTGGTAGTCCATCACCCACGCTCCTTTCGGTGCTGGCTGGTCCGCACGCCAATCCTAGGGGTCTTGATGGCCATCATGCCGCAGGTCCGATCTTCGCGAGAGCCGCGACGAGACGGGCGTCGACGTCGGCCGATGCGCCCGCCACGACGGGGGGACCACTCGGGGTGGGCTGGGACACCTGGGCTGCCTCGCTTGTGAAGGGATTCACGAACTTCCGCGCCAGTCTAGGACGCTCTGGAGGCACCGAGACATTAGGTAGGCCTCACCCATTTTCGTGCTGCCAGGGTGGCCTAATTAGACCCGCATCGAGGGGCTGGGCCGCTGATGATCACTGGTGCGCGAAGGGCACGTCGCGGCTGTACAGCATGTCGACCAGGAACGTTGGCCGGGCCTGGTCCGTGCTCCGCGTTCGCACCACCAGCACCGCCCCGCTGGTCTCGACCGACAAGGTCTCGATGTAGTCGCCCAGGGGCTGGTCCCGCATCACGATGCGACCGTCCCGGTACATGGCCTCGAACTGCGGCACGGCCTCCTCGGCAGCGCTCTCCGTGCCCAGGTGGTAGGCGGCCACGACCACCGGCTGCTCGTCCTGGACCGCCCAGCCGATCCCCACGGTGCCGAAGCCCACGGACGGCAGGTCGGTGAGCTGGTCCTCCAGCTCCTCGAGGAGGTGCTCCGAGCGCACCATCTGCCCCAGCATCTGGGCGCCCTGGAAGTTGCCGCCGGACAACAGGACGGCGGAGAGCACGTCCTGCTCGTCGAGCGCGGTCGCCACCGCGGCCAGGGGCTCGTCGTCGGCCAGGGTCTCCTCCGCTCCTGCGAACCACAGCTGCACGGTGTTGGTCGACGGCGATGCCGCGACACGCCCGTCCTGGTGGGCCAGCCGGAGCGGCCGCCCCAGTCGGCTGACCACCGAGGTCTCCTCGATGTTGTGCGAGAAGTCCTCACCCTCCCCGTAGGTCACCACGCCGTCAGCGACCTCCGGCAGGCCCGCCAGCACAGCGTCGTCGTCGAAGTCGCCGGAGATGACGGTCAGCTGCTGACGGGGCAGCAGCGTCATCTCGGTGAACGAGTCGACGTCGACCAGGGACCAGCCCAGCGCCTCCTCGAACTCCGCGTGGTTGTTCAGCTGCTGGATGTTGAAGAGCTCCGCAATCGGGACGAAGACCGGCCCGGGCTCGGGGTTCGCGCGGCCGGTGTTCCCGAGCAGCGGGCTGAGCCACTCGTGCATGGCGGGCATCTCCGCAGTGTCCGGCCGCTCCAGGCCGGCGACCTCGGTGGCCCCGGTGAGGTCGGCCGTCTGGATCATGAGGCCCGGACTCGGCCGACCGGGCAGCTCGGCCAGCGCCCCCAGCACGGTGTAGTCCTCCCCGGTGCCCAGCCGCTCGCCTCCCCCGCTGCTGCAGGCGGTCACCGCCAGGGCCAGGATGGCCGTTCCCACCACGATCCTCGTGCGCATGTCGTGCTCCTCCGTGCGGTCCGACGTTCCCCCGACGCGGCCCCCGTAGCACCGGTCGTGGCATCACCCTACTGACGGCGCCAGCCTGGCCCGGGTTCCACCACCGCCTTGCTGGCCCCACAGCGTGGTGCTCTGCGTGCCGGGCGGGAACGGGAACCTCTCGCTGGTCATGGGAGTCCTCGGCAGGCCGTCACTGGTGGAGGAACGGCACGTCACCATGGTGGACCTGGTCGAGCAACCAGCGTGGACCAGCCGCCTCCGTGGGACGCACCTGCACGACGAGCACCGTCCCGCTCGCCTCCACCGACAGCAGCTCGACGGCGTCAGTGAGAGGGCGTGCCGACCGCAGGCTCTCGCCCTCGCGGTACATCGCCTCGAACTCGGGCACGGCCACCTCCGCCGCGTTCTCGTTACCCAGGCGGTAGGCCACCACGACGAGCGGTTCGCCGTCCTGCACGGCCCAGCCCAGGCCGACGACGCCAAAGGCTGTGGAGGGCAGCCCCTCCACCTGGTCCATCATCAGGGCCGGGTCGGAAGCAGTATCCGACCTGCCCAGAATTGTCGTGCCCGCGAACGAGGCCCCCCGCACCAGCACAGCGGACACCACGTCCTGCTCGTCCAGGGCCGAAGCGACATCCGCCAGAGCCGTGTCGTCGGCCAGGGTCTCTCCCTGTCCTGCCAGCCAGTCCGCGACCGCCTCGGTGCCCCCGGAGACCGCGACCCGTCCGTCCTGCCGGGCCATCCGCACCGGTTGCCCGATCTGACTGACTGCGGAGCGATTCGATGGGTTGACCGAGAAGTCCTCGCCCTCACCGAAGGTCACCACGCCGTCACCGACCTCGGGCAGGTCCGCCAGCACCGATTCGTCGAAGTCACCGGCGACCACGGCGAAGGTATGTGGTGGTGTCGACAGCTCGACGAAGGAGTCGGTGGTGACCAGGGACCACCCGAGCGCGTCGTGGAACTCGTCGTGCTGCGCCCCGTACTGCACGTTGAAGACGTCGGCCACCGGCACGAAGACGGACGCCATCTCTGGGTTGTCTCTGGTCGGGGCTCCGAGCAGCGAGCTGATCCACCCCACGACGGCGCCACCGTCGTCCGCCGTTTCGGGCCGCTGCAGGCCGGCGAGTTCGCTGGCGGCGGTGAGATCGCCCGTCTGGACCATCACGAACTCAGAGCTGGGTCGGGCTGGCAGTTCGGCGAGGGCACCAAGCACCGAGTAGTCGTCACCCGTGCCCAGCCGCTCGCCTCCCCCGCTGCTGCAGGCGGTCACCGCCAGGGCCAGGATGGCCGTTCCCACCACGATCCTCGTGCGCATGTCGTGCTCCTCCCCGTGCGTTCCGGCACCCCCGACGCGGCCCCCGTAGCACCGGTCGTGGCATCACCCTACTGACGGCGCCAGCCGGCGGCCGGTTCCCCCGACCGGGCGCCGCGCAGTCGTGGTCTCGACGGACTTGTCGCGCGCGACGTCACCCGCGGGACCGAGAATGCCAGCCACCACGCCGAGTCGGCGGTCAGCGGAGCAGGTCGCGGAGGGTGAGGTCCGCCCCGCCGGAGAGCGCGGCCACCTGCGCCAGGTAGAGCTCGGCGCAGGCCAGGGCGTCGGTCAGCGCGTCGTGCGCTCGGTAGCGCGGCAGCCCGAGGTGCCGCCGGGCCGACGCCAGCGACAGCTCGCCCTCGGTGTGGTGACCGAAGGGGCGTGCACGCTGCAGGACTCGGCGCTGTAGGCGGAGGGTGTCCACGACGGTCAGCTCCGGCACCTCCAGGGAGCCCCTACGGCCGGCGGCCGCCAGGAACCCCACCTCGATCGCGGCGTGGTGCGCCAGGAGGACCCGCCCGTCCAGCTCGGCCAGCACCCCCGGGAGCACCTCGGCGATCGGCGCGGCGGCGGCCGCGGCGTCGTCGGTGATGCCGTGCACGGTGGCACTGTCCCCGACGCCACCCGGCCGGACGGGACGCACGGCATACTGCCGCGCCCCACCCAGCTCGATGGTGTCGCCCCGGACCGGGACCACCCCGATGCTGAGGATCTCGTGCCGCGCCGGGTCCAGCCCGGTGGTCTCCAGATCCACGGCTAGCAGCTCGAGGTCACGGACCGGTGTGGCGGGAGGCTTGGGCCGGCGGCGCCACGGGAGCGAGGGAGTCATCGGGGTCGGGTTGTCAGGAGAGGCTGCCCAGCGGCAGCCGCTGACCCAGTGCCTGCTGGGCGCTGCGCACGATGCGGAAGGCGTCGCGCAGGTGCCGCAGCTCGAAGTCGGTCAGGTCGCCAGGGTCGACGAAGTTGTCCGGCTCGCGGCCCGCCCGGACCGCGCGACCCTGGTGCCGGAGCCGCAGGTAGGCCACGAACTCCAGCGCGTCCTGCAGCTCGGCACCCAGGCCGGGAGAGAGCGAGCCCGCGTCCACCGCGGCGCCGAGCCGGGCGTGGGTGTTCACCTCCGACCGTCCGTTGAGGAGCGCGTGCACCCGCGCGAGCTCCACCACCGCCGCGGTCCCGCCGGACTTCAGGTCCAGGGTGTCCCGGTGCCGGCCCTCCTTCTCCAGCACCAGCCCGCGGAAGAAGCCGATCGGCGGGCGCCGTTCCACGGCGTGCTGGGCCAGGTAGGCGACGAAGAGGCCGCCACGACGGGTGCGGGCGAGGACGTCGGCACGGAGCCCCTCGACCAGCCGGGCGTCACCGTGCAACGGGCGCAGGTCGAAGAAGATCGACCCGTTGAGCACCGCCTCCGGCTCCGGGGTGTCGATCCACGTCGCGAAGTGCTCCCGCCAGGTGGACAGGGTCGCGCGCCACCGAGGGTTGGTGGCCATGACCTCTCCCGGGCACGGCGGGTAGCCGCAGGCCTCCAGCCCGGCGGAGACCCTGGCGGCGAGCTCGGCGAAGTAGGCGTCGTGCTCCGGCCCGGCCTCGTCGGACAGGACGAGGGCATTGTCCTGGTCGCTGGCCAGCCCCTGCTCGTGCCGGGCCTGCGAGCCGAGCACGACCCAGCAGTACGGCACCGGCGGCGGCCCGAGCTCCTCCTCGGCCATCGTGAGCAGCCGGCGCTCGAGGGCGTCGCCCAGGGCGGTGACCACGCGGCCCATGTCGCGCGCGGTGGCGTCTTCGGCCACGAGCTGCTCGAGGATGACCGGGATCCGGGTGGCCAGCTCCGCGAGGGCGGGGAGGTCGCGGGCCCTGGCGAGGTCGGCCACGAGGTAGACCGGGTTGTTGTGCTCGAGCCGCATCAGGTCGGTGCTGCTGACCAGCCCGGTGACGCGGCCGGCGGTGTCGACGACCGGCAGGTGGTGGATGGTGCGGTCGACCATCTCCATGAGCGCCTCGAAGGCGAGCGCGTCGGCATGTGCCGTGACCGGCTGCGGGGTCATCACGCCGACCACGGGCTCCTCGTGGTCCAGGCCCGCGGCGACCACCCGGCTGCGCAGGTCCCGGTCGGTCACGATGCCGGCCAGCCGCTCCCCGTCGATGACCAGCACCGAGGAGACGCGCTCCCGGACCATGAGCTGTGCGGCAGCTCGGACGGACGTCGCCGGGGACACCGCCACGGGCGGGCGGCGCACCAGGTCGCCCAGCGTCGTCCGCAGGACGGCGCCACCGCGGTCGGCGACGTGCAGCGTCCCGACGGCCCGGCGCAGCCTGGCCGCGTGCGCCGAGGTGTAGAAGGACTCGAACGCGGGGTCCCGGGCGCAGGTGTGCCGGAACGCCTCCTCCGGCACGACCAGCAGCAGGCTGTCCTCGATCGCGGTGAAGTCGTAGCGCGACGGCGCCCGCTCGACGAGCGTCGACATCCCGAACGAGGTCCCGGGGTCGCTGCGCTCCACCAGGCCGCCGTCGCCGTCGGTGATGTCGACCGCCCCGGACCGCAGGACGTACATCACCTCGTTGGGCTCGCCCACCGAGAGGATCCGGGTGCCCCGGCGCACGTAGCGCAGGGTGCTCCGCCGGATCAGGGCCGCCAGCAGCGGCCGCGGCAGCTCGCGGAACGGGGCGTGCCCGACGAGGAACTCCGCGACCTCGGTGAGCTCCCCGTCCATCGTGCTGGCCCCTAGCGCACCGCGTGGTGCAGTGCCACGATCCCGCCGGACAGGTTGCGCCACCGCACGCCGCTCCACCCGGCCGCCCGGATCTGCCGGGCCAGCCCGGCCTGGTCGGGCCACGCCTGGATGGACTCGGCGAGGTAGACGTAGGAGTCTGGGTTGCTGCTCACCCGCCGGGCGACGGCCGGCAGGGCGCGCATCAGGTACTCCTGGTAGACGGTGCGGAAGGGCCCGTAGGTCGGGGTGCTGAACTCGCAGATCACCAGGCGGCCCCCGGGCTTGGTGACCCGGTGGAACTCCTCCAGCGCGGCGCCGGTGTCCGAGACGTTGCGCAGCCCGAAGGACATGGTCACCACGTCGAAGGAGGAGTCGGCGAAGGGCAGGGCCAGCGCGTCGGCGGCGGTGAACGCCAGGTCGGGACGGCGCCGGTTGCCCTGGCGCAGCATCCCGAGGGAGAAGTCGGCGGGCACGACGTCGATGTCGGCGTCGGCGAACGGCTCGCTGCTCGTGCCGGTCCCGGCGGCGATGTCCAGGACCCGCTCCCCCGGCCGCGCGTCGACCGCCGCGACCACGGCCCGGCGCCAGAACCGGTCCTGCCCCAGAGACAGCACGTCGTTGGTCAGGTCGTAGCGACGGGCCACCCCGTCGAACATCTCAGCGACCTCGGATGGCGCCTTGTCCAGGCTCGCGCGACTCATGCGGCTCATCTTCCCATCCCGCCACGGCATAGGCTGACCTGCCGTGACCGTCCCCGTCCTGCCCCGCCTGCGCGCCCGCACCCTAGAGGCGCCGCCGCAACCCGACCTGTTCGACCTGATCCCGCCGGACACCGACCCGGCGACGGTCGTCAGCTGGGTGCGCGAGGGCAGCGGGCTGGTCGGCTGGGGCCGGGCCGCCGCCAGCCCGGGGAGTATGCCGGGTGGTCCGGACCGCTTCACCGCCGCCACCTCCTGGTGGCGGGACGTCGTCGCCGGGGCGGAGGTGGTCGACGAGGTCGGGCTGCCGGGCACCGGGCTGCTCGCCTTCGGCTCGTTCGCCTTCTCCCCCGCCTCCCCCGACAGCGGCGGGCTCGTCGTCCCGCGCGTGATCGTCGGCCAGCACGAGGGCCGCGCCTGGGTGACCAGCATCGAGGAGGTCGACGCGGTCCCGCTCGCCCCCACCACTCAGGGGGGGACGCCCGCGGCGGGGAGCGACGGCATACGACTCCGGCCCGGGGCGGTGGCCCCCGAGGACTGGCCCGCGGTGATCGCCGGCGCGATCCGCCGCATCGAGGCCGGTGAGGTCGCCAAGGTGGTCCTCGCCCGGGACGTCGTCGCCGAGTCCGACCAGCCGATCGACACGGTGACCCTGCTGCGCCGGCTCGCCTCCCGCTACGCAGCGACGTGGACGTTCGCCGTGGACGGGCTGATCGGCGCCACCCCGGAGATGCTCGTCCGGCTGCAGCAGGGCCGGGTGCGCTCCCGGGTGCTCGCGGGGACGGTGCGCCGGGACCGCTCCCCCGCACCGTCGGTCACCGAGACCCACCCGGAGCTGGAGGAGACCCACCGGCCCGACCCGCGGCTGCACCTCGTCTCGGACGCCAAGGAACTGGAGGAGCACGCCTTCGCGGTGCGCTCGGTCGCCGACGCGCTGGCGCCGCACTGCAGGAGCCTGCAGGTCCCGGAGGAGCCCTTCGTGCTGGAGCTGCCCGACGTCTACCACCTGGCCACCGACCTGAGCGGCGAGGCCGCCGACGACGCCACCTCCCTTGACCTGGCCGCCGCGCTCCACCCCTCGGCCGCGGTCTGCGGGACCCCGTCGGAGGACGCGGCCCGCCTCATCGCCGAGCTGGAGGGGATGGACCGCGGGCGGTATGCCGGTCCGGTCGGCTGGGTCGACGCCCGCGGCGACGGGGACTGGGGCATCGCGCTGCGCTGCGGCCAGCTCTCCGCCGGCGGCCGCTCGATGCGCCTGTTCGCGGGGGGCGGGATCGTCGCCGCCTCGGACCCGCAGGCGGAGCTGGCCGAGACCGAGGTCAAGCTGGCCGCGATGCGCCACGCCCTCGGACTGGGTTCGTGAGTATGCCGTCCGCCGCCTCTCCCCTGCCGTCCGGCTCCCCGCCCGACCGGTTCCCGGCCGCCGGGCTGGCCCTGCGCGCCCCCGGAGCCGAGGACGAGGGCGCGGCCCTGCGGGCGCAGCGCGAGCTGGCCGAGGACGGCTTCGACTTCCTGCTCCTGCCCGAGGGCGCCACCTGGGAGCAGTACCTCGCCAGGGTTGCGCGGGACCGGGACGGTCTGGACCTGGCCCCGGGCCGGGTGCCGGCGACGATGCTGTTCGCCGTGGTCGGCGAGGAGATCGTGGGGCGCGTGCACATCCGGCACGAACTGACCCCCGCGCTGCTGGAGGAGGGTGGTCACCTCGGCTACGGCGTCCGGCCCGCGCACCGGCGGCGCGGCTACGCGACCGAGATGCTGCGGCAGGGTCTGGAGGTCGTCCGGACACTCGGGGTCGACCGGGCGCTCGTGACCTGCGACGACGACAACCCCGGGTCGATCGGCACCATCGAGCGGTGCGGCGGCGTGCTCGAGGACACCCGCCCGCGCGAGGGCGGCGCGCTGACCCGCCGCTACTGGATCGACCTGGTCTGACCGTCCGCCGCGCCGCTGCGCAGGTTGCCGCTCAGCGCCACCATGAGGGCCAGGAAGCCGACCACCAGCCACAGCGCGCGGTCCAGGCCGAAGACCTCGGCCAGCAGCCCGATCGTCGGGGCGCCGAACAGGAAGGCCCCGTAGGCGACGGTGCTCACCACGCCGATGGCACGGTTGCCGCGGCCCGGGATCTCCCCTGCGGCCGAGATCGCCGCCGGGAAGACGGTCGAGACGCCCAGCCCCCACAGCAGCGCCGCGACGAGGGCGACCTCCAGCGACGGGACCAGCGTGATCGCCAGGATGCCGACCGCGGCGAGCGCCCCCCCGGCCCGGGCCAGCGCGGCCCGTCCCCACCGGCTGGTCGCCGGGCCGCCCAGCAGCCGACCGACCATCATGGTGAGGTTGAAGGCGGTGAAGGCCAGCGCGCCGAAGCCGGCGGGAGCCTGGTGGACGTCCACCAGCAGCAGCGCGAGCCAGTCGTTGGCCGCACCCTCGGCCAGCGCGGCAGCCAGGCAGACCAGGCCGATGAGCAGCTCCGTGCGCGTGATGGACCGCGGGACCGGCCCGGTCACCGGGGCGGCGCTGCCCAGGTGGGTGTCGACATACTCCGTGCTCGCTGGCTCCGTCGTGCTGCTGGTCTGGGCGGGGGCGTCCACCGCCTGCGGGGCGTCCTCCTGCACCGGGTCAGCGGGCACGAAGCGGCGCGCCGCCACCAACCCCACGACCACCCCGGCGACCGCGCCGGCCGGCACCTGCGCGAGGCCGACACCCTGCCACGCGGCCAGTGCCCCCACGCTCGCCCCGAGCACGGCACCGGCGGAGAAGGCGGCGTGCAGGTAGGGCATCAGGGTGCGCGACCGCAGCTGCTCGACCCGGCTGCCCTGAATGTTCATCGACACGTCCCACACGCCCACCGGGGCACCGGCCAGCACGAGCAGGCCCCCCAGGACCCAGACGTTGGGGGCGAAGGCGACGCTGCCCCAGCCGAGCCCGCCGAGCAGCAGCGCCACCGTGGTCACCGTGCGGTTGCCGAACCGTTCGATCAGCCGGGCGGTGTGCGGCATCGCCAGCAGCGACCCCAGCCCGCCGCCGACGAGCGCCAGGCCGAGCTCGGCCTGGGAGGCACCCACGCTGTCCCGCAGGGCCGGGACGCGGGCCAGCGTCTGGGCCATGACGAAGCCCGCGGTGGCGAAGACCACCGCGACCGCCGCCGGGGAGCCGTGGCGCAGTCCCGCCCCCGTGCGGCGCGTGCCCGCTGAGTCCACTGCGGCCTCCTGTCCGTCACCGACAGGTCGGTGACCGTTGCGTTAATGGTTGGCCCGAGGCCGCCCGCGGACGCCACACTGTGCCCGTGAAGACGACACCTGACCCCGCCCCCGCCGGCGCCGCGGAGACCGGCGGCTCCCGCACCCCGGCCACGGTCCCGGTCGACCTCGGCCCGGACGACGCCGAGCGGATCATGGCCCTGGAGCACCTGGTCTGGTTCGAGGTCGCTCCCGGTGTGAGCGCCGAGGACAGTCTGGCCGAGCTCGACTTCGAGCGCACGCGCGGGGCGGAGCTCGTCTCCCCCGCCCCGCGGCTGGGCGCTGCGCAGGGGCCGACGCCGCTGGCCGGGATGTACGCCTCCTGGGCGATGGCGGTCACGGCCCCGGGACCGCTGGGTTCCCTCGTGCGCCTGCCGATGAACGGGCTGACCTGGGTGGGGGTTCACCCCGACCTGCGCCGCCGGGGCATCCTCCGTCAGATGATGACCGAGCACCTGACGACCGCCCACGACCACGGCGAGGCGGTCGCGGGCCTGCAGGCGGCCGAGCCGGGCATCTACGGGCGGTTCGGCTACGGCGCGGCCTCCCTGGACGTGACGCTCACGCTCGGCCGTGGCACGGAGCTCGCCGCGGACGACGCGCTCGACGCCGCCGCCCAGGAGGTCACCACCCATATGGTGCCGGCCGGCACTCCGGAGGCGATGGCGGCGATCCAGCGCGCCCACCTGCTCGCGGCGGAGCACACCCTCGGCGCGGTGACCCGCACCGAGGCGATGGCGCGGGTGTGGTTCCGGGACTTCCCGGTCGCCCGCGGCAGCAAGGAGCCGCTGCAGGTGCTCCTCGCCACCCGCGGCGACAACCTCCACGGCTACGCCCTCGTCCGCCGGTCGTCCCAGTGGGAGCACAACGTCCCCCAGGGCGAGGTGACCGTGCGGGAGATCGGCGCGACCGACCCCGCCGCGCTCCTCGCGCTGGCCCGGCGTGTGGTCGACTTCGACCTCACCGGCAAGGTCACCCTCCACGGACGCGGCCTCGACGACCCGATCCTGTGGTGGGCCGGCGGTCCCCGGTCGGCCGCGCTGCGGGCCGGCGACTCGCTGTGGGTCCGACTGGTCGACGTCGACAAGGCGCTGACCGCCCGCGGCTACGCCGCCCCCGCCGACGTCGTCCTCGACGTGGTGGACCCGGTCTGTCCGTGGAACGAGCGCCGGTGGCGGCTGACCGTCGGGTCCGACGGCGTCGGTCGCTGCCTGCCGACCGAGGACGCCCCGGACCTGCGGATGCCGGTCGCGGCCCTCGGCGCGGCCTACCTCGGCTCCCGGCCGATCGCCGCCCAGGCCGCCGCGGGCCAGGTCACCGAACTGCGCCCAGGCGCCGCCGCGGAGCTGTCCCGGGCGATGCGCGGCGACGTCGAGCCGGTCGCCGCCATCGGCTTCTGACGGCGGCAGCGCCGCAGGGAGGCGATGAGGACCCGAGGGAGGACTTCTGGCAGGGTGTCTGTCGAGAGGGTGGGGGGCCGGCCGTCGTGAGGTCTGGCCAGAAAGGAGCAATCAGTATGTCGATCCGCCAGCGAGCGCTGATCGGGGGACTTGCGAGCCTCGGAGTGGTCGGGACCAGCATCGGGTTGTTCCTCGTCTCGGCGCCGGACCAGAGGGCGACCGAGCTGCAGATCGAGGACACGGCCGAGATCCTCTACGCCCCCGACCTGCAGTCCGCCGTGGAGGAGCTGCGCTTCCACGAGCCCACCACCGTCGCGGTCTTCACCCACCGTGGCGGCACAGAGGCACTGACGGACGACTACGCCCTGAACAACGCGACCCTCGCCTTCGCCCGCGAGGCCCGCCCGGACTGGCTCAGCACCGACGGGCAGAAGTGGGCCGATGACCTGTTCCTCCTGGGCGTGGACCCCGAGGGGCGGCTGGTCGGCACCTACTTCGGGGAGAACCGCGCCGTTCCGCAGAGCGCCCAGGACGACATCCAGGAAGCCACCAAGGACGACTTCCGCGGCGGACGCTGGACCGACGGGTCGATCGCCGGCATCAGCGCCGCCGCCGGTGAGATGAACCAACCGGTGATCCGCTCGACGGGTGGCACGGTCGCCGCGACCGGGCTGTCGCTGGCCACGATCGCGGGGTCCGGTGCCTACCTGCTCGTGGGGAGCAGAAGGGCAGGGCGCAGCCGGGCCGCCCGCTCGGCCGGGGACCGGGCCATGGCCAACGTGGTGCGCGACTACGACGAGACCCAGCTGCACGCCAACCTGATCCCCGAGGAGTCGCGCTACGGCGGGGCGATGCTCGGCCGCTACCAGGAGTACACCGCCTCCTTCGCGGACCTGACCGAGCTCGGCAACCGGGCCAAGGGGATCCCGGAGAGCAGGTTCGACAGCAAGGAGAGCCTGGCCACCCTCACGGAGTACCAGGAGGCCGGTGAGGC
Organism: Actinomycetales bacterium; assembly: GCA_012515595.1. Taxonomy (GTDB): domain Bacteria; phylum Actinomycetota; class Actinomycetes; order Actinomycetales; family Dermatophilaceae; genus Ornithinicoccus. The sequence goes on from JAAYYA010000491.1 coordinate 24,057, forward strand.
GCTGGACGCCCTCGACGACGTGATCGCCGACACCGCGGCACTGCTCAACCTGGACCGTGCCTGGCCGGAGGCCTGGGAGCGCCAGGTCGCGCCGCTGCGTGAGGACCTGGAGGGGGTGGAGACGCTGCTGACCACCACCCTGGACGAGGAGGTCCGTGGCCTGGAGGAGGCACAACCCCTGCGCACCTTCGCCTCCCAGGCGCTCGTCGACCTGGACCGGCTGCGCGGCGGGCTGGAGGACCGCACGGTCACCCCCGACGACGCACTGGACGGTCTGCGGACCACACGCGACGAGCTGAGCGGCCACCTGGACACCCTCGCGGGTGCGGTGGCGCGCGCCTACAGCGAGGACGAGTCCGAGCAGGAGACGCTGGAGGACGCCCTGGGTGACGAGCGGGCCGGTCCCGAGCCGACCATCCTCAGCACGACCAACCCCACGTGGACGTGGATCAGCATCAACTCCTTCACCAGCGGCTACTCCACCGGCACCCAGGCGGTGCAGGCCTCCCGATCCTCCTCGTCCTCCGGATCCACGTCCGGCTACAGCAGCGGCGGCAGCTTCAGCGGGGCGGGCAGCTCCTCCCGCTTCTGAGGCGACGGCAGCTGCAGAGCGCGGGCAGCTCCTCCCGCTCCCGAGGCGGTGGCGGCGCCCACGGTTACCGTAGTCAGGTGCCGACCCGTGCCCGGAGCCTCGCCGACGACCTGCGTGGGCGCTCCCACGACGAGCTGGTCGCCCTCCTCGTGCAGCGACCCGACCTGGCGCGCCCGACCCCTGCCGACCTGACGACGCTGGCCGCGCGGGCCACGACGCGGAGCAGCGTGCAGCGGGCTCTCGCCGGGCTCGACCTGGCCCACCTGCAGGCCCTCGAGGTCATCTGCGTGATCGGCCCGGCACGGACCGCCGACGTCGCCACCGCGCTCGGGCAGGCCAAACGGTCGGCGCTCGTGCGCCAGCTCGTGGAGGAGCTGTGCGCCCTGGCCCTGTGCTGGCACGGACCGGAGGGATACCGTGCGGCGCGGACCGTCCAGGAGGTCGTCGGCGCTCCGGCCGGGCTCGGGCCGGACACCGAGGACGCCCCGACCGGCCCTGCGTTGACGCAGGCCCTGGCCTCGCTGGACGCGCCGGCCCGGGCGATCCTGGACGCCCTGACCTGGGGTCCCCCGGTCGGGGTGCTGCCCAGCGGCGGCACGGGCGACACGACGATGCGGCGGGCCGGGGAGCAGCTGCTGGCGCTCCACCTGCTGCGCCGCACCGACGAGAGCCACGTGCTGCTCCCGCGACAGGTCGCGCTGGAGCTGCGGGGCGGACGGGTGCACCGGCACCCGGAGCTCGTGCCGCCGACGGCGGAGGACACCGTCCTGGACACCGACCTGGTCGACGCGACGGCCGGTGGCCGGGCCGCGCAGCTGCTGGAACAGACTGCCGAGCTGCTGGACGCCTGGGGCACCCGCCCCCCGCGGGTGCTGCGCACCGGCGGGCTCGCGGTCCGGGACCTCACCCGGACCGCGGCCCTCCTGGAGTCCACGCCGACCGAGACCGCCTGGCTGGTCGAGGTGCTCCACGCGGCCGGGCTCGTCGCCGCCGACGAGTCCACCGAGCCGGCGTGGATGCCCACCGGTGAGTCCGACGACTGGGCCGAGCTCTCGGCCGGCGACCGCTGGGCGGTCCTGGCCTCGGCCTGGCGCACCATGGCGGCCGGGGCCTCCCTCGTGGGCTCCCCCGACGGCAACGCCAAGGTCAACGCGCTGAGCCTGCAGACGTCCTGGCCGCAGGGACGGCAGCGCCGGCACGACGTCCTCGCGGCCCTCGCCTCGCTGCCGGCCGGCAGCGCGCCTGGCCCCGACCGGTTGGCCGACCTGCTGCGCTGGCGCCACCCGATCAGGATGAGCCGCTCCACCGACCCGGGCGTGACGGCGGTGCTGCGCGAGGCCGAGTGGGCCGGCATCACCGGGCGCGGGGCCCTGACGACCGCAGCGCACCATGTCCTCGCCGGCGACCCGGCGGCCGCCGCCCGGGCCATGGACGGCCACATCCCCGAGGCGGTGGAGCACGTCCTGGTCCAGGCGGACCTGACCGCCGTGGCCCCCGGCCGGTTGGACGGACCGGCCCGGTCCGTCATGCGCCTGCTGGGGGAGGTCGAGTCCCGGGGCGGCGCCACCGTGCACCGGATCACCGAGGCCGGGATCCGGCGCGCCCTCGACCTCGGGTGGTCGGCGGACCGGGTCCTCTCCGAGGTGTCCGCGATCAGCCGCACGGGCGTGCCGCAGCCGCTGGAGTACCTCGTCCGCGATGTGGCCCGCCGCCACGGGGTGGCCCGCGTGGGCTCCGTCGGGTCCTATGTCCGCTCCGACGACCCGGCCCTGCTCGACCGCGTCCTGGCCGACCGCGCCCTCGCGGTCCTCCAGCTGCGACGCATCGCGCCGACGGTGCTGGTCAGCCCGGTGACGGCCGGCACGGTCCTGGACGTGCTCCGGGAGGGACAGTACGGCCCTGTCCCCGAGGGTGCGGACGGGGCCCTCACCCTCGTCTCGCTCCAGGACCACCGCGCCGCCCGACGGCCCTCGCCGCCCACCCGGGTGAGCACGGTCGACGAGGAGACCGCCTCCCGCATCGTCGCCACGATGGTCAGCGGCGAGGCGAACCGGCCCCGGGGCGACAGTCGGCTCCCGGCACCGACCGAGCCGGTGGTCACCTCCGCGCTGCTGCGCGAGGCCGCCGCCGAGGGACTGCCGGTGTGGATCGGCTACGCCGACGAGGTCGGGGGCGTGCAACGGCTCCTGCTGCGGCCCGTCGCGGTCGAGCAGGGCCGGGTCCGGGGCACCGTCGCGGACCAGGACGTTCCCCGCACCTTCCTGCTGCACCGCATCTCCGGCGTCGCTGCGGCGGACTAGGGAGCGAGGCCTGTGGGTCGGCGGCTGCGCTCATCGAGGGGCTCCTCGACGCGTACGAGCGTCGACAACGCATCGATGCCTTCGGTCGGGCGATGCAGGCTGCCGACCCGACGTACGGGGATGAGTTCCACTCCTGGGACGTGACCCTCGCCGACTCCGATGAAGCCGGCTGACCTCCAGCGTGGCTCGGTCGCCTGGGCCGAGCTTGACCCCGTTCGGGGCCGCGAGCAATCCGGACGTCGGCCAGTGCTCGTCGTCGCCAGTGACCTGTATCTCGAGCAGGCCACACTCGCGATCGTCCTGCCTGCCACGACGACGGACCGTGGCTGGCCCAACCACGTCCTCCTGGCCGGCCCCCGGCTCGGCCTCGCGCAACCAACCTTCGCGATGACCGAACAGCCGCGCACCGTCACCCGCGAACGCCTCGTGACGCAGATCGGCATCGTGGATGCCACGACGATGCGCGAGGTCGACCGCTGGCTGCGCGACTTCCTGGCACTGCCCTGACCAGGCGGAGCACGAGCCGCGACCTCAGCCGAGCGCGGCGGCCGCTGCCCGGGTCAGTTGCTCCCGCAGGTCGCGGTGCCCCTCCCGCGGCACGACGACCTCGACCACCTGGATCCCTGCTGCCGGTCGGTCGAGGGCGGTGCGCAGCTCACCGGCGTCGCCCGCTCGGGCAAACCCCAGGGAGTATGCCGTGGCAACCGCCGCGAGGTCCGCTCCGGTAGGGGTGCCGAAGACCCGCTCGAAGTCGCCGGCGCGCTCGGGCTCGCCGTACTCCAGCGTCCCGAAGATCCCGCCGCCGTCGTCGTTGAGGACGACGACCGTCAGGTCCGGTCGGGGCTCGTCCGGCCCCAGGAGCAGCCCGTTGACGTCGTGCAGGAAGGTCAGGTCACCGACGAGCGAGACCACCCGGCGCTCCGGCGCGGCCAGCGCGATGCCCAGCGCGGTGGCGTTGGTGCCGTCGATGCCGGCCAGGCCCCGGTTGCCGGTCACCAGCAGGGAGCGACCAGTCAGCCCGACCCGGTCGACGTCGCGTGCGGCGTTGGAGGAGCCCAGCACGAGCAGGTCGTCGTCGCGCAGCGCGTCCAGCACGGTGCTCGCCACCCCCGGCCCGGACGGCCACGACCTCTCGATGAGCGGCCGGACCGTGGCGGCCACGCGCGCACCGGCCTCACGCCACGACCAGGCCCAGGACGCGGTCCGCTCCGGCTCGTCCGCGGCCGCCAGCGCCCCGGAGGCGAGGTCGTCCCACGGGTGCACCTGCGCCACCACGCCCGAGGGGTCGGCCCACTCCGCCCCGGTGGCAACCGCCTCCACCCGCACGCCCGGCCGACGCAGCAGCGCCCCGGTCTCGCGGTTCAGGGTGCACCGACCGACCACGACGACCCGCTCGGGCAGGTGCCTACCCAGCCAGGAGGTGGCGGTGAGCAGGAGCGAGCCGTGCGGCAGCACGGTGCTCCGGTCACCGGCACCGAAGGGCTCGGCGACGACGGGCCAGCCGTTCGAGACCGCGAGCGCGAGCGCCTGCTCGGCCAGTCGCGGGTCGGGCAGGTCGCCGAGCACCATGAGGGTGGTGGGGACGGGGTCCTCGCCCCCCGTGGGGTCCTCACCGTCGAGAGCTGTAACACGTGCCGGCCCGGCCGGCACCGACGTCCACGGCCCACCGTCCGCACGGCCGGCCAGGTCCGCGGGCAGCTCGTCCTCGACCGGCAGGTCCGGAGCGAGCGGGTCCCGGAAGGCCACGTTCAGGTGCACCGGTCCGGGGTCGCCGCCCAGCGACCCGGCGGCCGCGGCCCACGCCCGGCCGACACGGCTGCGCCAGGACCGGTTCAGGGCGGCGGCGGGACCGGGGGGCGCGGCCGGCCCACCGGCGAGGTCCACGGAACCCGGCGCCGTCAGGTCGTGCTCCCAGCGCACCGCGGCCCCGAAGATCCCCGGCTGCGCGGTCGTCTGGTTGGCGCCGGTGCCCCGCAGCTCGTCGGGCCGGTCGGCGCTCAGCACGATCAACGGCACGGCTGCGTGGTGCGCCTCCAGCACCGCCGGGTGGAGGTTGGCCACCGCCGTGCCGGACGTGGTGACGACCACCGCCGGACGGCGGCTGAGCTTGGCCAGCCCCAGCGCCAGGAACCCGGCCGAGCGCTCGTCCACCCTCACGTGAAGGCGAAGGCGACCGGCCCGCTCGGCGCGGAGCACGGCATACGCCAGGGGTGCCGACCGGGAGCCGGGGGCGAGGACCACCTCGCGCACCCCGCACCGGACCAGCTCGTCGACCAGGACGGTCGCCAGCGCGGTCGAGGGGTTCACCGGCGTCTCAGAAGATCCGCACGCGATCCTGGGGCGCCAGCCACATGCCGTCGCCCTCCTGCACCTCGAACGCCTCGTGGAAGGCGTCGGCGTTGCGGGCCAGGTTGGCGCGCAGGTCCGACGGGGCGTGCGGGTCGATGGCCAGCAGCCGCCTGGCCTCCTCCTCGCGCGCCTTGCCCTGCCAGACCTGGGCGTAGCCGAGGAAGAACCGCTGGTCACCGGTCCACCCGTCGATCTCCGGGGCGGTTCCGTCGCTGGCCAGCCGGTAGGCGTGCAGGGAGACGGCCAGACCGCACAGGTCGCCGATGTTCTCCCCGACGGTGAGGCCTCCGTTGACCGTGGCCCCCGGTGCGTTGCGCGACTCCAGCCCGTCGAACTGGGCGATGAGCCGCTGCGCGCGCTCGTCGAAGGCGGCGCGGTCCTGCTCGGTCCACCAGTCGCGCAGCGAGCCGTCGCCGGCGTAGCGCGAGCCCTGGTCGTCGAAGCCGTGACCCACCTCGTGGGCGATGACCGCCCCGATGCCGCCGTAGTTGACGGCGTCGTCGGCCTCGACGTCGAAGAACGGCGGCTGCAGGATGGCCGCGGGGAAGACGATCTCGTTGAGCATCGGGTGGTAGTAGGCGTTGACCGTCTGCGGCGTCATCATCCACTCCTCCCGGTCGATGGGACCGCCGATCCGCCCGACCTGGTAGTCGAGCTCGACGGCGCTGCCGCGCCGGATGTTGCCCAGCAGGTCTGTCGCGTCCACGGAGTATGCCGAGTAGTCCCGCCAGCGGGACGGGTGCCCGATCTTGGGGCGGAAGGCGGCGAGCTTCTCCAGCGCCTTGGCGCGGGTCTCCTCGCCCATCCACTCCAGCTCGGAGATGCGGGCCCGGAAGGCTGCCATCAGGTTGTCGATGAGCTCGGCCATCCGCTCACCGGCCTCCGGCGGGTAGTGCCGCTCGACGTAGAGCTTGCCGACCTCCTCGCCGATGAGGCCCTCCACGAGCGCCACGCCGCGCCGCCAGCGGTCCTTGTTCTCCGGGGTGCCGGTGAGGGTGCGGCCGTGGAAGTCGAAGGATGCCTCGACGAAGTCGTCGGTCAGGTAGGGCGCGCTGCTGTCCAGCAGGCGCACGGTGAGCCAGGCGCGCCAGTCGGCGACCGGCACCTCGCGCAGCGCCTCCGCAGCGGCGGCGAGGAAGTCCGGCTGCCGGGCGATCACGTGGTCGAGGGCGCCGTCGGGCAGAGCCAGCCCCTCGGCATACGCCGCCCAGTCCCAGCCCGGCGTCCCCTCGGTGAGCTCGGCCCGGGACCACCGGGTGTAGGACTTGACCGCGTCCCGGGCGGTCACCCGGTCCCAGTGACCCGCGGCGATCCGGGTCTCCAGGTCGAACACGCGCTGGGCCGCGTCCTCCCCCAGGTCCAGCCCGGCCTCGGCCAGTGCGGGGCCGGCCAGGTCGAGCAGGGTCTGCAGGTAGGCGACGTAGGCCTCCCGCGCCGCCTCGTGCTCCTCGTCGGTGTAGTAGGCCTCGTCGGGCAGGCCCAGACCGCCCTGGTGGAGGTAGCCGATGTAGACCTCGGGGTTGCCGGCGTCTGCCGTGACAAACAGGTGGACGAGGGGGTCGACGCCCGCCCGCTGCAGCCGGGCGGACTCGCGGACCACCCCGGTGGGGTCGCCGACCGCGGCGATGGAGCGCAGGTCCTCCACCAGCGGCGCGGACCCCAGCTCGGCGATCCGGTCGGTGTCCATGAACGAGGCGTAGAGGTCACCGACCTTGCGCTCGGCGCTGCCGGGCTCGGCCTCGGCCGCCGCCGCGGCGCTCTCCTCGATGAGCGCGTGCACGTCGGCCTCTGCGTTCTCGCGCAGGATGTCGAAGGTGCCGTAGCGGCCCTTGTCCTGGGGGATCTCGGTGCTGGCGAGCCACCCGCCGTTGACGTGTTCGAACAGGTCGTCCTGCGGACGGACCTGCGGGTTCATGAACTCGCGGCGGACTCCGGACTTCATCGTGCGGTGCTCCTTCGGGTCGGTGACTGGGACCACCGTAAGCGTTCTCCGCCCCACCCCGAATTTTCCGAGTGGTTTTGCGGTTCGACCCCGCCTTTTCGCAGGGGTTTTGTCGGGGTGCGGGCCCCTGAACGCTGGCCCCCGGCACGCCGCCGGGTTACCGTCGGGACTGCACGCCCCTGCCAGACGAGGAGACGACGCACCGTGAGCATCACAGGCGGCCTGTTCAACACCGGCCACAAGAAGGACGACGTGGGCGACACCAAGACCACGGCTGACGGGGACACGACCGCGACCGAGTCGCCCGCTGCCGACCTGACGACCTCGATCCCGGGGTTCGACGACACGGACGACGGGTTCATCGTCGAGACCGGCGGCGAGTTCGAGGACACTGACGGGGAGTCGTGGGGCGCCAACCTCGACGTGGAGTCGGTGACGTCCGAAGGCACCAACGTCGACGTGGAGTCCGTGACGTC
>JAAYYA010000492.1 GCA_012515595.1 Actinomycetales bacterium
GGAACTGCAGCCCGACCAGGTGCTCGCTGCAGGCCCTGAGCCCGCGAGGCTCGTTGACCAGCGCCGTGCGCCGGCGGTCCATGAGGTCGAGCACGTGCGCGGCGGCCAGGTAGTCACGGCCCACGGGGGGCTCGGTGCGGACGAAGACGGCGGCCGCGTCGGCCAAGCCGAGGGGTTCGGGGTCGCCGACCTTGCACCACTGGTCGGGGACGGCCCAGCGTGCTCCGCCCAGCCGCTGGATCGGCTCGAGCGTGACCGGTGCCGCCCAGGCGCGTGGCCGGCCGTCGACCACCTCCAGCCCGTCCCCGCCGGTCACCCAGACCTCGTCGCCACCGGCCTGGACCGCGTGCATGAGGCCGACGCTGGAGTCGATGCCCGGGTCGAGACGGTCGAGGGGGTCGACGACGAACAGGGCTCTCATGCCGCCACCGCCTGGCGCCGGGCCACGATGGCGAGCAGGTCGGCGGCGTCCGCGGACCGGCCCTCCGCCGCCTCCGCCCAGAGCCGGGGCTCGTCGCCCAGTCGCGGCCGGAGCAGCTCCAGGGCCTCCCGCCGCGCGGTCGAGTCCTGCAGCAGGGTGGCCACGATGCCGATGACCTCGCCGATGCGGTGTCTCGGCTGGGCGTCGAGGTAGCGGACCTCCAGGTAGCCGCCGCGCGGGCGGACCGGTGGGAACAGCGTGGTGAGGTGGTAGGCGGCGTCCGCCGCCTCGGGGATCGGGAGGCGCGCGGCGCGCGCGGCGAACGCCAGGTAGGCGCGGACCGGGTCGTCCGCGTCGAGATGACGGCCGTCGTAGCCGGTGCGCGACAGGTCGACGCCGCACCAGATGGCGGTGCGGTTGCCGGGTCGCGTGGTGAGCCGGCCGTCGAGGTGGGGCGAGTTGGCGAAGGCGGCGGCCAGCGGCGGGCCGGCCAGGTTCGCCACGAGCCACTGCTCGGTGCCCCCGACACCGGGGAGCAGGTCCACGCAGACCTGCAGCGAGGCGGTGGACCGCATCATCCGGCGCCCGTCGGGCCCCACCCGGTCGAACAGGTCCTGCATGGCCAGATACCGCGGCGTCCGGAGCCGGAGCGGGACCCGCACCCGCGTCGGGCGCGTGCCGCACAGGTCGATGCTGGCCCCCGCACCGTCGGCCTCGTCGTGAACCCGGGCGAGGCAACGCTCGACCACCTCGACGAGGGCCCCCATGGAGGCCTGCGGCCCCGGGCTGAGTTCGAGCTGCCCACCGGGTTCGAGCGTCGGCCGGGCCAGGTCCCGGAACGCCGGGTCGGCCAGCGCCAGCGGTCTGGAGACGAACATCTCCAGCTCGGCGCCGATCCGGCCCCGGCGCTGCCTCGCAGGTGAGTCCGCGGGTGCAAAGAGACGGTGCACCGCCGCCGCCAGCCGATCGTCCATGGCCGTTCCTCGGGGTCTCGGGAATCGCTTCCCTAGATTCAATGCAGTGACACTGCATCTAATTAAGTTAATATGCGGAGGGTGAGCCAACCTGTCAAGAGGCCCTACCGGTCGCGCAAGCGGGAGGCCGGTGCCGCGGCCACCCGGGAACGGATCCGGCAGGCGGCCGCCGAGCTCTTCACGGAGCAGGGCTACACGGCGACCTCGCTGCGCCAGGTCGCCGAGCGGGCCGGGGTCGCGGAGCGCACCCTCTACACCCGGTTCGACTCCAAGCTCGAGCTGCTCCGCCACGTCATCAACGTGCTCACCGTGGGCGACGAGCAGCGGATCCCGGTGCGCGACCGCCCCGGCGTCGTCGCGGCGCGCGAGACGGAGGACCCGAGGGAGGCACTGGCCCGGTGGGTCGCCGAGGGCGCGGCCCTGATGGAGCGGGCCGGCGACGTGATCATGGTCGCCTACGAGGTCTCCGGGTCGGATCCCGAGCTGGGTGATCTGGTGCGGCGCGGGATCACCAGCACCCACGGCATACACCTTGGTCTGACCGAGATCCTGGCGGCCCGCGGACAGCTGCGGCCGGGGCTGGACGCCGTGGCGGCCGCCGACATTCTCTACGCCCTCGGGTCCCCCGCGACGCACCACGCACTCCGCCGTGAGCGGGGCTGGACGGCAGCGCGGTACCAGGCCTGGCTGACCGACGCGGCCGTGCAGCAGCTGCTGCCCCCGGACGCCCCTCCCGGCGACCCCTAAAACTGGTAGTGAGCAGTGCGTTCGCGCACGTACCCTAGATCAAGCCATGCAAGACTTTCCGCCCGAGATCCGGGCCTACTCAGTGCGCGACGGCGCCCAGCCGGACACCCGCAGCCCCAGGCACTTCCTGTGGTGGGTCGTCCGCCTCGAGGGCACCCTTGCGCTGGCCGGCGTGGCCATCGCCCTGGTGTGGATGCTGCCCCAGGTCACGGGCCCGTGGCTGGTCGGCCGCGCCATCGACGACGGGATCGTCGGGGGCGACTCCGGCGCGCTCCTGCAGTGGGTGCTGGTCCTGCTGGCGGTCACGGTCGTCGGCGGGCTGAGCGGCACCGTCTACCACACGGTCATCGTCCGCGAGTGGCTCGTCGCGCTCTACGGCAC
>JAAYYA010000003.1 GCA_012515595.1 Actinomycetales bacterium
GCTGCCGCCCGCCGGTGAACCCCAGGCGGGTCGCCAACTGGCTGGCCGAGATCTCCTTGCCCCCGAGGACCGTGAAGGACCGGACCTGCGTGATCGCGTCGATGACCGTGCGCCCGGCCACCTGCTCGAGCTCGCGCAGGTCCTGGCTCAGGCAGGCCAGCCGCACGGTCTTCCCGGTCTTCAGCGTCCCGGTCTCCAGCGGCACCTGCCCCATGAGTGCCCGCAGCAGGGTCGACTTTCCCGCGCCGTTGACCCCGACGATGCCGAACCGGTCACCCGGCCCGATCCGCCAGGTGACGTCGTCGAGGAGCACCCGGTCGCCGAGCCGGACGGTCGCGTCCACCAGGTCGAGGACGTCCTTGCCCAGCCGCGTCGTCGCGAAGCGGACCAGCTCGACGGTGTCGCGGGGCGGCGGCTCGCCCGCGATCAGCGCCTCGGCGGCGTCGATCCGGAAGCGCGGCTTGCTGGTGCGCGCCGGGGCTCCGCGCTGCAGCCAGGCGAGTTCCTTCCGCAGCAGGTTGGACCGTCGCTCCTCGGTCACCGCGGCCACCCGCGCGCGTTCGGCCCGGGCCAGCACGTAGGCCGCGTAGCCGCCGTCGTAGCTGTGCACCTGCCCGTCGGTGACCTCCCAGGTGCGGGTCGCCACGGCGTCCAGGAACCACCGGTCGTGGGTCACGAAGACCAGTCCGCTGCCGGGCCGCGGACGGCGGGTCGAGAGGTATGACGCGAGCCAGGCGACGCCTTCGACGTCCAGGTGGTTGGTGGGCTCGTCGAGCAGCATCAGGTCGGGGTCTCGCACCAGGAGCGCGGCCAGCGCCAGCCGGCGCAGCTCGCCGCCGGACTTGGCTCCCACGGTCGAGTCCAGTCCGCCGAGCGCATTGGCGTCCAGGTCGCCGAGCAGCCCGGTGAGGATCTCGCGGACCCGGGGGTCCCCGGCCCACTCATGCTCGGCCAGGTCGCCCAGCACGACCTGGCGGACGGTCGTCCCCGGGTCGAGCACGTCGGCCTGGGCCAGCATGCCGATGGTCACGCCCGCGGGTCGGAGCACCCGCCCGGCGTCGACCTGGCGGTCGCCGGTCAGCACCCGCAGCAGCGAGGTCTTGCCGCCGCCGTTGCGGCCCAGGACACCGATCCGCTCGCCGTCGAGCACGCCGAGGGAGACGTCGTCCAGCAGCACCTGGGTGCCCGCGATCAGCCGCACGCCGTCGGTCGCGATGAGGTTGGCCACAGATCCAGCCTCAGCCGGTGAAGGAGGGCGGACCGGCGGGAGCGACCGACTGCACCACCTGGGCGCCGGCGACCGGCCCGGTGGCACGCCGGATGTCCCCGGCCGGCCCCCTGGCAGCCAGGCCCACGGACAGGTCGATCGCCGCGGCCTGGGTGCCGACCAGGAAGGCGACCGTCGGGCCGGAGCCCGACACGATCGCCCCGCGTGCCCCCAGGGAGGTGCCTGCCTCGAGGACGTCCTCGAGCACCGGGTAGAGCGAGCAGGCGGCCTCCTGCAGGTCGTTGCGCAGCACGGCCCCGACCGCTGCGGTGTCCATCGTCCGCAGTGCCGCGATCAGCTCCCCCGACGGGACGGGGTCGGGCACGTCGGCACCGGCGGCCTCACGGAGCCGGTCGCATTCGGCATACACCGCCGGGGTGGACAGCCCGGAGTCGGTGCTGACCCACAGCACCCAGTGCAGCTCCCCCCGCGCGAGGACTGGGGCGAGGCGTTCGCCCCGGCCGGAGCCGACCGCCGTGCCGCCGTGCAGGAGGAAGGGCACGTCCGACCCGAGACGGGCCGCCAGCGGCTCCAGCTCGTCGCGGGACAGCTGCAGCTCCCACAGTGCCTCGCAGGCCACCAGGGCGGCGGCCGCGTCGGCGGAGCCACCGGCCATGCCCCCGGCGACCGGGATGTTCTTGTCGATCGTGAGCGCTGCGGCCTCGTCCACGCCGTAGCGGCGGGCGAGGGACTTGGCCGCCTTGAGCGCCAGGTTGTCGTCGCCCGTCGGCACGCCCTCCGCGGTCTGTCCGGACACCTGCACGGACCAGGTGTCGGACGGGGTCGCGATGACGTGGTCATAGATGCCGACGGTGTGGAAGACCGTCGCCAGCTCGTGGTAGCCGTCCTCGCGGAGCGGGCCCACCACCAGCTCCAGATTGATCTTCCCGGGGACGCGCACGGTCACGCCCGGGGACTCGACGGCCTGACTCATGCCGCCACCTTATGCGTCGGAGCGGTCCTCGTGGCCAGCCCCGGCCTCCGCGATGGCCGCGAACTGCTCCACGGTCAGCCGTTCGCCTCGCGCGCTCGGGTCCACGCCCGCCCGGCGGAGCGCCTCCTCCGCCGCCGGCGCCGACCCCGCCCAGCCCGCCAGTGCGGCCCGCAGGGTTTTGCGCCGCTGGGCGAAGGCCGCGTCGACCACGGCGAAGACCTCGCGCCGGTCGGCGGTGGTCGGGGGCGGGTCGCGGCGCACCATCCGCACCAGGCCGGAGTCGACGTTGGGGGCCGGCCAGAAGACGTTCCGGCCGATCCGCCCCGCCGGTGACACCTCGGCATACCAGGCGGCCTTGACGCTGGGCACGCCGTAGACCCGGCTGCCCGGGTCGGCGGCGAGCCGCTCGGCGACCTCCAACTGGACCATCACCAGGACCTTCTCGAGCGTCGGCAGGGTCTCCAGGAGGTGGAGCACCACCGGCACGGCCACGTTGTAGGGCAGGTTGGCGACCAGCGCGGTCGGTTGCGGATCGGGCAGTGCGGTGACCCGCAGCGCGTCCTGCTGGAGCACGGTGAGCCGGTCGGCCCGCCCTGGGGCGTGCTCGGCCACGGTCCGGGGCAGCTGGTCGGCGAGCACCGGGTCGATCTCGATCGCGGTGACCCGGTCCACGACCTGCAGCAGCGCCAGGGTCAACGAGCCGAGGCCCGGCCCCACCTCGACCACCACGTCGTCGGCCCCCACCCCGGCCTGGCGCACGATCTTGCGGACCGTGTTGGGGTCGATGACGAAGTTCTGCCCCCAGGACTTGGTGGGCCTCACGTCGAGCCGGGCGGCCAGGTCGCGAATCTCTGTGGGCCCGAGCAGGGCGGCCTGCGCCAGTGTCTCCTCGGGCTCCATGGACGGTCAGCGTACTGGTCGCCTCACCCCCACCCGGAACCCTCGCGAGCAGTTGCGGCTATGTTGCCAGTAGGACAGGCTCGAAACCTGTGGACGTCTACGACTGAGGAGTTGCTTGCTGTGGCTGACTACGCACTGCCCGACCTTCCCTACGACTACGGTGCCCTCGCCCCGCACATCTCCGGCGAGATCATGGAGCTGCACCACTCCAAGCACCACAACGCCTACGTCACCGGGGCCAACACCGCGCTCGAGCAGCTCGCGGAGGCCCGTGACAAGGACTCCCTCGGCACGGTCAACATGCTGTCCAAGAACCTGGCGTTCAACCTGGCCGGCCATGTGAACCACTCGGTCTTCTGGCCGAACATGTCCCCCGACGGCGGCGACAAGCCGGACGGCGAGCTGGGTGCCGCGATCGACGACGCCTTCGGGTCCTTCGACGCCTTCCGCGCCCACTTCGCGGCCAACGCGCTCGGCATCCAGGGCTCCGGCTGGTCGATCCTGGCCTGGGACACCCTCGGCCAGAAGCCGATCCTGTGCCAGCTCTACGACCACCAGGGCAACCTGTCGGTCGGGCTGGTCCCGCTGCTGATGCTGGACATGTGGGAGCACGCCTTCTACCTGCAGTACAAGAACGTCAAGGCGGACTACGTCACCGCCTGGTGGAACGTCGTCAACTGGGCCGACGTGCAGGCTCGCTTCGAGGCGGCCCGGTCCACGACCGGCGGGCTGATCACCCCCGGCGCCTGACCTCTTCGTCGCGACGGGCCTCGGCGCACTGCGCCGGGGCCCTCGTGCGTCCGGCCAGGCAGTATGCCGTGGTGCCGGCCGCGGGGACCCGGCACCACGGCATACTCACCAGGGGCCGTAGACCGCCTCGGAGTTTGCCGACAATGCCTCGCACAGGGTCGGCACCGCAACGTTGAGCGTCGCGGCCATCGCGCGCACGGTGTGCGGGACCAAGTAGGGCGCGTTCGTCCGTCCCCGGTGCGGGCTGGGCGTCAGGTAGGGCGCGTCGGTCTCCACGAGCAGGTGCTCCAGCGGGGTGACGGCGAGCGCGTTGCGCAGGTCGCGGGCGTTCTTGAAGGTCACCGTGCCGGCGAAGGACAGGTAGTAGCCGCGTCGCACGCACTCCCGGGCCATCTGCATGTCGCCGCTGAAGCAGTGCAGCACCACCCGGTCCGGCGCGCCCTCCTCGGCCAGGATCCGCAGGATGTCCTCGTGCGCGTCGCGGTCGTGGATCTGCAGGGCGAGGCCGGTCCGTTTGGCGATCCCGATGTGCGCGCGGAACGACTCGTGCTGGGCCCCGACCCCGTCCGGCCCGGTCCGGTAGTAGTCCAGCCCGCTCTCCCCGATCACCCGCACCCGCGGGTGCGCGGCGAGCTGCTCGATCTCGGTGAGCGCCTCCTCGAGCTCCCCCGCCGCCGCGTGCTTGGGCGCCTCGTTGGGGTGGATCGCCACGCCTCCCAGGAGGGCGGGGTGATCATCGAGTATGCCGACAGTCCAGCGGGCGCTCTCTCGGTCGCATCCGATCTGCACCAGTCGGTTGACGCCCACGCGCGCCGCCGCCGCGACCTGGTCCGCCAGGTCGGCCGCCGGGCCGTCCCGGCCGATGTCCAGGTGGCAGTGGTTGTCCACGACCGGGATCGGCAAGGGCTCGGGCTCCGGCGGGAGCTCGGCACGGCGGGGGTCGGTCATGACTCCGGGTCGGTGCCGTCGCCCGGGCCGCTCTCCTCGGCTCCGCCGTCCTCCGGGTCGGTGCCGTCGCCCGGGTCGCTCTCCTCGGCTCCGCCGTCCTCCGGGTCGGTGTCGTCGTCGGGGATCTCGTGCCCCTCCTCGTCGACCAGCCCCAGGCGCCGCCGCTCCTCGTCGATGACCGAGGTGTCCAGCTTGGTGAAGATCGGGGTGGGCTTGGCCACCGGCGCACCGACCTGCACGGGGCGGTGCTCCCAGCGCGGGGCGCCCGAGTAGTCGCCGGTGATGATCGGGTAGTCCGGGCGGGACTCGTCGTCCAGGTCGGACACCCTCCTGACCTCCGGCATCGGCTGGAAGACGCCCTCCCCGCCGAAGACCTGGTGCACCGCGGTGGACGAGTGCGGCAGGTAGGGGGACAGGATCGTGTTGAGGTCCACGACGGCCTGCGCCAGCACGTGCAGGACCGTGCCCAGGCGCTCGCGCTGGTCCTCGTCCTTGAGCTTGAACGGCTCGGTGGCCGATACGTAGGCGTTGGCCTCGCCGACCAGGCGCATCGCCTCGGCCAGGCCGGCTTTCTGCCGGTGGGTGCCGATCAGGCCGCCGACGGTGTCGAAGCCGTCGGAGATCTGCTGCAGCAGGGCGCGGTCGACGTCCTCGAGCTCGCCGGCCGCCGGGATCTCGCCGAAGTTCTTGGCGATCATCGCGGCGGTGCGGTTGACCAGGTTGCCCCAGCCGGCGACCAGCTCGTTGTTGGTGCGCTCGACGAAACCGGGCCATGAGAAGTCGGAGTCGGCCGTCTCGGGTGCGGCCGCCGACAGGAAGTAGCGCAGCGCGTCGGGCTGGTAGCGCGCGAGGACGTCGCGGACGTAGATGACCACGCTCCGCGAGGTCGAGAACTGACGGCCCTCCATGGTGAGGAACTCGCTCGAGACCACCTCGGTCGGCAGGTTCAGCCGGCCGAACGGTCCCTGCTCGCCGCCCCGGGAGCCCTCCCCGTTGTGCGCGAGCATCTCCGCCGGCCAGATCTGGGAGTGGAAGGTGATGTTGTCCTTGCCCATGAAGTAGTAGGAGAGCGACTCCGGGTCGTTCCACCAGTCCCGCCACCGCTCGGGCTCCCCGATGCGCCGCGACCACTCCACGGAGGCCGACAGGTAGCCGATGACGGCGTCGAACCAGACGTAGAGCTTCTTGGTCGGGTTCTCCCGCCAGCCGTCCAGCGGGATGGTGATGCCCCAGTCGATGTCACGGGTCATCGCCCGCGGGCGGATCTCCTCGAGGATGTTCTGGGAGAACTTGATGACGTTGGGGCGCCAGAGGCCGCTGGCCTCGCGCCCGTCCAGCCACTCCCCGAGGGCCTCCGCCAGCGCAGGGAGGTCCAGGAAGAAGTGCTGGGTGTCCTTGAACTCGGGGGTCTCCCCGTTGATCTTGCTGTGCGGGTTGATCAGGTCCGCCGGGTCCAGCTGGTTGCCGCAGTTGTCGCACTGATCACCCCGCGCCTCTGCATACGAGCAGATGGGGCAGGTGCCCTCGATGTAGCGGTCCGGCAGCGTCCGCCCGGTCGACGGGCTGATGGCGACCTGCTGGGTCTGCTCGACCATGTAGCCGTTGGCGTGGCAGGCCAGGAACATCGCCTGGACGACCTGGTCGTGGTTGGCGGTCGTGGTGCGGGTGTAGAGGTCGTAGGAGACGCCCAACGCGGTCAGGTCCTCGGTGATGGCCGCGTGGTTGACGTCGATGAAGTCCTGCGCGCTCATCCCGGCCTTGTCGGCCTGGACCAGGATCGGGGTGCCGTGCTCGTCGGAGCCGGACACCATCAGCACGTCGTGCCCCGCCATGCGCATGTAGCGGCTGAAGACGTCGGAGGGCACGCCGAAGCCGGCGACGTGACCGATGTGGCGCGGGCCGTTGGCGTACGGCCAGGCGACGGAGGACAGGACGTGGGTCATGCGGGCGAGTCTAAGTGCCAGGTCGTGGGTGACGCAGATCACGCCCGGGTCCAGGGAACTCACGGAATCGGGAACACGTCAGAGAACCGCATGGTTGACTATTCCGACGGAACCCGGCCGGGAACCGCCGAACACCGAAGGGGGCGAGGCTCCACATGCTCGCTGCACTCACTGGCGCTGGACTCTCCGCTGCGGCGGGCCTGAACGCCTACATCCCGTTCCTGATCGTGGCCCTGATGGCCCGCTTCACCGACATCATCGCGCTGCCCGAGCAGTTCGCCTGGATCGAGTCCAACTGGGCCATCGGCGGCGCCGCCGTCCTGCTGGTCGGCGAGGTCGTCTTCGACAAGATCCCGGTGGTCGACCACATCAACGACGCCGTCGGCACCTTCATCCGACCCGCCTCCGGTGGGCTCATCTTCGCCGCCACCCAGGCCGCCGAGGACTTCGAGCAGGGCTCCTCCTTCATGGCGGACAACCCGTGGATCGGCGTCGTGCTCGGCATCGTTACCGCCGGCCTGGTCCACACGGGCAAGGCGGTGACGCGTCCCGTGGTCAACGCCAGCACGCTCGGCATCGGTGCTCCCCTCGTGTCCACCGCGGAGGACACCGCTTCCGTCGGCCTGAGCGTCGTGGCGATCTTCTTCCCGATCCTCGTCTTCATCCTGCTGATCGCGATGCTCTGGGGAGGCATCGTCCTGTGGCGCAAGGCCCGCAGGCGCACGCGCGAACGAGAGGCGGCGGTCACCGCCTACTACGGCTGA
>JAAYYA010000493.1 GCA_012515595.1 Actinomycetales bacterium
CGACCGAGGGCCAGCAGGCGGGCGTGGCCGTCGTCACCGGGAGCGCCCTCGGTTGTGTCGGCCCCGACCTGGTCGGCCTCGACGACCCCACCGTGGCCGAGCCCGACCAGACGGTGTCGGTCGCGGCCGGCGCCGCACCGCTGGAGGTGCTCGGCGAGGCGGTCGTCCCTGCCGGCGCCGGCCAGATCGAGCTGGTCGCCGCTCCGGCCGGCGCGACGGCTCGGGCGGCTGTGCGTGCCGACATCGCCAGCGTGCGGCTCTCCGGCGCGACCTGGGCCAGGGGAACTGCCAGCGGGGCGCTGGCCCCGGGCTTTGCCGGCTCCCAGCTCGGGCTCGGTCTCGACGAGCAGCAACGAGGGCTGAGCACCGCCTCCTGCGGGCAGGCGGCCGACGAGGCGTGGTTCGTCGCGGGCGGGGGAGAGGCCGGCCGCGCCGAGCGACTCATCCTGGCCAACCCGACCGGCAACCCGGTGACCGTGAACGTAGAGGTCCTGGGGGCCGACGGACCGGTCGACGTCGTGGGTGGGCGCGGGATCGTGATCGCTCCCGGAGCGCGCCAGGTGGTGCTGCTCGACGCCCTGGCGCCCGGGGAGGAACGGCCCGTCGCACACGTCACCACCACCGGTGGCCCGGTGCTGGCGGCGGTCGGCGACCGGTGGCTGGAGGGCACCCTCGACCGGGGGACGGAGCTGACCACGCCCACGGCTGCACCGGCCACCACGCTGCTGATCCCGGCGGTGCCCGGACCACGGGCCGACTCGGCCGACATCACCTCGGTGCGGGTGGCCGTGCCCGGCGCCGAGCAGTCGGTCGTGCAGGTGAGGGCCCTCACCGCCGACGGACCGGTCCGGGTCGCCAACGCCGTCACCAGCGTCGATGCCGGCAGCGTCGCCGATGTCGACCTCTCCGACCTGCCCGAGGGCACCCAGGCGATCGAGGTGGTCGCCGACACCCCCGTCGTCGCCTCCGCCCAGGTGGTCCGCCGGGTCGATCCCGAGGGCGTCTCCGAGCTGGCCTGGGTCCCGGCGGTCACCCCGTCGACCGGAGTCGTCGGCCTGCCCCTGGCCGCACCCGGCGAGGACCCCGTGTCGCTGGAGCTCACGGTGGCCTCCGTCGAGGGAGCCCGCGTCGAGGTGGTCACGGTCACCGCGGACCGCACCCACGTCCAGCCGGTGACGATCCCGGCCGCGGGGAGCCGCGCGCTCGAGCTCAGCCGGTCGACCGAGAGCATCTGGGTGCGGCCCCTCAGGGGTTCCGCCTCGTCGGCGCTCCTGACCACCGTCCAGGACGAGCTCGGCCCGCTGGTCGCCGGGATGGTGCTGCCCGAGGCGCCGGTCACCCGCCAGGTCAGACCGGTCGCCCCCTGGGCGCCCTGAGGACAACCGCCAGGCCGTGCGAGGGCCGCTGAGCCGTCAGAGGAGGTCCTCCGGGTCCATCCCGAGCATCGAGGCCATCTGCTCCGCGAGGACCTCGTGCACCAGGGTGGCCAGGTCGTCGTCCCGGGCCCTGGACTCCACCGGGCGGCGGTAGACCACGACGCGGGCCGGCAGCGCCCCCTCGGCCGGGAAGAGGCGGCCCAGCGCGATGCCCGACTCCCAGGGTGCGGGATCGGTCGGCGGGACGTCCTCCACGGCC
>JAAYYA010000494.1 GCA_012515595.1 Actinomycetales bacterium
CGGCGCGACGTCGACTGAGCCGGTGGGTCAGGCGTTGTCGGCGCGATCCCCGGGCTCGCCGCGCTCCCCGGGCTCGCCCGGCTCCGGCTCCTCGACCGCCTCGGCGGCCTGCTGGTGGTAGTGGCCCCACAACCGACGACCGCCCACGACTGCCAGCAGCACGCCGAACCCGCCGACCACGATGCCGATGAACAGCGACAGCGCCAGCGGGTCGAAGGAGCCCTCCGCCGGGTCGCCCCGGCCGAGCACTCCGCCGATGAGGAAGCCGAACAGGGGCGCGAGCGCGGCCAGCCCGACCCCGAGGAGCACGCCCCACAGGCCCGGGGGTGTCGGCTCGAGCACGACGGGGCGCCCGGTGCCCGGGTGGTCCAGACCCTCGTCGGGTGCCGGGGCCACCGGCGCGGGCTCGTGCGTGGGACTACTCATCGGACCTCACCCTCCTGATGTGCGGCACGTTGTCGGCGCTCTCGGATGCGGACTCCCGCCGCGCGCCCTGGCCGAAGCCGCCCTCGAGGAACGGACGGACGATGTCCATCGGCAGCGGGAAGACGACGGTGGAGTTCTGGTCGGCCCCCAGCTCCAGCAGCGTCTGCAGGTAGCGCAGCTGCAGCGAGGCGGGGCTCTCGCTGAGCGTGATCGCCGCGTCCCGCAGCTCGGTCGAGGCCTGCAGCTCGCCGTGCGCGCTGATCACCTTGGCGCGCCGCTCCCGCTCGGCCTCGGCCTCCCGGGCCATCGCTCGCTGCATCATCTCGGGGATCTCGACGTCCTTGATCTCGACGACCTCGACCTCCACGCCCCACGGGCCGGCCTGCTTGGCGATCGAGGCGGCCAGGTCTTCGTTGAGGTCGGCCCGGTGCGCCAGGAGCGTGTCCAGGTCGGCGCGCCCGACCACCGAGCGCAGCGTGGTCTGCGCGATCTGCGACGTGGCGACCGCGTGGTTCTCGACCTCCATCACCGAGGCGACCGGGTCGACCACCTTGAACAGCACGACGGCGTTGACGCGTGCCGTGACGTTGTCCCGGGTGATGACCTCCTGCGGCGGGATGGTCAGCGTCACCGTCCGCAGGTCGACCCGCACCATCTTGTCCAGGCCGGGCAGCACTACCGCGATCCCCGGGCCCAACGGCTGCCGCAGCCGCCCGAGCCGGAAGGCGACCCCACGTTCATACTCCTTGATGATGCGCAGCGAGGCGATCGCCAGCCCGAGTAGGACCAGCGCCAGCACCACCAGGACCACCTGCCAGGGCTGCATCAGCCCACCTCCCTCGTCCGGTCCGACCGGTAGGCCGAGCGCCTGCTCTCCGGGATCAGCGACTCCTCCGGCCGCGTGGGGACCACCCCTGACGCGTCCCGACTCCTCTGCTGCACAACGGTCGTTGCGGGATCGGCGCCATGGCGCCGATCCTGCACATCCCGGCGCTCCGAGGCATAGGCCGAGGGCCGCTCCTCGCGCCGGTCCGAGCCGTATGTCGTGCGCCTGCGTTGGTGCGCCAGCGCCACCTGGGTGCGGTGGTCCAGGTTCTCATCGAGGGTGGTGAGGCGCACGCCCTCGGGCACCGCTGGGCTGCGGCGCAGGTGGGACCAGAGCGGCAGGGACAGCACGCCCACCCCGGTTGCGGCCGCCAGGAGCACCAGCGAGGCGGTCACCGTGTCCGCGGCCGCGGCCATCGCCAGGGGCCAGAGCACGGCGAGCACCGTGATGGCGCAGGCGATGCCGCGGTGGAACCGGGCGGCCTCCGAGGCCGGCCAGCTGTCCACCGCCCGGCTCACCTCCCGCCCGTCGTGGGAGGTGGTGCAAGTGTCCTTGACCGGGCAGGCGTTGCAGACCGTCGGGCTGCCGCGGTAGCGCATGACCCGGTTGTCCGGGTCGAACGACTGCGGCCAGAGCCACTGGTCCTCCGGGCACAGCCAGGCGTCGTGGTCCTCGTGGTAGACGAAGCC
>JAAYYA010000495.1 GCA_012515595.1 Actinomycetales bacterium
CCCGCGTCGCGCAACCGGGAGGCGAGCGTCCACGCACGGCGCAGCACCGAGGCGTCCTGCTCGCTGACCAGGCCGGCCTCGACCGCCGCGTTCAGCGCCGCCAGGGTGCCCGTGGTGCGCAGCCCGTGATGCTCGTGGGCGTGCTGCAGCTGGTTGAGCTGGACGACCCACTCCACGTCGGTGAGGCCGCCCAGGCCCAGCTTGAAGTGGGTGCGCGGGTCGGCACCGCGCGGCAGCCGCTCGCCCTCCATCCGCGCCTTGAGCCGGCGGATGTCCCGCACGGCCCTGTTGTCGATGCCGTCATCGGGCCACCGCAGGGGTTCGATGAGCGCGGTGAAACGCTCCGCCAGGTCCTCGTCGCCCGCCACCGCGCGGGCCCGGAGCAGCGCCTGGGACTCCCACCCGGCGGACCAGCGCTGGTAGTAGACGGAGTAGGACTCGAGGCTGCGCACGAGGGGACCGTTCCTGCCCTCCGGCCGCAGGTCGGCGTCGAGCTCCAGCACCGGGTCGGGTCCGTTGCCCGAGAGCCCCTTGCGCAGCACGGCAATGATCTCCGAGGCCTGCTCCGCCGCGCCCTCGGCACCCTCGACCGATTCGAAGACGTACATCAGGTCGGCGTCGCTGGCGTAGCCCATCTCACGACCACCCAGTCGCCCCATGCCCACGATGAGCATCCGCGCGGCCGGCTCACCGTCGCCGACGACCGCCCGGGTGGCGACGGTCAGGGCCGCCGAGAGCAGCTCGTCGGTGAGCTCGGTGAGCGCGGCGCGCAGGGCCGGTTGGTCGATCTCCCCGACCAGGTCAGCCAGCACCAGCCGCAGCAGCTCCCGGGCCCGGACGGCCCGGATGCCCTGGAAGGCGTCCTCGGGGTCCGCGTGCCGCTCCGCGGCGGCGACCATCCGGGTGCGCAGCGTCTCGCGGCTCACCGGCTGCAGACCGGTCGGCTCACCCAGCAGGGAGACCGACTCGGGGGCACGGATCAGCAGCTCCACGGCATACCGGCTGGTGGACAGCACGTGGGCGAGGCGCTCGGCGGCGCTGCCCTCGTCGCGGAGCATCTTCAGGTACCAGTGGGTGGTGCCCAGGGTGTCGCTGATCCGGCGGAAGGCGAGCAGCCCGGCGTCGGGGTCGGCGCCGTCGGCGAACCAGCCGAGCATGACCGGCAGCAGATGCCGCTGGATCGTGGCCCTCCGGGAGACTCCCTCGGTGAGCGACTCCAGGTGCCGCATCGCCCCCGCCGGGTCGCGGAAGCCGAGCGCCGCCAGCCGCTCCTTGGCCGCCTCCGGGGACAGCCGGACCTCGTCGCTGCTCAGCTTGGCGACGGCC
Organism: Actinomycetales bacterium; assembly: GCA_012515595.1. GTDB lineage: Bacteria > Actinomycetota > Actinomycetes > Actinomycetales > Dermatophilaceae > Ornithinicoccus. The sequence continues at coordinate 1,327 of JAAYYA010000495.1, forward strand.
GCCAACAGGGGGCGGTAGAACAGCCGCTCGTGCAACCGCCGCACCTCGCGCTGCTGGGCGCGCCAGCGCTGCACCACGGTCGTCGCCGCGTCCCGCCGCTCCCCCAGCGAGCGCCCCAGCCGGCGCTGGTCGGCCTCGGTCGAGGGCATCAGGTGGGTGCGGCGGAGCCGGTGCAGCTGCACCCGGTGCTCCAGGACCCGCAGGAACCGGTAGGCGTCGTCGAGCGCGTGAGCGTCGTCCCGCGCCACATAGCCACCGTCGCGCAGGGCCGCGAGCGCCTCCAGCGTGGTGCCCGAGTGCAGCTCCTCATCGGTGCGCCCGTGGACCAGCTGCAGCAGTTGGACGCTGAACTCGATGTC
>JAAYYA010000496.1 GCA_012515595.1 Actinomycetales bacterium
CCCGCGTCGCGCAACCGGGAGGCGAGCGTCCACGCACGGCGCAGCACCGAGGCGTCCTGCTCGCTGACCAGGCCGGCCTCGACCGCCGCGTTCAGCGCCGCCAGGGTGCCCGTGGTGCGCAGCCCGTCATGCTCGTGGGCGTGCTGCAGCTGGTTGAGCTGGACCACCCACTCGACGTCGGTCAGGCCGCCGAGCCCCAGCTTGAAGTGGGTGCGCGGGTCCGCGCCGCGGGGCAGCCGCTCCCCCTCCATCCGCGCCTTGAGCCGCCGGATGTCCCGCACGGCGCTCTGGTCGATCCCGTCCGGCGGCCAGCGCAGCGGCTCGATCAGTGCGGTGAACCGCTCCGCGAGGTCCTCGTCGCCGGCCACGGCGCGGGCCCGCAGGAGCGCCTGGGACTCCCACCCGGCGGACCAGCGCTGGTAGTAGGTCGCGTAGGACTCGATGCTCCGCACGAGCGGGCCGCCCTTGCCCTCCGGCCGCAGGTCGGCGTCGAGCTCCAGCACCGGGTCGGGGCCGTTGCCGGACAGCCCCTTGCGCAGCACCGCGATGATCTCCGACGCCTGCTCCGCCGCGCCCTCGGCACCCTCGACCGGCTCGAAGACATACATCACGTCGGCGTCGCTGGCATAGCCCATCTCCCGCCCACCCAGACGCCCCATCCCCACGATCAGCATCCGCGCGGCTGGCTCGCCGTCGCCGACGACCGCCCGGGTGGCGACCATCAGCGCCGCCGAGAGCAGCTCGTCGGTGAGCTCGGTCAGCGCAGCGCGCAGGGCCGGCTGGTCAATCTCTCCCACGAGGTCTGCGAGCACCAGGCGCAGCAGCTCCCGGGCACGGACGGCCCGGATGCCCTGGAAGGCGTCGCCGGGGTCCTCGTGCCGCTCGGCCGCGGCCACCATCCGGGTGCGCAGCGCCTCCCGGCTGACCGGCTGCAGGCCGGTCGGCTCACCCAGCAGGGAGACCGACTCGGGGGCACGGATCAGCAGCTCCACGGCATACCGGCTGGTGGAGAGCACGTGGGCGAGGCGCTCGGCGGCGCTGCCCTCGTCGCGGAGCATCTTGAGATACCAGTGGGTGGTGCCCAGGGTGTCGCTGATGCGGCGGAAGGCGAGGAGCCCGGCGTCGGGGTCGGCGCCGTCGGCGAACCAGCCGAGCATCACCGGCAGCAGGTGCCGCTGGATCGTGGCGCGGCGGGAGACCCCGTCGGTGAGCGACTCCAGGTGGCGCATCGCGCCGGCCGGGTCTCGGAAACCGAGCGCCGCCAGCCGCTCCTTGGCCGCCTCCGGGGACAGCCGGACCTCGTCGCTGCTCAGCTTGGCGACGGCCGCCAGCAGGGGCCGGTAGAAGAGCCGCTCGTGCAGGCGGCGCACCTCGCGCTGCTGAGCGCGCCAGCGCTGCACGACCGCCGTCGCCGCGTCCCGCCGCTCCCCCAGCGAGCGCCCCAGTCGGCGCTGGTCGGCCTCGGTCGAGGGCATCAGGTGGGTGCGGCGCAGCCGGTGCAGCTGCACCCGGTGCTCCAGGACCCGCAGGAAGCGGTAGGCGTCGTCCAGCGCGTGCGCGTCGTCCCGGGCGACGTAGCCCCCGTCGCGCAGGGCCGCGAGCGCCTCGAGAGTGGTGCCCGAGTGCAGCTCCTCGTCGGTGCGCCCGTGGACCAGCTGGAGCAGCTGCACGCTGAACTCGATGTCGCGCAGGCCGCCGGGCCCGAGCTTGAGCTGCCACGGCGCCTCCGCGGAGGGCACGTGCTCCTCGACCCGGCGCCGCATCGCTTGCACGTTCTCCACGAAGCCGTCACGCGCGCTGGCCTCCCACACCATCGGCCGCACCAGGTCGAGCCACTCCTCGGACAGCGCCTCGTCGCCCGCCA
>JAAYYA010000497.1 GCA_012515595.1 Actinomycetales bacterium
AAGTCGACCCTGCTGCGGGCCATCAACGGCCTGGTGCCGCACTTCACCGGCGGCCACCTCGACGGACGCGTCACCGTCAACGGGCTCGACACCCGGGACCACCCGCCCCGCGACCTGGCGCACGTCGTCGGCATGGTCGGGCAGGACCCGCTGGCCGGCTTCGTGACCGACACGGTGGAGGAGGAGCTGGCCTACGGCATGGAGCAGCTGGCCGTCCCGCCGCAGGTGATGCGCAAGCGCGTCGAGGAGACGCTGGACCTGCTGGGCATCGCCGAGCTGCGCGCGCGGCCGCTGCGCACCCTGTCCGGCGGGCAGCAGCAGCGTGTCGCCATCGGGTCGGTGCTGACGATGGGGCCGCGGGTCATCGTGCTCGACGAGCCGACCTCCGCGCTCGACCCGACCGCGGCCGAGGACGCGCTCGCTGCCATCACCCGCCTGGTGCACGACCTCGGGGTCACAGTCGTCGTGGCCGAGCACCGCATGGAGCGCGTCGTGCAGTATGCCGACCGCCTCGTCCTCCTCCCCGGCGACGGTGTCGTCGTTTCGGGCGACCCGGCCACCGTGCTCGCGCACTCCCTGGTCGTCCCGCCCGTCGTCGAGCTGGGCCGCGAGGCCGGCTGGTCGCCGCTGCCCCTGTCGGTCCGCGACGCCCGCCGCCGCGCGACGGCGCTCCGCGCCGAGCTCGCCCTCGCCACCCCACCGAGCGCGTCGTATGGCGAGATTTCGGGCGACCGAGCGCACGGTGTGGCGACGCCGACGCCACACGGTGCGCCCGGTGCCCCGATTTCTCGCAACACCGTGCGCTCGGTCGCCACCTCGTCCGGCAGTTCTGTCGCGCTCGCTGCCAGCAAGGTCGTCGTGCGGTACGGCGACGTCATCGCCGTCCGCGGCGTCGACCTGACCCTGGAGCCAGGCACGGTCACCGCGCTCATGGGGCGCAACGGGTCGGGCAAGTCCTCGCTGCTGTGGGCCCTGCAGGGCTCCGGCCCGCGGCAGTCGGGCTCGGTCACGGTGCGCGGCCAGGACCCTGGGCGGCTTCCCGCGCGGGAGGCCAGGGCACTGGTCGGGCTGGTGCCGCAGTCCGCCGCGGACCTGCTCTACCTGGAGACCGTCGAGGCTGAGTGCGCCGCCGCCGACACCGAGTCCGGCAGCTCGGCCGGCACCTGCCGTGCCCTGCTGGACCGCATCGCGCCCGGCATCGACGGCACCCGGCACCCGCGGGACCTGTCCGAGGGGCAGCGGCTGTCGCTGGTGCTCGCCGTGCAGCTCGTCGCCGCGCCCGAGGTGCTGATGCTGGACGAGCCGACGCGGGGCCTGGACTACCGGGCCAAGGAGGAGCTGGCGCGGATCGTCGCCGAGCTCGCCGCCGAGGGCCGGGCCGTGGTCATCGCCACGCACGACGTCGAGTTCGTGGCCGGCGCCGCGGGGCGGGTCGTCGTCATGGCCGAGGGGGAGATCGTCGCGGACGGTCCCTCCGCGGAGGTGATCGGCGCCTCCCCGATGTTCGCGCCCCAGGTGGCCAAGGTCCTCGGCCCCCCGTGGCTCACCGTCGCCCAGGTGCGGGCGGCGCGTGGCGGCATACTGCAGGAGAGCCGGCCATGAGCGCCACGGTGCACCCGGGCACGGCCCGGGACCGACGGCTCCGGGGGTGGGTCCGCACCGACGCCGTCCGCATCGGGCCGCGCGCGGCGCTCGCGATCACCCTGGTCTCCCTGGCGGGGCTGGCGATGTTCCTCTGGCCGCTGTGGATCCCGGCCTCGCCGTCGGTCGTGCAGCACACCACCGACGCGCCGTTCCTCTTCCTGGCCGTGCTGCCCTGCCTGATCCTCGTCGTGCTCGCCGAGATGAGCGAGGGCGGCATGGACTCCAAGGCCCTGGCCATGCTCGGGGTGCTCTCCGCGGTCAACGCGGCGCTCCGCCCGCTCGGCTCCGGGGTCGGCGGCCTCGAGCTGCTCTTCTTCGTGCTGATCCTGGCGGGACGGGTCTTCGGCCCCGGCTTCGGGTTCGTCCTGGGCTGCACCTCGATGTTCGCCTCCGGGCTGCTCACCGCCGGCGTCGGGCCGTGGCTGCCTTTCCAGATGCTGTGCGCCGCGTGGATCGGGCTGGGGGCCGGGCTGCTGCCGCGCCGGGTCACCGGCCGCGCCGAGATCGTGATGCTCGCGCTGTATGGCGTGCTCGTCGCCTACGTCTTCGGGGCCCTGATGAACATGTGGTTCTGGCCGTTCGTCACCGGCGTCTCGGTCTCCGGGGTGGAGGGTTCGCTGGCGTATGTCGCCGGGGCGCCCGTGCTGGAGAACCTGCACCGGTTCCTGGTGTTCACCCTGTTCACCTCGACCCTGGGCTGGGACACGTTGCGGGCGGTCACCAACGCTGCGGCCATCCTGGTGCTGGGGCCGGCGCTGCTGGCCACCCTGCGCCGCGCCAGCCGACGCGCGTCGTTCGGTGCACGGGGGACGTTCGGGCGCGGGCCGACCGAGGACGTGTCTGTCCCGTCCGGCCAGCCCGGCTAGGAGGCGCTCGGCGCCGCGCCCGGGCAGGAGGCGCTTGGCGCCGTCCGGCTCCGAAGGCGCTCTGCCGTCCGGCTACCGGAGGACGTGCACCGCGCAGCGGGCGTGCCGCACGACGCCGGAGGCCGTCGAGCCGAGCAGGAAGCTCTGCCACCCCGGCTGGGCGGAGGCGATCACGACGCAGTCGTGCTCACCCTCCTCGGCCTGGTCGAGGATCTGCCGCGTCGGGTTGCCGTTCTTGAAGACGACGTCCACGTCGTCTCCGCCGAAGCGGTCGACGAGGGACTGCTGCGCGGCCGTGCGGCTGCTCTCCAGCGACGAGTCCTCGATCCCCGACTGGGCCACCAGGTAGCGGGGCAGCTCCTCGAAGACCGAGATGACGGTGATCCGCCCGCCCGGTGCGAGCAGGGCTCTGGCCACCTCGACCGCGCGATCCGTCTCGTCCCCGAAGTCGGGGGCGACCGGCACCAAGATCTTGGAGTACGTCGACATCTGCCTCTCCTGTCCTGCGATCAGCCTTGATGGCTGGTCGGGCGGGATGGTCCCGCATCTGCCGTTGGGCGCGGAGACGGCGGGGCATCTCGTGGTCTACGACCCAGTGTAGGACGCGCGTCGCGGCCAATTGGGGGCGGACCTGTCAGTGAGGTCGGGGATTGGGAACCTGGGTCTGAACCAGGGCGGCGAGCCGCGCATGGGGCCATCCGTGCCTGCGCGACATGGTGGCGCCGACACTGGGGCGGCTGCCCACCCGGTCATGCAGGACCAGAGCAGCGTCACGCTTCTGTGCTCGCATCGGTTCCCAATCGTCGAAGCTGAGTCCTAGCAGGTGAGCGACCTCCAGCAACTTCCAGAGGTCCAGCAGGTCGCGCGGCTCA
>JAAYYA010000071.1 GCA_012515595.1 Actinomycetales bacterium
ACCAGCTGCCGGCGACCCTGGTGGAGCGGCTGACCGAGCGGGGGGTCACGGTCCGGAGCGGCACGATCGTCCGCGAGCTGCACCGCGCGCAGACCGGGTGGCGGGTGGTCAGCGGCCCGGTTCCGGCCCCGGAGGTGCACGAGGCGGACCGTGTCGTCCTGGCGCTGCCCGCGGTCCCGACGGCGCGCCTGCTCCGCGACGTGGCGCCCGAGGCCTCCGCGGCGCTCGGCACGGTCGAGACGGCCTCGATGGCGGTGCTGACCTTCGCCTTCGATGCTGGGGCCCTGCCGGAGCTGACCGGCTCCGGCTTCCTCGTGCCACCGCGGGACGGCCGGTTCATCAAGGCCGCGACGTTCAGCGCCGTCAAGTGGGACTGGGTCAGGGCAGCAGGAGAGGGTGCCGGACCAGGAGGGGCCGATCTGGTGCTGCTCCGCGCCTCGGTCGGGCGCCACCGCGAGGCGAGCACCCTGCAGCACCCCGACGCGGTGCTCCTGGACCGCGCCCACGCCGATCTCGCCCTGGCCCTCGACGCGGTGCTCCCGCGTCCGGTCGCCCGGCACGTGCAGCGGTGGGGCGGAGGACTGCCGCAGTATGCCGTGGGGCACCTCGACCTGGTCGCGACCGTCCGGGAGAGCGTGGCCACCTGCCCCGGGCTGGCCGTCGCCGGAGCCACCTACGAGGGCGTCGGCATCCCCGCCTGCATCGCGACCGGCCGGCAGGCGGCACGAGAGCTCCTCGGCCACTGACGCGCTCCGACCCGGTCGTCCGTGCCGTTGGCCGCGTGAGGACAATGGGGGCATGACCGAGCACCCGCAGGCCCCCGCCAGCCACCAGCCCGCCACCGACGACCCGCAAGCCGGCCTGGACACCGAGCGGATCAACAGCGAGATCCGCTACGTCATGTACTCGGTCTTCCGCACCGTCGGGCCGATCGGGGACGACCGGGACGACCTGGTGGAGGAGCTGGAGGAGGTCCTGTCGGGCGTCCGGGAGGCGGGCGTGGTCGTCCGCGGGCTGTATGACGTGTCCGGCCTGCGCGCCGACGCGGACTTCCTCGTCTGGTGGCACGCCGAGTCGGTCGAGCTGCTGCAGTCGGCCTACCAGCAGCTGCGCCGCACCGAGCTCGGGCAGCAGTTGGAGCCGGTGTGGAGCAACGTCGGGCTGCACCGCCCCGCCGAGTTCAACCGGGGGCACATCCCGGCCTTCCTGGCGGGGGAGGAGCCCGGGGCCTACATCTGCGTGTACCCGTTCGTGCGGTCCTACGACTGGTACGTCCTGCCGCAGGAGGAGCGCAGCCGGATGCTGCGGGAGCACGGCATGGCCGCCCGCGACTACAAGGACGTGCGCGCCAACACGATCGCCAGTTTCGCGCTCGGCGACTACGAGTGGCTCCTGGCCTTCGAGGCCGACGAGCTGCACCGGATCGTGGACCTGATGCGCGAGCTGCGTGCCGTCGACGCGCGCAAGCACGTGCGCGAGGAGATCCCCTTCTTCACCGGCCCCCGCGTCGACGTCGCCCAGCTCGTCGCGTCCCTGCCTTAACGCGGTCCACCGCATCTGGGAGCGGGTTCGGTCTCTAGGAGACGGTTATAACCAGCTCGCAGAGCGTTTCCCCCCTCGGAGACGCTCGTGAATCCGGGGGGAGCGAACCCCTCAGAAGTTGCCGCCCACGCTGGTGGACTTCTTCGCGCCCAGATCCGCCGCGGCGACGGGCTTGGTCGCGGCCGGCGTGAGCGTCATCGCGATGGAGTTCATGCAGTAGCGCTGGTCGGTCGGGGTGTCATAGCCCTCGCCCTCGAAGACGTGCCCCAGGTGCGACCCGCAGTTCGCGCAGCGGACCTCGGTGCGGGTGCGGCCGAGGGACTTGTCCTCGAGGTACTCCACGCGGTCCTCCGCGAGCGGGGCGTAGAACGACGGCCACCCGCAGTGGCTCTCGAACTTGGTCTCGCTCCGGAACAGCTCGGCACCGCAGGCGCGGCAGGAGTAGACGCCCTCGGTGGTGGTGTCGGTGAACTCCCCGACGAACGGACGCTCCGTCCCAGCCTGGCGGAGCACGGCATACTCCTCCGGGGTCAGCTGCTCGCGCCACTCCTGGTCGGTCTTGGTGACGGCGTAGGTCTGGTTCTCGCTCATAGTTCACCCACACTACGCCGGTCCGGCGCTTCCTCCGAGTCGACCCCTCAGGCGACCGGGGGCGGCGGGGGCGCCTCTCGGACGAACCCCTGGTACCACGTTCCCTGATGGGTCAGCCGGCCGTAGTCGCCGACCGCGAGCATCCCGAACTCCTGCCCCTCGACCTCCAGCTCCAGCCGTTGCAGGTCCAGCCGCTCGAAGGTCACGAAGTAGGTGGTGCGGGCCGAGCTGTTGCCGCCGCCGCTCACGCTGTCCCGCTTGCCGATCACCCGCGCGGGGAAGCTCAGCACCGGCTCCGACTGGTTGGTGCGCCGCTGCTCCCAGGCCTTCCAGATGCGCCAGGCGATGACCCCGATGATGAGCAACCAGACCAGCGCGATGAACGCGGGGACGCCGATGAGCATCCACGAGAAGAGGTTCACGTCCATCATGCCTCCCGACGGCAGGTAGTTCGGTCCGGTGTTGGAGGGTACCCACCCCTGATCGGTTCCCCGGCACCACCCGGCCGTATGTCGTGGGGTGCGGTGCGCGGTGGAGGGGGGCCGGGGCACCTGGAGCCGCACCTGCGGGAATAGCACTGCGTGGGCAGCGCCGGCCAACTAGCGTTGGGGTCATGGCGACCGCCCAGATGCTGACCGTGCCCGGCCCCGACGGCGACCGCGAGGTGCGGCTGAGCAGCCCGGACAAGGTGGTGTGGCCGGCCACGGACCAGGGTGAGGCGATCACCAAGGCCGACCTCGCGGCATACCTGATGGCCGTGGGTGACCCGCTGCTGCGGGCGCTGCGGGACCGGCCGGTGACCCTGCAGCGGGTGCGGGACGGGATCGAGGGGGAGGTCTTCTACTCCAAGAACCCGCCCAAGGGGGTGCCGGAGTGGGTGCGGACCACGATGGTGACCTACCCGTCCGGGCGCAGTCACCCGCAGCTGGTGGTCGACGAGCTCGCCGCTGCGGTCTGGGCCGCGCAGATGGGCACGGTGACCTTCCACCCGTGGCCGGTGCGCAGCGCCGACAACGACCACCCGGACGAGATCCGCATCGACTTGGACCCGCAGCCGGGGCTGGGGTTCGGGGAGATCGTCGAGGTGGCGCGCGGGCTGCGCGAGGTGATGACCGAGGTGGGGCTGACGCCGTTCGTCAAGACGACGGGCAGCCGTGGCGTGCACGTCTTCGCCGCAATCGAGCCGCGGCTGGAGTTCCTCGAGGTGCGGCACGCGGTGATCGGGATCGCCCGGGAGCTCGAGCGCCGGATGCCGGACCTGGTCACGACCGCCTGGTGGAAGGAGGAGCGCGGGCAACGGATCTTCGTCGACTTCAACCAGGCGACGCGGGACCGGACACTGGCGGCCGCCTGGTCGCCGCGGGTCCTGCCCGGGGGTCCGGTGTCGGTGCCGATGACCTGGGAGAAGCTGGGCGAGATCGGGCCCGACGAGCTGACCGTGCGGACCGTGCCCGAGTGGCTGGCCGAGCACGGCGACGCCTGGGAGCACCTGCACGACGAGGCGGGCTCGATCGACGGTGCCTACGCGCTGTGGGAGGCGGACCTGGAGCGCGGCCTCGGCGAGCTGAACTTCCCACCCGACCATCCGAAGATGCCGGGGGAGCCCCCGCGCGTGCAGCCGAGCAAGAAGGTCGCCGAGCACTGGGACGAGCACGGCAACCGCATCGAGAAGTAGTCCGACTCCTGCGGCGGCGGACCTCCAGACTCGACCACTGACAGTAGACTCGACCACAGACAGAGAGCCCCGGGACCCACGGCGTAGCGGCGCAAGCCAGCGAAACCCCCCGGGGCCTTGTCATGCGCTCCTCATCCAGTGGCGTCGCGCTCGTGGGTCAAGCGGGTGCGCTCTGGGGACCCCAGGTTTCCCCACGAGAAGTCCCGGTGGCTGCCCGCGGCAGCCGCCACGGCTGGTGGGTCAACCGGGTGCGCTGTGACGACCCCAGGTTTCCCCACGAGGTGTCCCGCGCGGTGGGCGTTGGCGGGCTCGGTGGGAATGTCCGCGATCCTGGGCGCCGGATCGGGCAGACTGGCGCCATGGACCTGCCCGTGATGCCGCCGGTGAAACCGATGCTCGCCAAGCCGGTCAAGGGGATCCCCGAGGGACAGTTCTACGAGCCCAAGTGGGACGGCTTCCGGTCGATCATCTTCCGGGACGGCGACGAGGTCGAGATCGGCTCGCGCAACGAGAAGCCAATGACCAGGTACTTCCCCGAGCTCGTCGAGGCGGTGCTGGCCAACTTCCCGGAAAGGGCCGTGATCGACGGGGAGATCATCTGCGTCGAGCCGGACGGCAGGCGCCTGGACTTCGAGGCGCTGCAGCAACGGATCCACCCGGCGGACTCGCGGGTGCGCAAGCTCGCCGTGGAGACCCCGGCCAGCTTCGTCGCCTTCGACGTCCTGGCCCTGGACGATGAAAATCTCATGGATCGGCCACTGGAGGAGCGTCGCGTCGCACTGGAGGGGGCGCTCGCGCAGGCGGAGCCCCCGATCCACCTCACGCGTCTCACTCGGGATACCACCGAGGCGCAGGAGTGGTTCGAGCAGTTCGAAGGAGCCGGCCTGGACGGTCTGATCGCCAAGGACCCGGCCGGCGTCTACCAGCCCGACAAGCGGGTCCAGAGCAAGATCAAGCACGAGCGCACCGCCGACTGCGTCGTGGCCGGCTACCGGGTGCACAAGTCGGGGCCGGACGCGC
>JAAYYA010000498.1 GCA_012515595.1 Actinomycetales bacterium
GTGGTGTCCTCGCTGCGCTTGAACCGGCCGCGGATGACGCCCACGGTGTCGGGCGCGAGCATCGTGGAGACCGTCATGTAGGACTTGGGGAAGAAGACGCACTCGATCGAGCCGGCGAGGTCCTCCAGCATGACGCGGGCGTAGGGGTCGCCGTTCTTGGTCCGCTTCAGCACCACCGAGGTCATCAGGCCGGCGACCGTCACGAACTCGCCGTCCTGCGGGCCATCCTCGCTGACGACGGCGCCGATCGTCGCCGTGGCGTTGGCGGTCAGGATGTGCTCGATGCCGTTGAGCGGGTGGTCGGAGACGTAGAGCCCGAGGTACTCCCGCTCGAAGGCGAGCTTGATCTGCTTCTCCCACTCGATGTCCGGCACCGGCGGCAGGGTGACGATCTGCACGTCGGACTCCTCGTCGCCGAAGCCGCCGAACAGACTGTCCTGGCCTATCGCCTCCTGCTTCTTCTCCTCGGCGAGGGCGTCGACATAGCGCTCGTGCACCGTGACGAGCCCCTGGCGCGGGTGCTTGAGGTCGTCGAAGGCCCCGCCCTTGATGAGCGACTCGATGGTGCGCTTCTGGCAGACCACGGCCGGGCACTTGCGCAGGAAGTCCTCGAAGGAGGTGAACTTGCCCTTCTCGTCGCGGGTGCGCACGATCGCGTCGACCACGTTGGTGCCGACGTTGCGGATCGCCGCCAGGCCGAAACGGATGTCCGTGCCGACAGCGGCGAAGTTGGCGATCGACTCGTTGACGTCGGGCGGCAGGACCGCGATGCCCATGCGTCGGCACTCGTTGAGGTAGAGGGCCGTCTTGTCCTTGTCGTCCCGGACGCTGGTCAGCAGGGCCGCCATGTACTCGGCGGGGTAGTTGGCCTTCAGGTAGGCGGTCCAGTAGGAGATCACGCCGTAGGCCGCGGTGTGCGCCTTGTTGAACGCGTAGTCCGAGAACGGCACCAGCACACCCCACAGCGCCGCCACCGACGCCTCGTTGTAGCCGTTGGCCTTCATACCCTCGGAGAAGGGGATGTACTCGGCGTCGAGGACCTCCTTCTTCTTCTTGCCCATCGCGCGCCGCAGCAGGTCCGCGTTGCCCAGCGTGTAGCCCGCGAGCTTCTGGGCGATCTCCATCACCTGCTCTTGGTAGATCACTAAGCCGTGCGTGACGCCAAGGATCGGGTCGAGCGCCTCGACCATCTCCGGCTGGAGCTTGCCCTTCAGTTGCGGGTCGAGAGGGGTGAGTTCCTGCTTGCCGTTCTTGCGCAGCGCGAAGTTGGTGTGGGCGTTGACGCCCATCGGGCCGGGGCGGTAGAGCGCGAGGGCGGCGGAAATGTCCTCGAAGTTGTCCGGCTGCATGAGCCGGAGCAGCTGGCGCATGCCGGAGCCGTCCAGCTGGAACACCCCGAGCGTGTCGCCGCGCCCGAGCAGCTCGTAGGCCTTGGGGTCCGTCATGTCCTTGGACAGCGCATCGAGGTCTACGTCCTCGGCGCGGTTGAGCTTCACGTTGGCGATCGCGTCGTCCAGGATCGTCAGGTTGCGCAGGCCCAGGAAGTCCATCTTGACCAGCCCGAGCTGCTCGCAGGTCGGGTAGTCGAACTGGGTGATGACCTGGCCGTCCTGCTCCCGGCGCATGATCGGGATGACGTCGAGCAGCGGCTCGCTGGACATGATGACGCCGGCCGCGTGCACGCCCCACTGGCGCTTCAGCCCCTCCAGGCCGGTGGCCGTGTCGAAGACCTGCTGCGCCTCGGGGTCGTTCGCCAGAAGCTCGCGGAACTCACCGGCCTCGCCGTAGCGAGGGTGCTCAGGGTCGTGGATGCCGGACAGCGGGATGTCCTTGCCCATCACGGCAGGGGGCATCGCCTTGGTGAGCTTCTCCCCCATCGCGAACGGGAAGCCCATCACCCGCGCGGCGTCCTTGAGCGCAGCCTTGGCCTTCAGCGTGCCGTAGGTGGCGATCATCGCGACCCGGTCGTCGCCGTACTTCTCCGTCACGTAGTGGATGACCTCGGCGCGGCGCCGGTCATCGAAGTCGACGTCGAAGTCCGGCATCGACATGCGCTCGGGGTTGAGGAACCGCTCGAAGATCAGACCGTGCGGGATCGGGTCGAGGTCGGTGATCCCCATCGCGTAGGCGCACATCGATCCGGCACCCGAGCCGCGGCCGGGCCCCACGCGGATCCCCTGGTTCTTGGCCCAGTTGATGAAGTCGGCGACAACCAAGAAATATCCCGGGTAGCCCTTACTGACGATGACGCCCGTCTCGTACTCCGCCTGCTTGCGCGCATAGTCCGGGATCCCCTCAGGGAAGCGCCGGTGCAGCCCCGCCTCGACCTCCTTGACGAACCAGGAGGTCTCATCCTCGCCCTCGGGCACCGGGAAGCGCGGCATGTAGCGCCCCTCGCCCTCGGTGAAGGACACCTCGCACCGCTCGGCGATCAGCAGGGTGTTGTCGCACGCCTCCGGCAGCTCGCGCCAGACCTCGCGCATCTCCTCGGCGGACTTCAGGTAGTAGCCGTCCCCGTCGAACTTGAACCGGGTCGGGTCGTTCAGCGTGGCCGCGGTCTGGATGCACAGCAGCGCGCTGTGGCTCTGGGCGTCCTCCCGCCGGGTGTAGTGCAGGTCGTTGGTCGCCACGAGCGGCAGGCCGACATCCTTGGCCAGGCGGAGCAGGTCCTGGCGGGTGCGGCGCTCGATGTCGATGCCGTGGTCCATCAGCTCTAGGAAGTAGTTCTCCTTGCCGAAGATGTCCTGCATCTCCGCGGCGTACTGGCGCGCCTCGGCATACTGCCCGAAGCGCAGCCGGGTCTGGACCTCCCCGGACGGGCAGCCGGTGGTGGCGATCAGCCCCTGGCCGTAGGTCTCGAGCAGCTCGCGGTCCATGCGGGGCTTGAAGTAGTAGCCCTCCAGCGAGGCGAGCGACGCCATGCGGAAGAGGTTGTGCAGGCCGTTGTTGTTCCGCGCCCACATCGTCATGTGCGTGTAGGCACCGGAGCCGGAGACGTCGTCGCGACCACCGTCGCCGTACTTGACCCTGGTCCGGTCCGTGCGGTGCGTGCCGGGCGTGACATACGCCTCGAGCCCGATGATGGGCTTCACGCCGGCTTTCTGCCCCGCACTCCAGAACTCGTGCGCCCCGAAGATGTAGCCGTGGTCGGTGGTCGCGATGGCGGGCATCCCCAGCTCGGCGGCACGCTCGAACATGTCGGTGATCCGCGCTGCACCGTCGAGCATGGAGTACTCGGTGTGGTTGTGCAGGTGGACGAAGTTGCCGGCGGAGCTGGGTGAGGTGGACATCGCGATGATTCTAGGTCGGCCCACCGACAGACCGGCACCGGCTCACCGGCAACCGACGGGTAGCCTGCACGGCACCCCCGGCCGAGTCAGGAGCGACATGACAGAACCCCAGTTCAGAGAGGTTCCGCTCCGTCAGGAGGGCGACTCGACGGCGCTCCTCCAGGCTGTCCGATCGCTCACCGCGACCGTCGAGTGCGTCTTCGTGGACGGCGACGCCGACCACCCGCTCGCGGCCGCGATGGCGCCGCACCGCCCGGTGCGCACCGAGGGTGTCGGGCCACGACCGGGCTATCACCGCGGCGACCCTGGCGCCGTGCTGCTGCGCTGCGCCTACGACCGGGAGATCTTCCGGACCATCACCGCCCTCGGTGGCCTCTTCGAGTATGTCGAGGGGCCGGGTGGGGATCGCGTGCTCTTCACCGAGCTCGGGAACGTCGACCTGAGCCTGTATGACGTGACGGGTCACCTGATCCTGTACACGGTCACCCACGAGGGCCTCGTGTTCGTCGCGGAGGCCGTGGCCGCCCAGGTGTCAGAGCGCATGACAAAGGGCCCCTGACCATTGCTGGTCAGGGGCCCTTTGCTGAATGTTTGTCCGGCGGTGTCCTACTCTCCCACACCGTCTCCAGTGCAGTACCATCGGCGCTGAGAGGCTTAGCTTCCGGGTTCGGTATGTGTCCGGGCGTTTCCCTCTCGCTATGGCCGCCGTAA
>JAAYYA010000499.1 GCA_012515595.1 Actinomycetales bacterium
CCGCGGCCTGCTGGGGCCGCTCCTGAGCTGGTATGCCGAGCGGTCCCGCGATCTCCCGTGGCGCCGCCCGGACTGCTCCCCCTGGGGCGTCCTCGTCTCGGAGGTGATGCTGCAGCAGACCCCGGTGGCCCGCGTGGAACCGGTCTGGCGGGAGTGGCTGGCCCGCTGGCCCGAGCCGGCCGACCTGGCCGCCGAGGCGCCCGGCGAGGCGGTCCGCGCCTGGGGTCGTCTGGGCTATCCCCGACGAGCGCTGCGGCTGCACGCGTGCGCCGTGACCCTGACCGCCGAGCACGACGGAGCGGTCCCGGCCGACCTGGGTGCGCTCCGGGCCCTGCCGGGCATCGGCCAGTACACGGCGGCGGCCGTCGGCGCCTTCGCCTTCGGGCTCCGCGCCGCCGTGGTCGACACCAACGTGCGCAGGGTCCAGGCCCGGGTGGTCACCGGGACCGCCCTGCCCGCGCCCGCGTTGACGGCGGCCGAGCTGCGGCTGGCCGAGGAGCTCCTGCCGGACGAGCCGGCGCTGGCGGCACGGTGGAGCGTCGCGGTGATGGAGCTGGGAGCCCTCGTCTGCACGGCGCGCTCCCCCGCCTGTGCGCGGTGCCCGCTCCGGGACCGCTGCGCCTGGGTGGCTGCCGGCTCACCCGCCTACGCCGGTCCGGCGCGGCGCGGTCAGGCGTGGGAGGGCACCGACCGGCAGTGCCGTGGGGTGATCGTGGCCGCGCTGCGGGAGGCCACCGGGCCGGTCTCGGTCGGTGCCCTGTCCTCGCGGTGGCCGGACCAGGGTCAGTTCGCCCGGGCCCTGGCGGGCCTGGTCACGGACGGACTGGTCGAACGTGCCGCTGACGACCGGGTCCGGCTCCCGGGTCTCTGAGCGCCCGGAACCCGACGCCGCGCACCGCCTCGATGACCACCGGGGCACCCTCGCGGCTGAGCTTGGCACGCAACCTCTTGACCACCGCGTGCACCTGGCTGGCATCACCCAGGTGTTCGGTGCCCCAGACCTGCCGGACCAGCTCGTCGAAGCGCCACACCCGACCGGGCTCCCGGATGAGCTTGCGCAGCAGCGCGAACTCCAAGGGGGTGAGCGACACCTCGACCTGGCCGAAGCCCACCGCGTGCCGGTCCTCGTGCACCGTCACCGGATCCTGAGCGCGTCCGTCGCCGCCGTCACCGTGCACCGCCGCCTCTGGCACCGGGGCCCGGGTGGGAGCCATCACCTGCTGGGCCATCTCCAGGGACGGCACGACCAGGACCGGGGCCGACGGGTCGAGCCGCGCGAGCAGGGTGGCTCGGTGCTCGGCGTCGGGGGCCACGAGGACGATCAGCGAGGAGGGTGGGGAGATGGTGGGAGCTTGCTCAAGAATGACGTCCGAAACTGCTGCTGCCTGCCCCAATGCCGTGCTCCTCGCCCCGCGACCCTCGCGACCTGTTCTCAACCTGCCGCCTACGCAGCGGTAAGGCAACACACTTGGGAAAGCCTTTAACCAACCGTAACGCCGGTGTGACAGAGGCGACGTCTTTTGTCGTAAACCTGTCACGTGCGACACTGGAGGGTGGCCGCCGCACCTGGCAGGTCCCGGACGAGGCGCAGCACGTACCCGGCTCTGACGACGGCTGCACGGGAGTTGTCATGCACTGGTTCGTCCTGGTGTCCTCCGGCGTCCTGGAGGCCGTGTGGGCCGTGGCCCTGGCCCGCACCGAGGGGTTCACCCGGCTGGTTCCCAGCCTCGTCTTCGGAGGAGCGCTGGTCCTGTCGATGGGTGGTCTCGCCTACGGCCTGCGCGAGATCCCGGTCGGGACGGGGTATGCCGTGTGGGTCGCGGTCGGCGCCGTCACCACCGCCATCTACGGGATGATCGCGCTCGGTGAGCCGGCGACGCTGGCCCGCATCCTGTGCCTGCTGCTGATCGTCTCCGGGGTGGTCGGGCTCAAGTTGGTGTCCTGAGTCGACCCCGGACCCCGAGGAGCTGCTGGCCCTGTGGGCACGGGAACGGCCCGCCCGGAGCGGTTGCTCCGGACGGGCCGTCCCGTCAGGCGATCCTCACGTGAGCGTCAGCAGCCGACCTTCGGCAGCTCGAAGTTCACCGTGCGGACCGTGCCACGCGCGGGGTTGGCCGTGGCGACCTTCGGCCGCCAGCCGTCCTTGGCGGCGATGATCTGCACACCGCCGGGCCGCGTGTTCTGGGTGTTCACCCAGGTGGCGTAGTCACCCTCGGCGTCGGTGGCCAGCACCCAGCCCGGGTGGTCCACCCGCAGCGGGGTGATGTCCACCGTGGCACCCTCGATCGGAGCCGTCACCGAGTCACAGTCCACACCGGAGACGTTGCCCATCAGCTTCGCCCACGGACGGGGCGCCGAGACGTTCATCGTCACCGGGATGGTGTCGAAGGACTGCGGCGTGTTGGCCTTGACCCGGATGCCGGCGGTGTAGGTGCCCGGCTGGGCCACGTTGCCGTCGGTGGTCACCTCGACCGTGACGCTCTCCCCGGCGGGGACAGTGATCTCGGTCGCACCCAACGACAGCCACGAGACGTCGGCGCCAGCGGCGCCGCAGTCGTCGAAGCCGGGCAGGTACTCGGTGTTGGCCGTGGCGTTGAAGCTCCCCGAGGAGCCACCGAACTTGCCGAAGCCGCAGGCGGCTGCACCGCGGTAGACCGCGGTGTTGGAGTTCGGCAGGTCGACCCACTCGCCGCTGGCGGTGTCGTAGGCGAAGGTGGCGTTGGAGATCACGCCGGCCTGCACGCCACCGTTGACGATGAGCATCCCGTTGGCCGCCGCGTACTGGCTCGCCCAGGTGTCCACCGGGGCGTCCGCGATGGCCGTCCAGGTGTCCGTGTCGGGCGAGTAGACGTAGCTGTCTGCGGTGCCACTGGCACCACCGTTGCCGCCGGTGCAGTAGATCTCACCGTCGATGCCGCCACAGGAGGCGAAGGCCACCGGTGCCGGGTAGTCGGCGAGGGTCTCCCAGGTGTCCGACGCCGGGTCGTAGGCGGTGACGGTGCTCACCATCGGCGTGCACGAGGACGTGCTGCAGCCACCGATGGAGTAGAGCTTGCCGTCGACGACCGCCTGGCCGGCAGCCGAGACCTCGGACGGGTTGTCCGCCACTGCGGTCCAGCTGTCCGCACCCTCGTCGTAGACGAAGGTCTCGCCGGTGACACCGGAGGCGACCCAGCCGCCGGAGACGACGATCTCGCCGTTGACGACACCTGCCGTGACCGCGTTGCGGGCACTGGGCAGCGGAGCCACCTCGGTCCACGCCATCGCCTCCGCGTCGTAGCGGAGCACGTCGGCGTAGGAGGCCGAGCCCGAACCGCCCGTGATGAGGTACCACGTGCCGTCCAGGTTGACCGCGCGACCGTCCATGTTGACGCTGCCGAGCTGCGGCAGGTCGGTCCACGGGTCAGCGGCCACGCCGCGCTGGGCGGGCTCGCTCGATGCGGCGATGCCGTTGGCGTGCTGGGCGAAGGAGACCTCGGCCTCGATCTGCTGCAGCGGAGCGCCCTCGGCCTCGTGCATCTCGCTCATGAGCTGCTTGGTGCCGTCGGCCCGCAGGATCTCGAAGTCACCGGCGACCTCGGACAGCGTCACCTCGGCGCTGCCGGAACCGCTGTTGGTGATGACCAGCTCGTCGGTCACCGAGTCACCCAGGCGCAGGTAGGTGGTGATCGCGTCGGGCGCGATCTCCAGGAACCCGGAGCCGAGGGTGTAGTCGGCCTGCACGACGCCGTCGGAGACCACGTCGACCGACTGCGTCTGGGTCTCGTAGCCACGCGCGGCGGCCTCGAAGTCGTGCGCGCCGGTCAGCGTGGAGAAGATCCAGTAGAAGCCGTCGGCGAGGTTCTCGTCGTCCGGCGTCGCCGTCGTCACGCCGGACTCCTCCGGCGCGTCGACGCTGGTCACGTTCGCCCCGACGATGCCCTCGCCGGTCTCGGCGCTGGCCACGGTGCCCACGACGTAGCCGCCGTCGATCGACGGGTCGCAGGTGCGGTTGCCGATGAAGACGTCGTCCACCATCCACCACCAGTCCCAGTCGGCGTCGCCGATGTGGAAGCGGACCTGCACGTCGGACTGCCCGGCCGCCTCCGGCATGGGCAGCACGTCCTCGCGCGGACCACGGACGTCCTCCTGCTGGTGCAGGATGTTGATCCAGGTCTCACCGCCGTCGATGCTGTAGTCGACGTCGGCGAACTCGCCGCTGAGGTAGTTGAAGTCCTGCTTGAAGCCGACGACCGGAGCCTCGAGCGTGGTCATGTCGACGGAGGGGCTGACCAGGGAGGTGTCCTGGGTGCCGCCGGAGCCGTGGTAGTCGCTGTCCATGATGGCGAAGTTGCCCTCGCCGCCGGCCAGGTTGTCCCTGTCCCTCGGGTTGTCGAACAGCCACACCTGGCCGCTGTCGATGTGGTCGACGACAGACCAGCCCTCGGGCACCTCGGTCCCGTCGAAGGTCTCGATGACGCCATCGGAGTTGTGGGCGTACCCGGGAGCGTTGCAGCTGTCCACGTTGACCAGCACCTCGACGTCCACGACGGAGCTCGGTGTGGTGCGCGAGCTCTTCCGCGATCCGGTGAGCGAGGCGTCCACGTGGTCGACGGTGACGGTGGTCGTCTCGTAGCCGGGGTACTGCGCGGTCACCTCGAGGGTGTACTCCGCACCAGTCGGCAGCGACAGCGAGTACTCGCCGGTGGCCGGGTCGGTGTAGGTGCTCACATCGGTGCCGAGCACGCTCACCTTGGCGTAGACCGGCCAGCCGTGGCCGGACCCGTCGGTGACCGTCCCGGAGACCGGTGCGGACTCCTGCGCGTCCAGGGCGAAGTCGAGCGTGACCGTGCCGTCGGGGGTGACGGTAGCGGTCTCGGTCTCGGTGCCGTAGCCGAACTTGGAGACGGTGACCTCGTAGTCACCGGCCGTGAGCAGGGCGGAGTAGGCGCCCTCGTCGTTGGTCACCACGGTGCGCTCCAGGTCACCGACGATGTCGACGGTGGCGCCGGTGATCGCGTCGCCGGAGCCGGCGTCGGTGACCGTCCCGTTGAGGGTGCCGGTGTCGCCGGTCGGGGCGGCCTCGATCAGGGCGAGCGCGTCCAGGCGGCCCTCACCGAAGACGTTGTTGTCGTCGGCGGTGCCGCCACACTGCAGGTCCTCGTGGTCGATCGCGGTGCCGTCGAGCAGTGCCCGCGTGCCGCCGATGTCAGCGACGAGCGCTGGCGCAGCTGACCACAGCAGTGCGACGGCGCCCGCAGCGTGCGGGGCGGCCATCGACGTGCCGGTGTAGTTCGCGTAGCCGTTGCCGGGCACGGACGAACGCACGTTGCTGCCCGGGGCCGCGATGTTCGGCTTGATCTCCCCGTCCTGGCCGTAGCCCCGGCCCGACGAGGCGGCGATGGTGTGGCTGGAGGTGTAGTTGCCCACCGAGTAGGTGATGATCCGGCTGCCCGGGGACCCCGAGGTGTTGCAGGCGGAGCCGCTGTTGCCGTTGGCCCAGAGGCTGAAGATGCCGGCGCCATCCCAGGCTTCGATGACGTCCTCCATGAAGGGGTCGTTGCTCGGCAGCTGCGTGCCCCAGGAGTTGTTGATGATGTTGGGCCGCTTGGAGGTGTCGGGGTCGCTGCCGTCCAGCTTGGTCGGCGCGAGCATCCACTCACCGGAGAGGACGAGAGCTTCGTCGGTCGGGCAGCAGCCGTTGGCCGCGATCCAGGTGGCGCCGGGGGCGACACCGATCTGGTTCTCGCCACCGTCGTCGCCAACCATGGTGCCCATCGTGTGGGTGCCGTGGCCGTTGAAGTCGGCCGGCTGGTCCGGCGAGGTGCCGGCCGCGTCGTACCAGTTGTAGTCGTGGGTGAACGTGCCGTCGCCGTTGTTGCCGCGGTACTGGTTCACCACCGCCGGGTGGTCGAACTGCACACCGGTGTCGATGTTGGCGATCACGATGCCCTCGCCGTGCACGCCGTAGGTGCTCCACACGTCGTCGGCGTTGATGTCGGCGATGCCCCACTCCACGGCGGAGGGAGACATCTCGGGCTCGCCCTTCTCCAGCTCGGGGGCCTCGTAGGTCCGGGTGGGGTAGATCCCCTCGACGCCGGAGCTCGCGGCCAGCGTCGTGACCAGCTCCTGGTCCCCGCCCTGGATGCGGATCGCGTTGGTGGCCCAGAACGCCGTGAACTCGACGCCGTCGGCCTCGAGCTGGGCACGGATGTCCTTCTGGCTGGCCTCCGCGGTCTCGGTCAGCGCGGAGTACACCGCCTTGCCGCGCTCGTCCCAGTCGTCGATCAGCGTGAACTGCGACATGTCAGGACGCGCGTCGAAGCGCACCCAGAAGTCGGTGGCGCCCTTCTCCTCGATCTGGGCGGTCACCTCCTCACTGATGTTCTTACTCGCTCCCAGGTCTGCCTGTGGCATCGGGGGCTCGGCGCTCGCGCCGGTCATACCTAACCCCGATGCCACGAGCGATGCGCCGGCGATACCTGCCAGCCATCGGCGTGCACGGTGTCCGTGTACGGCCACGACTCCTCCTCCATACGGTGGGTGACACCGGGGGATTCCCCCCGGCTATCACCCGAACCTAGGAAGACCCTGGGAACCGGACAACGACACCACGTGGGCAACTCATGGACAACGTAAACAACTGTTGGACAACGGGTTCCCAGCGGACAGCCCAAAGTTGCCGTCCCGTGCGGGACGGCCTCGGGCGCGATCGTCAGTTGCCGACCGCCTCCTGTGGCCCCTTCCCCCGCGGGTGCCGGGCGAGGCGGAAACCGAGGCCTCGCACCGCCTCGACCGCGAGCGGGGCTCCGAGCTCGGCCAGCTTCAGCCGGAGCCGACCGATGGCTGCGTGCATGTGGGCGCCGTTGCCCAGGTAGGCCGTGTGCCACCCGACCTGGGAGAGCTGCTCGAAGGTGGCCACCTCGCCCACGCGCGGCAGCAGGTAGGCCAGCAGCGCGAACTCCAGCTGGGTGAGCGTCACCTCGTGGTCACCCAGTGCCAGGGACAGCCGGTCCTCGCGGAGGCGTAGCGGGCGATCGGTGGGCGCCGGCCCGGAGTCGACCCGGGGTGGTGGCACGGATCCCAGGTCGCCGGCCGTCGACCGCCACGCGACCCGGTGCCCCGCGCCGCGCTCGCTCGGCCGCTCGGGAAGCCGCTCCGGGTGTCGTTGGGGGATCCGCTCCGGGCCAGGTCGGTGCTCGATCGAGGCCCCGGGCAGCTGGGTGAGAACCCGCCGGGCCTGCGTGATCGTGCTCGCGAGCAGGATCGGGGACTCGATGGGGACGCCGGAGGCGAGTGCGAGACGCTCCTCCTGCGTGTCGGCCACGATGACCACGAGAGGGTCCCGCGTCGGTGTGGCCGAGGTGGACGGGGGGAAGGGGGACGACGAGTCGTCGCGTGATGGCCTACCGGCTGTCTCCACGCTGTTGAGCACCTCCCAGTCCCCCGGCCCACCACTGGTCCGGAACGCCGGACCACTGCCTTTATCCAGCACCAGCCTCCCGACAGGCAAGTGGATTGACGCAGATTTGACCCAAAGTTTGCGATCCCCGGTGACCCGCCAGGGGATGCCTGGGTGGAGGGCTCAGGAAGTGGCCCTCACGACGACGAAGCGCCACCCAGCAGGTCTGGTGGGTGGCGCTTCGTGTCGTGGACCGGTCAGGCGCCCGGCTGGGCCTCCTCGACCGGCAGCGTGTCCGGCGTGCGGGACTTCTCGGCGCCGGAGAAGGTGAACTCGCCCGACTTGTCCTCGGCCGTGGCGTCGACCAGCACGATCTGGCCCGGCACGAGCTCTCCGTAGAGGATCTTCTCGGACAGCGCGTCCTCGATCTCGCGCTGGATCGCGCGCCGCAGCGGACGCGCTCCCAGGACCGGGTCGTAGCCCTTCACCGCGAGCAGCTTCTTGGCGGCCGGGGTCAGCTCGATGCCCATGTCCTTGTCGCGCAGCCGGTCGTCCAGCTTGGCGATCATCAGGTCGACGATCTGGACGATCTCGTCCTGCGAGAGCTGCGGGAAGACGATGGTGTCGTCCACGCGGTTGAGGAACTCGGGCCGGAAGTGCTGCTTGAGCTCGTCCGTCACCTTGTTCTTCATGCGCTCGTAGTCGCTGCTGCCGTCGTTGCCGCCGGAGAAGCCGAGCGAGACGCCCTTGGCGATGTCCCGGGTGCCCAGGTTCGTCGTCATGATGATGACCGTGTTCTTGAAGTCCACGACCCGACCCTGGGCGTCGGTCAACCGACCGTCCTCCAGGATCTGCAGCAGGCTGTTGAAGATGTCGGGGTGGGCCTTCTCGACCTCGTCGAAGAGCACGACCGAGAACGGCTTGCGCCGCACCTTCTCGGTCAGCTGGCCGCCCTCCTCGTAGCCGACGTAGCCGGGGGGCGAGCCGAACATCCGCGAGACGGTGTGCTTCTCGGAGAACTCGGACATGTCGAGCGTGATGAGCGCGTCCTCGTCGCCGAAGAGGAACTCGGCCAGCGCCTTGGCCAGCTCGGTCTTGCCGACGCCCGTGGGCCCGGCGAAGATGAACGAACCGCCCGGGCGCTTGGGGTCCTTGAGCCCCGCACGGGTGCGACGGATCGCACGGGAGATGGCCTTGATGGCCTCGTTCTGCCCGATGACCCGCTTGTGCAGCTCGTCCTCCATGTGGAGCAGCCGCGAGGACTCCTCCTCGGTGAGCTTCACGATCGGGATGCCCGTCGAGGCTGCCAGCACCTCGGCGATGACCTCTTCGCTGACCGTGGTGACGGCATCGGACTCGCCGTGGCGCCAGGCCTTCTCCTTCTCCTCGCGCTCCGACTTGAGCTTCTGCTCCTCGTCCCGCAGGGAGGCGGCGAGCTCGAAGTCCTGCCCGTCGATCGCCTCCTCCTTCTTCTTGCGGGTCTCCTCGATGCGCGCGTCGAACTCCTTGAGCTCGGGCGGCGCGGTGAGACGACGG
>JAAYYA010000500.1 GCA_012515595.1 Actinomycetales bacterium
CTGATCGCCAAGGACCCGGCCGGCGTCTACCAGCCCGACAAGCGGGTCCAGAGCAAGATCAAGCACGAGCGCACCGCCGACTGCGTCGTGGCCGGCTACCGGGTGCACAAGTCGGGGCCGGACGCGCTGGGCTCGCTCCTGCTCGGGCTCTACACCGACGACGGGACGCTGGCCTCGGTCGGGGTGATCGGCAGCTTCCCGATGGCCCGCCGCCGCGAGCTCCTGGAGGAGATGCAGCCCCTCGTCACCGACATCGAGGGCCACCCGTGGAACTGGGCGGCCACCTTCGAGGGCACCCCGCGCAAGAACGAGACCAGTCGGTGGAACGCCGGCAAGGACCTGTCCTTCGTCCCGCTGCGGCCCGAACGGGTCGTCGAGGTCAGGTACGACTACATGGAGGGCCCGCGCTTCCGTCATACAGCCCAGTTCGTCCGCTGGCGGCCGGACCGCGAGCCGGAGTCGTGCACCTACGCCCAGCTGGACCAGCCGGTCTCCTTCGACCTCTCGGAGGTGCTCGGTGGCTGACGTTCGACTGAAGCCCAAGGTCGGCACGATCCTGGCCGCGGGCGGGGTCGGGACCGCCGTCTCGGCCGCCCTGGCCTCGCTGGGCGTCGCGACCTACTTCGTGCGGCGGGTGGTCACCCCCGAGCACGAGAAGAAGGACGACACCTGGATCGTCGCGGTCGACGACCCCGATACCGGGGACGACACGATCACGATGGTCGCCGCCCCCCACACCCTTTCGCCCGGCCGCTACGGGCTGTGGCTGGAGCGCGGCGCCGGGCACGCCCGGGTCGGGGAGGTGATCTCCAGCGACCTCACGGCGCGCCGAGCCAACGACCGCACCGTGGTCCGTGAGCTGATCGACGTCGACGAGGGCAACCTGGACCCGGGGCCGGCGCGCTGGAACAGCTACTACTACTGCGGCGACCCGAAGTCGGCGGTCGGCCTGGACTTCGAGGACGTGCTGGTGCCCTCCGACATCGGGGACCTCCCTGCGTGGAGGGTGCCGCCGGCCTCACCGGAGGACCGGCCCGGGCAGTGGGCCGTCCTGGTGCACGGCCGGTCGGCGAAGCGGGAGGAGACCCTCCGCGGTCTGCCGGTCCTGCACGGGCTGGGCTTCACCTCCCTCGTGCCGATGTATCGCAACGACCTCGGGGCCCCGCCCAGCGTCGACGGCCGCTACAACCTCGGTCTGTCCGAGTGGCGGGATGTCGAGGCCGCCATCGCGTATGCCGTGGAGCAGGGCGCGCAGACCGTCACCCTGCTGGGGTGGTCCATGGGGGGCGCCATCGTGCTGCAGACCCTGGACCGCTCGGACTACTCCCGGTTCGTGGACAAGGTGGTCCTGGACTGCCCGGTGATCGACTGGGGGGTGGTGCTCACCCACAACGCCGACCTCAACAAGATCCCCCGGACGGCCAGCATGCTCGGCAAGCTGCTCATGGGCCGCAAGGCCACCCGGCACCTGGTGGGCGTGGCCGAGCCGCTCGACATCACCGTCACCAACTGGGTCGCCCGGGCGGAGGAGCTGCACCACCCGATGCTCCTCATCCACTCCCGCACCGACGAGACCGTGCCCTACGGGCCCTCCGAGGAGCTGGCCGAGAAGCGACCGGACCTCATCACCCTCGACCTGTGGGACGGGCCGATGCACTGCCGGGAATGGAACACCGACCCCGAGCGGTGGGAACGGACCGTGCGCGACTTCCTCGCCGGGTGAGGCCGCGGGCCTGGCGCCAGCCGGTCACGATCGGATCACAACTCGACGTGCGGCGGGTGCGCTGCGGCAGCATGTGCTAGCAATGGGCCTCGGGTCGTTCTCACAGGTGAGGGATGGGTTGCCGCATGGGTGTCCGTAGGGGACGGGGCTTGCTGGTCGCGCTGGCCTGCCTGGTGGCCCTGGCCGTGGCGGCCGGGGCCGGTTGGTGGGCGGCGCGCGCCACCCTCGAGCCGCAGACGCCGGAGTCCGCGGCGACGACCCCCGACGTCGTGTGGGCGCAGGCCACGACCTCCAGCGTCGGGCGCTCCCTCCCGCTGTCCACGACGCTGCGGCAGCCCGCGCGCACCGTCGCCTCGAACGTGCTGCCGGGTGTGGTGCTGAGCACCTCCCCGGGTGAGGTCGGTCAGGGCGACAGGATCTACGTCGTGGCGGGCACCCCGGTGCGGGTGGTGCAGGGCGAGGTCCCGTTCTACCGCGACCTGGCCCGCAACCTTGAGGGCGACGACGTCGCCCAGCTGCAGCAGGCGCTCATCGACCTGGGCCACCTGGCCGGAAGTGCCGACGGGGAGTTCGGGTGGCGCACCGAGCGCGCCGTGAAGGCCTGGCAGAAGGAGCTCGGGCAGCGACAGACCGGCGTTGTGCCGCTCGGTGAGCTGGTGGCGGTCGACCGGCTGCCCACGGTGGTGCAGCTGGGGGAGTCGATCGTGCGCGGTGCCACCCTGGGCGGGGGCGAGGAGTCGGTGCTGGCACCGACCGGAGAGCAGCAGTTCGTGCTGGTCGTCACGCAGGACCAGGCCCGGATGATCCCGGCCGAGGCGACGGTCGACATCACCTGGCAGGACCAGACCTGGCAGGGGGTGATCGCCAGCAGCGAGCAGGACGAGTTCGGCAACACCGAGTTCACCCTGACCGCCCCGGACGGCGGCCCGGTCTGCGGCGAGGCCTGCGACACCCTGCCCGGCGACGCCCAGGTGACGCTGCGCTCCGAGATCGTCATCGTGCCCCGGATCGAGGGCACCGCGGTGCCCGCCGCGGCGGTGCACACCCGGGCTGACGGCACGGCATACGTGATCACAGAGCAGGGCGAGACCGACGTGACGGTGGCCGGCTCCGGCGGCGGGGTGGCCATCGTCGAGGGCATCGAGGTCGGCACCCGGGTTCAGGCCCTCGCAGGAGCGCCGGGCTCACCCGCACCCGCGCAGCCCGCACCGGGCCCGGAGTCGGAACCGGACGGCGGCTCCGGCGACGAGGCCCCCCCGACGGAGGGCTGACGTGCTCTCGGTGCGGGACCTGTCCTTCTCCTACACCCGCCACGGGGAGGAGCTGTTCGACGGGCTGACCCACGAGTTCACCCCCGGCAAGGTCACGGCGGTCACCGGCCCGTCGGGGCGCGGCAAGTCGACGCTGCTCTACGTCCTCGGGCTGATGCTCACCCCGTCGCGCGGCGAGGTGATCCTCGATCACGACCGGGTCAGCCACGCCAGCGACACCTCCCGCTCGAGGGTGCGCGCCGCCCGCATCGGCTTCGTCTTCCAGGACGCCGCCCTCGACCCGTCCCGGGTGGTGCTGGACTCGGTCATCGAGCCCGCGCTGTATGCCGGGTGGTCGGCCCGCCGCGCCCGTCGCCGGGGGAGGGAGCTGCTGGAGGAGATGGGCGTGGCCGCACGCGCGGACCACAAGCCTGGGGAGATCTCCGGCGGACAGGCCCAGCGCGTGGCGGTTTGCCGGGCACTGGTCACCGACCCCGCCGTGGTGCTGGCCGACGAGCCCACCGGCAACCTGGACCGTGGCAACGCCGAGGGGGTCCTGGCCGCGCTGACCCGCGCTACCGACCACGGCCGCGACGGCGAGGCGAAGGGGCGGACGGTCATCATCGC
>JAAYYA010000501.1 GCA_012515595.1 Actinomycetales bacterium
ACCTGGCTCGGCGTGAGTCGCACCCCGGTGCGGGAGGCCCTGTTGCGCTTGCAGCAGGCGGGGCTGGTCGTCAGTCACCCCGGCCGCTCGACCGAGGTCACCGGGCTCGACGCCGCCGCCGTGCGCGACGCGCAGGCGGTCGTGGCGGCCATGCACCAGCTCGCCGTCCGGCAAGCGGTGGGCCAACTGACCGAGGTCGACCTGGAGGCGATGCGCGCAGCCAACGACCGCTTCGCGCAGGCGCTGCGGGAGGGGGACGTCGATGCGGCCCTGGCCGCCGACGACGCCTTCCACGCCGTGCCGGTGCGGGCCGCCGCCAACCGCGCGGTGATCTCGGTCCTCGACCAGTTCACGCCCACGCTGCGACGGGTGGAGCGGCTGCGATTCGGCTCCCTCGCCGGGCGCTCCTCCGTGGCCCTCCACCAGCGGATGGTCGACCTCTGCGCGGCGGGCGACGCGGACGCGGCGGCGGCCGTCTCCTACGACACCTGGTGCACCCTCGAGCCGCTCCTGGACTCCCTCGACCCCGGCTCACGGCATACGAACGCCTGACCCCACCACCACCCACACCCACGGAGACCCCCATGGCACTGCAGGACTTCGAGCGCTACCCGCTGCTCTTCGGACCCAGCCCGGTCCACCCGCTCGAGCGGCTCACCCGGCACCTCGGCGGCGCCCGCATCTGGGCCAAGCGCGAGGACGTCAACAGCGGCCTGGCGTTCGGCGGCAACAAGACGCGCAAGCTGGAGTACCTCGTGCCCGACATCCTGGCGCAGGGTGCCGACACCCTCGTGTCGATCGGGGGCTACCAGTCCAACCACACGCGCCAGGTCGCGGCGCTCGCCGCGCACCTGGGGCTGAAGGCCGTTCTCGTGCAGGAGAAGTGGGTGAACTGGCCGGACAGCGTCAACGACCGGGTCGGCAACATCATGCTCTCGCGCATCATGGGCGCCGAGGTGCGGCTCGACCCCGCTGGCTTCGGCATCGGCTTCAAGGACAGCTGGAACCAGGCGTTGGAGGACGTGCGGGAGCGCGGCGGCACCCCCTACGGCATCCCGGCCGGCGCCTCCGACCACCGCCTGGGCGGGCTCGGGTTCGCCAACTGGGCGTATGAGGTGGAGCAGCAGGAGCGCGAGCTCGGCGTCTTCTTCGACACCATCGTCGTGTGCTCGGTGACCGGGTCGACCCACGCCGGGATGATCGCCGGCTTCGCCGGCCAGGACCGTCCGCGGCGGGTCATCGGCATCGACGCCTCCGCGAAGCTCGAGGAGACCCGCGAGCAGGTCGCCCGCATCGCGCGTAACACCGCCGAGCTCATCGACCTGGGCCGGGAGCTGCGCGAGGACGAGATCACCGTCCTGGAGGGGTGGGCCGGCGACGAGTACGGCATCCCGGTGCAGTCCACGCTCGACGCGATCCGGCTGACCGGGTCCCTCGAGGGCGTCATCCTCGACCCGGTCTACGAGGGCAAGTCGATGGCCGGCCTCATCGACCTGGTGACCTCCGGCGAGATCGGCACGGACTCCACCGTCCTCTACGCGCACCTGGGCGGACAGCCCGCGCTCAACGCCTACAGCGCGCTCTTCACGTCCTGACGCGGCCCGGGCGGTCGGCCCCGCGCAGGCGGTGGCTCCGGGGCAACGGCGCGGTCAGCCCTCGGTCAGCCGGTACCCCACGCCGCGGACGGTGCCGAAGCGCTCGGACCCCAACTTGTTGCGCAGGTAGCGGATGTAGACGTCGACCACGTTGGAGGCCCCGTCGAAGTCGTAGCCCCACACCCGGGAGAGGAGCTGCTCGCGGGAGAGCACCTGGCCGGGGTGTTCGAGGAACTCGCGGGCCATCGAGAACTCCCGGGGCGAGAGCTCGACGGGCTCGCCGTCGACCGTCGCGACCCGGGTGGTGAGGTCCAGGGACAGACCTCCATAGCTCAGGACCGTGGACTCTTGCGCTCCGGGACGGGGACGCAGCCGGGTGCGCACCCGGGCCAGCAGCTCCTCGAACTTGAACGGCTTGGTCAGGTAGTCGTCGGCCCCGCCCTCGAGGCCGGCGACGGTGTCCTGGACGGCGTCCCGTGCCGTGACCATGATGATCGGGATGTCGTGCTCGAGGGTCCGCAGCACCTTCAGGACCGTGAATCCGTCCATCTTCGGCATGCCCACGTCCAGGACGAGGAGGTCGTAGTCGCCGCTGGAGGCGTGCTCGAGGGCGCTCACCCCGTCCGCGACCACGTGGGTCTCGTAGCCGGCGGCGCGCAGGCCCTTGGCCACGAACAGGGCGATGCGCTCCTCGTCCTCGGCGATCAGGATGTTTGCCATGGCCCAAGCATCACATCTCCGCCGGGATCCAGATGCGGAAGGTGCTCCCTGAGCCGAGCACCGAGTCCAGGGTGACCGTGCCACGGTGCGCCTCGGCGATCACCACGACGATGGGCAGGCCGAGCCCCGATCCCTCGACCGTGTGGTGGCTCTCGCTGCGGCCGAACCGCTCGAAGATGCGCTCGGCCTCCTCCGGGCTGATGCCGGTGCCGTGGTCCCGGACGGCGATCACGAGGTAGCGGTTGGCGACCTGCGCGACCCGGCCCGCGACCTCGGCCGTCGGGGGCGACCAGCTCAGGCTGATCTCGACCCGGCTGCCGTCCTCGGAGAACTTCGCGGCGTTGGCGGCGAGCTGGAAGGTGGCCTGCTGCAGTCGTTGCCGGTCGCCGATCACCACGCCGGCGGCGGTGGTGGAGACCTCCCACTCGTGGTGGCTCACCCGGTGCACCTTGTCCTGGATCTCACGACCGAGCGCCTGGACGTCGACCGACTCGAAGGTCACGAAGTCCGGCCGCTGCGAGCGGGCCAGCATCAGCAGGTCGTCGACCAGGCGTTTCATCCGGTCGGTCTCGTCCAGCACGAGCTCGCGGGTCTGGTCGACGTCCTCCACGTCGCCGACGTCCATGATCTCGAGGTTGCCGCGGATGATCGTCAGTGGCGTGCGCAGCTCGTGGGCCGCGTCGTCCAGGAACTGCCGCTGGTCCGCGACGCCTCGCTCGAGGCGGTCGAGCATCTGGTTGAAGGTGACTGCGAGCTGGGCGACGTCGTTGTCGGCCGAGCTGACCTTGACCCGCTGGGTGAGGTCCTCGGCGTCGATCGTCGACGCCGCCGCAGCGAGGTCGGTCAGCGGTCGCAGCAGCCGCCCCGCGACGACGTAGCCCGTCGCCCCCGTCAGCAGGATCACCCCGAGGGCCACGAGGGCGTAGGTGCCGACCTGCCGCCAGATGGCTGCCCGCTGCGTCCCGGCGTCGATCGCGACGACGAGGGTGCCCTTCCGCTGCTCCTCGGGCAGGGCCACGTCGGAGACGATCATCCGCAGGTCGCGCTCGTCCAGGGCGAAGTCGAAGATCACCGCCCGGCCGGGGATACGCCGCTCCTGCGCCACCTCGACAACGCGGGGGTCGTTCAGGCTGAACGCCATCTCACCACCCGGGATGAAGGCCACCACGGCGTCGATCAGCGTCACCATCGACTCGTGCTCGTTGGGCAGCGAGACCGACAGGTAGGCCTCGAAGAGCTGACCGAGGTCGGTGTAGGGCAGGTCGGTCGTGGGCGGCCCGTTGCGGGCCAGCTCCCGGACCTCGTCGACCTCCTGCAGCAGCTCGCTGTCGATGCGGCGGTTGAGGTCACTGAACTGCACCGTGAAGACCACCAGGCCCGCCAGCGTCAGCCCGATCGTCAGCATGGTGACGACCAGCGCGATGACCCGCGCTCGGACGGACCATGGGCGGCTGGTCCCCCTCCCGAAGCGCTGCGGCATGCGGCTCACTGTAGGGGACGCGATCGCGGCCCCTCCTTAGATGAGAGAAGTCTCATCCGCGTCTCATATCGATCCAACACTGCAGGGAGACACTAGGGCCATGAAGTTGTTGGCATCCTTCCTCTCCCTCACGCTGGTCGCGGCGCTGAGCGCCTGGCTGTGGTTCAGCCAGGGCACCAGCGACGCCGAGGCGGAGGGCGTCGACCTGACCGCCGCCACGTCGAGCGTCGAGCCTGGTGTGCCTGATGCCTCTCCCATCCCCGGTGACAGCCTGCAGGCCCAGGTGGACAGCGTGCCGGGTCTGACCGACCAGCACGCCGCCGCGTTCGTCGGCCTGCAGACGCTGCTGGACGTGTGGCAGAACCAGCCGCGCTCCGTGCTCTCCGACTCCGACCTGCTGGCGAGCGCGGTCCGCGACGCCCGGGCCAAGGCGGAGGGGGAGGTGACCGCCAAGGCCGAGGCCGAGGCGGCTGCCAAGGCCGAGCGGGAGGCCGCCGCCGCGGAGAAGGCGCGCCAGGAAGAGGAGGCCAAGGCGAAGTCGACCACGCCGGAGGCCCCGCGGCAGGTCTCGCCGCGGCCCGTCTCCCCCGACTGCGAGTGGGACGACGGTGAGTGGGAGTGCGATGATGACGACGACTGGGACGACGACGATGATGACGACGACTGGGACGATGACGACGATGATGACGACGACCGCTGATCGTTAGTTAGTCGGCGTTGGCGCACCCGCGTCCCGTCCCCACTGCCCGCCCCATGCCCGGGGCGGGCAGTGGTGTCCCTGGGGTGGAATAGCGGGGGCCGGCGGTTCCTTTGACATGACACGGGCTGGACAGGGAGGTCTGCGTCCGTTCGCACCCTCCCGACCAACCCACCGGAGCCGCCCGTATGACGACCCTCCAGTCAGCCCGCCCCGCCCGGACCGGCGTGGGTCCGGTGGACCCAGGTGGCGTGTCGGGCTCGTCGTTGGGACTGATCACGACCGCCTTGGTCGTGGGTGGCTTCGCGATCGGCACGACCGAGTTCGTCACGATGGGCCTGCTCCCACAGATCGCTCACGGTCTCGGCCTGACGATCCCGACGGCCGGGCACACGATCTCCGCGTATGCCGTCGGGGTGGTCGTGGGCGCCCCTCTGGTGGCCTTCTTCGGATCCCGGCTGCCGCGCCGCGGTCTGGCCCTGGGTCTGATGGGGATCTTCGTCGCGGGCAATGTCGCGAGCGCGGTCGCCACCAGCTACGAGTCGCTCGTCCTGGCCCGCTTCCTGGCCGGCCTGCCGCACGGGGCTTTCTTCGGTGCCTCGGCGCTCATCGTGGCCGCCTGCGCACCGGACCACCTGAAGGGCAGGGCGATCAGCCGCGTCATGCTCGGCATCCCGATCGCCAACATGGTCGGGGTCCCGACCGCCACCTGGCTGGGGCAGGAGCTCGGGTGGCGCTCGGCCTACTGGCTGGTCGCCGGTCTCGCCGTGCTCACCATCGCCCTGGTCGCCTGGTGGGTTCCGGCGACCCCGGGCAACTCCCGCGCGAGCGGCCGCACCGAGCTCGCGGCCCTGCGCAACCCGCAGCTGTGGCTGACCCTGGCCGTCGCCTCCGTCGGCTTCGGAGGCATGTTCGCGATGTACTCCTACATCGCCCCCACCGTGACCGAGGTGACCGGCCTGGGCCAGCGGGCAGTCCCGTGGTTCCTGCTCGCCTACGGCGTCGGCGGGATCGTCGGCAGCCTGCTCGGTGGCCGGCTGGCGGACTGGTCGGTGCTGCGCGGGCTGGTGCTGAGCCTGGTGGGGGTGGGCAGCGCCCTGGCCCTGTTCGCGGTCACCTCGCAGTGGGCCGTGTCGGCGCTGGCGACCCTGTTCCTGGTCTCGGTGCTGGCGACCGCCC
>JAAYYA010000502.1 GCA_012515595.1 Actinomycetales bacterium
CGGCGCTGCGCCGGTGGTCCGAGGCGCCGCCCCGGGTGCGCGTGGGGGCTGTGGTCATCGGTGCGGGTTCCTCTGCGCTGGCGACCACCTTGTTCACGGCCGCCTTCCGGCTCGGTGACCCGATCACGCCCCAGATCCTGCAGAAGCTGCAGCCGCTCATCGCCATCCTGCTCGCGGCGATCATCCTGGGGGAGCGGCTGCGGCCGCGGTTCTGGTGGTTCGCCGTCCCCGCGCTGGCCGGCGCCTGGCTGATGACCTTCCCCGAGCCGTTCTCGGTGCGGATCGGGGATGCTGCCGCTGCCCTGCTGGCACTAGGCGCTGCCACGCTGTGGGGTGCGGGGACCGTGCTGGGGCGTCTGGTCGACGGACACCTCGGCCCCAAGGACACCCTCGCCCTGCGGTTCGGCGTTGGCCTGCCCGCGGCTGCCGTGATCGTGGCGGTCACCGGCGCCGGCTGGACGATGCCGATGGACCGGGTGCCGCAGCTGTTACTGCTGGCGTTGATCCCCGGGGCGCTGGCGCTGGGGCTCTACTACATCGGCCTGCGCCGCACCGCGGCCTCGCGGGCCACCTTGGCCGAGCTGATGTTCCCGGTGACCTCGGTCCTGGTCGGCGTCACCCTCATGGACACGACCCTGACCTGGAGCAGGTGGCTCGGGGTCGCGATCGTGGTGCTCTCCGTGACGGGCCTGACGCTGCACGAGGCGCGTGCGTCGCGGACCGGCGTGGTCCAACAGCCCTCGGCTGTGTCTGCGCACTGACGTCCCCTGTCAGTCAGTTCTGGCCCGCTGTCGGCTCGGGTGTCTGGTCGGGCACGCGGTGCCCGTTGGCCAGATCCTCGGCCCGCCCTGCCTCGCGCACTTCGTGCACGGTGCCGGGCACCGATGCGGCGTAGAGCAGCACGAGAGCCACGGCCGCGCTGATGGCGACGGCCAGGATGGGCCCGGTGAGCACGTGCATGCGCCAGGATCCGGTGAGGAAGAACGGGAAGATGACGAGCGTGACCACCGCGGACCCGAGCGCGGTCCACGACCAGGCGAGCCACAGGCCGTCACGTCGCCGGCCCAGGCGCCACCAGTCAAAGATGGTCCACACCTGACCGATGACACCGGCCGTGGCGCAGAACAGCGCCATGGTGACCAAGGTGTCGCCCCGGAACCCGTCGGACTCCATCACCGAGCGCATGCCGCCCCCGCTGCCGTCGATGCCCGGGTTGCCGATGGGCAGCAGCATCATCCCGAACGGGGCGACCAGTGCGACGGCCTTGAGGCAGCGCAGCGCCATGGTTGAGTTGGTGAAGCTGCTCGGCATGCTCCGCCGTTCGGATCCGGCGGACCCCTCTGCGGCGAGGCTTCGACGGTAAGGCCCTCGTGGCTTGTTTGTCTCCAGGGTCCACCAGTCTCCGAGGGGCAGGTCCGCGGCACGGTCGGCGGTGGCTTGGTCGATGAGTTGACGCGTGCGCAGCACGTCGAGGACCTCACGACGCTCTGCGAGGAGGGACTCCTGTTGCTCCGGGGGCAGGACCCGCATCAGCGCGCCGCGCGCCTGGGCACGGACGGCGTGCACGGTCCCCGGTCGCGAGGCGAACAGTTGCGCTCCGAGGGCCACCGCTGCGAGGACGACGGTGGCCACCACCGGGGGCCGCACCACGTCCGGTTGCACTGATCCCATTGCGGGTGAGGGCGACAGCCACGCAAGCCACAGGACGCCGACCAGAAGGGCGATCACCGACGAGATGATGCCCAGCAGTTCACGGCGGCGGCCGAGATGCCACCAGGAGAGCAGGGTCCACGTCTGTGCGCTCAGGGCCAGGACGAAGCAGACGATCACGACCCTCTCGAGGGTCTCGCCAAGGATCAGCCAGGGCACCAGCCCCGGTCTCCCGATCCCGAGCTGGTCCGGCCATCCCAGGGGAGCCAGGAAAGCGATGACGGGTGCAGCGCTCAGCAGGAGTCGCGCGACGCGCTCGATGCGCTCTCCGCGGATCCGTCCACGCACCGACGGGACATCGCGGCCCAGCGCGGCCTCGAGGTCGGTGAAGGACACACCCTTCTCGAATGGAGCGTCCCTCGCCATCCGCACCGCGGCGCCAGTCTTGGACTCAGACACTTAAGAATCTCCCCCTTTGGCCACCGCAGTAGTGTGGCATCTGGGGCGGGCGGCCCGAGACCCACAACGACGTGAGGTGTGCGATGTGAGCCGCCCCGGAGTTTCCGGAGACTTGTTTGTGTGTCTCACCCTGTCTGGGCGAGGGGGTTCTTGTGAGCGTAGTGGATCTGCTCCACGACGGCCGGGGTGAGGTCCTGAAGGGACTCGTGCGGCCGTTGGGTGTTGAAGAAGTCGACCCACTCGAAGGTGGCGACCTCGACGTGGTTGACGTCCCGCCAGGGCCCGTGAGGGTTGATCATCTCGGTCTTGAACGAGCCGATCGTGGACTCGGCCAGGGCGTTGTCGTAGGCGTCCCCGACGGACCCGACCGAGGGGTCCACGCCGGCCTCCAGCAGCCGGGCCGTGAACGCGATCGAGGTGTACTGCGAGCCGGCGTCGGAGTGCGCCACGAGCCCGGTCAGGTCGGTGACGCCCTCGGTGGCGCGGGTGAAGATCGCGTGCTCGAGAGCGTCCAGGACCAGCGGGGTGGTCATCGACGTCGCCGCCCGCCAGCCGATCACCCGTCGGGAGAACGCGTCGATCACGAACGCGACGTAGACCATGCCCAGCCAGGTCGCCACGTAGGTGAAGTCCGCCACCCACAGCCGGTTCGGTGCGGGAGGGTCGAAGTCCCGGTTGACCAGGTCCGCTGCCCGGGCCGCGTGCTGGTCCGGGATCGTGGTGCGGGGCTTCTTGCGGCCGTACTGGGCGCCCTCCCACCCGTTGGCCCGGTAGAGCCGCTCGATCGTGCAGCGGGCCACGTCGTGGCCCTTGCCGCGCAGCCGCAGCCACATCTTGCGGCTGCCCAGGCCGGCCACCAACCGCGAGGAGGCCCGTTCGGCCCGGATCAGCTCGGTGACCTGCTCATCGCGCAGCGTCCGGGCCGAGGGCTTGCGGTTCACCCACTCGTAGTAGGTGGAGGGGCTGATGCCGATGCCGTGCTCGGTCAGCACGGCGCACAAGGGCTCGACACCCCAGCGCAGCCCATCGGCCACGCGGTGGTCCTTGTGCTCGGTGATGAAGGCGATCACCTGCGCCCGGGCCGGTCGAGCTCGGCCCCGAAGAAAGCCGCCGCGGCCTTCAGGATCTCGTTCGCCCGGCGCAGTTCGGCGTTCTCCCGCTGCAGCGCCTTGATCTTCTCGTGCTCAGCGGAGGTGACCCCGGGCCGTGCGCCGGAATCGATCTCAGCCCGGCGCACCCACTTGCGCAACGTCTCGGCCGAGCCGATGCCTAGCTTGCCCGCGATCGAGCGGATCGCCTCGAACTCCGAGGCGTACTCCTCACGCTGCTCCAGCACCAGCCGGACCGCCCGGTCCCGGAACTCCTTGTTGTACTTCGACGGTCGTGCCATGACCTGCATCCTTCCAACGGATCAGGTCTCCGGACACCCCGGGATGGCTCA
>JAAYYA010000072.1 GCA_012515595.1 Actinomycetales bacterium
CAGGTGCCGACGCTGGTCACCCCGCAGACGATGGGCGGGGCGGGCTTCCTCGACGCTCACGCCGACGAGGTCTACCGCCTCGAGGCCGACGACCTCTATCTGACCGGCACCTCGGAGGTCGCGCTCGCCGGTTTCCACGCCGAGGAGATCATCGATCTCAGCCAGGGGCCGCGCCGCTACACCGCCATGTCGACCTGCTACCGCCGCGAGGCCGGCAGCTACGGCAAGGACACCCAGGGCATCATCCGGGTGCACCAGTTCCAGAAGGTCGAGATGTTCATCTACGCCCGGCCCGAGGACGCGGAGGCCGAGCACGAGGCGCTGCTGAAGTGGGAGCGGGGCATGCTCGACGACCTGGGCCTGGCCTATCGCGTCATCGACGTGGCCGCCGGCGACCTGGGCGGCCCGGCAGCGCGGAAGTTCGACTGCGAGGCGTGGGTGCCGACCCAGGGCCGCTACCGTGAGCTGACGTCGACCTCCAACTGCACGACCTACCAGGCGCGGCGCCTGAACACGCGGGAGCGCGGCGAGTCCGGCACCCGCACGGTGGCCACGCTCAACGGCACGCTGGCCACGACCCGCTTCCTGGTCGCGATCCTGGAGACGCACCAGCAGGCCGACGGTTCCGTCACCGTGCCGGAGGTGCTGCGCCCCTACGCCGGCTTCGACACGATCCAGCCGGTGTCCTGACGGACGGGTCCCCTACCTGACCGGGTCGCGGCCGGTGACGGACTGGTCCCGACCCGACCCGACCCGGCCGGCTCGCAGGGGCGGTGACGGTGCCTCCCCCGTGAGGAGGAGACCACAGGTCGGCCCCGCGGCTGAGGCGCCGCCCGCGCGCCTCGCCATACTCTTGGAGGATGGACCGGATCGCCCACCTGCTCGGTGCCGACGAGAACTGGGAACGCCCCGCGCCCACGGCGACCCAACGGCGCACCGACGTGCTGATCGCGCTCGTCGTCTACCTGCTGGCGGCCCTGTCGATCGAGCTGATGCGCAGCCTGGGGGTCATGGAGGGCGAGGACTCGCTGCTCGACATCCTCAGCCAGCACGGTGCCGCCGCCTCGGCCGCCGTCCTGCTGGTGTGGCGGCGCACCTATCCGCTCGTCATCGCGACCCTGGCCAACCTGCACCTCTACGTCATCGGCACGCTCCAGCCGGTGGTCGGCAGCAGCCTGGTGATCCAGGCGCTCTACTTCTTCGCCGTCTTCTCCGGCGTGGCGTGGGCCCGGGACCGGCGCGCGCTGTCCTACCTGGTGGTGGCGTTCGTCGTGGCCCTCTCGCTGTGGCTCGCCTGGGTCTTCGCGCTCTCCTCCGGCCTGCAGAAGATGCTCGAGAACTTCGGGGCCGAGGAGATCGAGCAGGTGGGCCTGTTCTCGCCACCGGTCGGGATCATCGGCTGGGTCACGCTCAACAACCTGCTGTTCCTGGGTGGGGCGATCCTGCTCGGCCAGGTCGCCTGGCGCGGCGCCCTGCACACCGCCCGTGAGCTGGAGCACGCCGAGACCATCCGCGCGCAGTCTGCGCGCCTGCGCGACCAGGCCGTGGTCGCCGAGCGGCTGCGGATCGCCCGCGAGCTGCACGACGTCGTGGCGCACCACGTCTCGGTGATGGGGGTGCAGGCGTCGGCCGCCCGCCGGGTGCTGGAGAAGAACCCCGACGCCGCCCGCGAGGCCCTCGGGGCGATCGAGACCTCCTCCCGCAACGCCGTCGGGCAGATGCGCGAGCTGCTCGGGACGCTGCGCCACGGGGAGCTCGCCGCGGACGGCGCCGCCGAGGAGGACATCGAGGCCGACTCCGCAGCGCCGGACCGGGCCCCGCAGCCCGACCTGGAGGATCTCCCCGACCTGGCGGTCCAGGCGACGACACCGACCTGCGAGGTGACCTACGACCTGGTCGAGGACCGGCCCGGAGCCGTCGGTGAGGTGCCCGCCGCCCTGCAGCTCACGGCATACCGGATCGCCCAGGAGTCTCTGGCCAACGTGCGCCGGCACTCCACGGCGACCCGCGCCTCGGTGGTCGTCCGCGTCGGGGACGCGCTCGAGGTGGAGGTGCTGGACAACGGGTCCCCGCGGCACGGGACGGGCGGCACCGGGCTGGGGCAGCAGGGCATCAGGGAGCGCGCCGAGCTGCTCGGCGGTGCCGTGGAGATCGGCCCCAGGCGGGGCGCAGGCTACCGGGTGCGCGTGACCCTGCCGCTGGCCGAGCCCACCGCGGAGCCCGCCACCGCCGCCCCGGGCGGGGTGCACCGGTGAGCGTGCCGATCCGGGTGATGCTCGTCGACGACCAGCCGCTGCTGGTGTCCGGCTTCACCATGATCCTGTCCACCGAGGACGACATTGAGGTCGTCGGTCAGGCCCGCAACGGCCGCGAGGCGGCCTCCGCCGTCGACGAGCTGCGCCCTGACGTCGTGCTGATGGACGTGCAGATGCCCGTGCTGGACGGCATCGAGGCGACCCGGCTGGTGGCCGACCGGACCAAGGTCATCATCCTGACCACCTTCGACCG
>JAAYYA010000503.1 GCA_012515595.1 Actinomycetales bacterium
GGGCCCCTCGGTGAGCTGCCGCTCGACGGTGAGCATCGGGTTGAGCGAGGTCGCGGGGTCCTGGAAGACGAAGCCGATGCGCCGGCCGCGGATCCGCCGCAGGGCGTTCCCGCGCAGGCCGAGCAGGTCGTGCTGACCGCCGTCGGAGGTGGTCAGCCGCACGTCGCCGGTGATCCGGGCGTTGCCCGGTCCCAGGCCGACGGCCGAGAGCACCGACATGGACTTGCCCGACCCGGACTCCCCGACGATGCCGAGGGTCTGTCCCGGGGCGACCGACCAGCTCACGTCGCGCACGATCCGGGCCGGCCCGATCGACACCGACAGGGACCGCACCTCCAGCGCGGTGGACAAGGTGGTGCCGGCAGGGGACGGGGTCGCGGGGCCGAGCGCGCTCATCGGGTGCCTCCTCGGGCGGTGGCCGAGGACCGGACGTCAAGGACGTCGCGCAGGATGTCGCCCAGCAGGTTGCAGGCCAGCACGGTGACGAAGACCGCCAGGCCGGGGAAGACGCTCATCCACCAGGCGTCCTGGAAGAAGGCGCGGGAGTCGAAGAGCATCCGGCCCCAGGACGGCTCCGGCGGCTGCACGCCCAGCCCCAGGAAGGACAGGCTCGCCTCGGACAGGATCGCGAAGGCGAGCGACAGCGACGTCTGCACGATGATCGGCGCCGAGATGTTGGGCAGCACGTGCCGCACCATCTGCCGGGCCGGCCCGGCGCCCAGGGACTTGGCCGCGCGCACGTAGGTCTCGGTGCGCACCGACAGCGTGCTGGCCCGGGTGACCCGCGCGAAGACCGGGATGTAGACGACGCCGATCGCGATGGTCGCCGTCGTCACGCCCGGCCCGAGGATCGCCACGATCGCCATCGCCAGCAGGATCTCGGGGAAGGCGAAGAGCACGTCCTGGGAGCGCATGATCACGGTGTCCAGCCAGCCCCCGAAGAAGCCGGCGAGCAGCCCCAGCCCGACGCCCACGACCAGGGCGATCGAGACCGCGATCACCGAGACCCGCACCGACACCGCCGCCGAGGCGATGACGCGGGAGAGGATGTCCCGGCCCAGCTCGTCGGTGCCGAACCAGAAGTCGGCCGAGGGTGGCTGCAGCCGGGCGTCGAGGTTGACCTCGTTGATCCCGTAGGGCGCCAGCCAGCCGCCGAACAGCGCCAGCACGAGGACCCCGAGCAGGACGAGCAGAGAGACCACCCCGACCGGTCGCCGGAGCAGGGCCAGCACCGTGCGCCGCCACCCGCGCGGCCCCTCGTCGGGGACCGGCACCGCAGGGTCGTATGCCGTGGGGTCCGGTGGCGTGGACGGGTCCGGTTGGGTGGTGGCCGGGGTGCTCACGGGTCACCTCCCAGCTGGATCCGCGGGTCCACCTTGGCGTAGAGCAGGTCGACGACCAGGTTGACGAGCAGGAAGATCACCGCGATCAACAGGACCGCCCCCTGAAGGAGCGGGTAGTCGCGGGCCCGCACCGCGTCATACACCAGCAGTCCCAGACCCGGCCACGCGAAGACGACCTCTACGACGATCACCCCGCCCAGGATCGCGGCGATCTGGGTGCCGGTGACCGTGATGACCGGGACGAGGGCGTTGCGGACGACGTGCCGGGAGAGCACCAGGCGCCGGGGTAGGCCCTTGGAGTTGGCGGTCCGCACGTGGTCCATCGAGAGGGTCTCCAGCACCGAGGAGCGGACGTAGCGGGTGAGGATCGAGCCGGCGACCACCCCCACGGTGATGCCCGGCATGATCACCCGCTTGGCCCACTCGACCGGGTCCTCGGTGATCGGGGTGTAGCCCGAGGGTGGCAGCCAGCCCAGGGTCGAGGAGAACAGCAGGATCAGCAGCATCCCGAGCCAGAAGTTCGGCAGTGAGACGCCCAGCTGGCTGACCGCCCGGACGATGGAGTCGACGGCGCCGCCGTTGCGGACCGCCGAGATGATGCCCAGCGGGAAGGAGACCAGCAGGGCGATGAGGATCCCGACGACCGCGAGCGAGACGGTCGCCGGCAGCCGGGCCACGAGCAGGTGCGTGACCGGCTGGCCGGAGCGGAAGCTGACGCCCAGGTCGCCGGTGACCGCCCGCCCGACGTAGCTGACGTACTGCTCCAGCGGCGGCCGGTCCAGCCCCGACGCCCGGCGCAGCGCCTCGTAGATCTCCGGGTCGAAGCGGGTGCCCATCCCGATCCGGATCGGGTCGCCGGGCACCAGGTGGACGATGAGGAAGACGACCACCGTGACGCCGAAGAGGACCACGACCGACTGGGCCAGGCGATGCAGCACGTACCTCATGGGGCCTCCGGGGTGGGTCGGTCAGGCGGTGGGGCGGGGGCCGCGCCCGGCGCCGGGGCGCGGGTCGGGCGCGGCCCCGGCGGTCAGCCGAGCGTCACGTCGCGGAACCGGATCGCCCGGTTCGGCATCACCTCGTAGCCCTGCACGTCGCTCGACCAGGCCTGCACGACGTCCGGGTTGTACAGGTAGATGTAGCTGGCGTCGTCGGCGATCTGTGTCGCCACCTGGTCGTAGATGTCCTTGCGGGCCGCCTCGTCCGTCTCGACCCGGCCCTGCTCGAGCAGCGCGTCGACGTCGGGGTTGGAGTAGCCCTGGTAGTTGTTCGCCCCGTCGGTGTGGTGCTGGCTGTAGTAGAAGTCGTCGGGGTCGATGTTGCCCAGCCAGCCCATCATCAGCATGTCGAAGTTGCCCTGGCCCTGCTCGTCCAGCCAGGCGCCGAAGTCGAGGGACTTGATCTCGCTGTTGATGCCGATGTCGGAGAGCTGGCTGGAGATGATCTGGGCGGCCTGCACCGTCTCGGGGTAGTCCGTGGAGACCATGATCTCCATCGGGATGCTGGCCGGGTCGACCCCGGCGCTCTCCAGCAGGCTGGTGGCCTGGGCCGGGTCGTAGGAGTACTTGTCGTAGGGGGTGAACCAGCTGCTCGACTCCGGGATCGCCGTCTGGTTGACGGTGGCGTTGCCGAACATGGTGGCCTCGGTGATGCCCTCCCGGTCGATGGCGAAGGCGATGGCCTGCCGCACCTCGACCTGGTCGAACGGCTCGTGGGCCTGGTTGAGCGCGAGGTACCAGTAGTCGTTGGACCCGACCTGGCCGAGCTCGATCCCCTCCGTGCCCGGGAGCGAGGCGACCTGCTGCGGCGGGACGTTGTCGGTCCACTGGACGTCACCGGACTGCAGCGAGGCCAGGGCCGTCGTCGGTTCGGAGATGAAGCGGAACTCCACGCCGCCGATCTGCGGCGCGCCGCCGTAGTAGTCCGCGTTGGCCTCCAGCGTGATGGAGGAGCCGGGGGTGTAGTCGCTCACCGAGAACGGCCCGGTGCCGACCGGCGCGGTGGTGACGTCCCCGGATTCGACGTTCTCCTGCTGGACGATCGCCACGCCCTTGTAGCCGCCGATGTTCGCCAGCAGGTTGGGGGAGGGCGAGCCGACCTTGATCTCGACCGTGGACTCGTCCACGGCGGTCACCGACTCGACGGAGGAGAAGCGCCACGAGGGTGAGAGCTCCTCCTCCATGATCCGGTTGTAGGAGTAGACGACGTCGTCGGCGGTGAAGTCGCTGCCGTCGTGCCAGGTCACCCCCTCGCGCAGGTGGAAGGTCCAGGTCAGCTGGTCGTCCGAGGTCTCCCAGGACTCGGCCAGGGCGGGCTGCATCTCCAGGTTGACGTCGGGCTCGACGAGGGTGTCGTAGACGTTCTCCAGCACCTGGAAGGAGAAGTAGGCGGTGGTGACGTGCGGGTCCAGCTGGTCCGGCTCGCCGGCGATCGCGGCGACCAGCGTGCCGCCCGCCGCGGGGGCGTCGGCGTCGCCGTCGGAGCCCCCCGTGCCGCCGGCGGTGCCGTCGGCCTCCTGGTCGCCGTTCTGCTCGCCGTTCATGTCGACGGCCTCACCACCTCCTGAGCAGGCGGCGAGGGTGAGGACGAGGGTGAGTCCGGCCGCGAGCCGGAACATCGTGGGACGGGTCATGGTGACTGCTCCTCCTGATGTCGCGTACCCACTCAGTAGAGTGAAGATTCCTTCATCATGCTGTAGATTCCATCGGCAGGCAACCATGCGGGCCGGATTCGTGGGGCCGGGTTCGTGAGGCAGGAGGACAGGTGACCTACTCCGTGGTGGCGCTGTCGGGGGACGGTTCCCGCCTGGGTGTCGCGGCGGCCTCCCGCTCCCTGGCGGTGGGGGCCGCGGTGCCCGCGCTGGCCCCGGGGGTCGGTGCCGTGGTCACGCAGGCCTACACCAACCAGCGGTTCCGGGCGCTCGGGCTCCAGCTGTTGCGCGAGGGCCTTGAGCCCGCCGAGGTGATCGCGCGGCTGGCGCGGGTGGACGAGCAGTTCGACCGTCGACAGGTGGGCGTCGTGGACGCCCACGGCCGCACCGCCGCGTGGACCGGGCCGGCCTGCACGGCCTGGGCCGGCGCGTTCGAGGGGGAGGGGTATGTCGTGCTCGGCAACTTCCTCGCCGGGCCCGCCGTGGTCGGCGGGATGCGCCGGGCGATGGACGACGGACCGGCAGACCCGCTCCCGGCGCGGCTGCTCTCCGCGCTCGAGGCGGCCCAGGCCGCGGGCGGCGACTCCCGCGGTCAGCAGAGCGCCGTGCTCCGGGTGGTCAGCAACGCAGCCGAGGACGTCTGGCCACCGCTGTCCGAGGTCGACC
>JAAYYA010000013.1 GCA_012515595.1 Actinomycetales bacterium
CTCACCTCGATGGCCACCGACATCGTCGGCGGGCTGCGCATCCTGCGCGGCATCGGCGGCGAGGGCACCTTCGGCGGCAACTACGCCCGCCAGTCCCAGCGGGTGCGCCAGTCCGGCGTCTCCGCGGGCGGCTGGCAGGCCGCGGTCGAGGCGGTGGGCGTGCTGCTCAGCGGTGTCTTCGTCGTCGCCCTCATGTGGGTCGGCGTCCGGGAGGTCGTCCAGGGCCGGCTCAGCGTGGGCCAGCTGATCAGCGTCCTGGGCTACGGCCTGTTCCTGATCCAGCCGATGCGCACCTTCGTGGAGTTCGCCCAGAAGATGACGCGCTCGGTCGTCTCCGCGCGCAAGG
This sequence comes from Actinomycetales bacterium, assembly GCA_012515595.1. Classification (GTDB taxonomy): domain Bacteria; phylum Actinomycetota; class Actinomycetes; order Actinomycetales; family Dermatophilaceae; genus Ornithinicoccus. The sequence goes on from JAAYYA010000013.1 coordinate 347, forward strand.
CCATCGCGGTCCTCGAGCAGCGGCCGCCGTGGGTGGAGCCCACGACGCCGCGTCCGCTCCCGCACGACGCGCCGCTGACCGACGAGGCCTCCGGCCTGGTCGTCACACCCGGTCGCCTGACCATGGTCGTCTCCGGCGTGCCGGACGACTCTGCGGCCCTGGCGGACCGGCTCGGGCGCTACCTGCCCGAGGAGCCGGACGCCCAGATCAGCCTGGAGCTCCCCGAGGAGCTCAAGGGCCGCGCGGCCCGTCGCGAGCGGGCCCGCCGGGTGATCGCCCGAGCCGAGCAGGCGGTCCGCGACGAGGAGCGCGCCCGCCAGGCGTGGGGCGTGCGTGTCGGCGACGTCGACCTGGGCGAGGCCGACCTCGACGAGGTGCGCTCGCGCATCCTGGTCAGCGACACCAGCCCGCACGTCTTCGCCGGCTCCCTGCGCTCGGCCGTGGACCCGCACGGGCGACTGACCCGCGAGGCTGCGGAGGCCGCACTGTGGGCCGCGTCCGCCGACGACGTCTTCGACGCCGTGCCGGGCGGATGGGCCGGTGAGCTCGACGAGCGCGGCCGTGGCCTGTCCGGCGGGCAGCGCCAGCGGCTCGTCCTGATGCGGGCCCTCGCCGCCGACCCGGAGGTGCTGGTCCTGGTCGAGCCGACCTCGGCCGTGGACGCCCACACCGAGGCCCGGATCGCCGAGCGGCTGGGGCGCGCCCGCGCGGGGCGGACGACGGTCGTCATGACCGCCTCCCCGCTGCTGCTGCACCACGCCGACGAGGTCGTCCTGCTCCAGGACGGCCTGGTGACCGCCCGCGGGACGCACGCCGACCTGCTGGCCGACCACGCGGCATACCGAGCAGTGGTGGTGCGGGGCGAGGACGCCCCGACGATCGACCACCCCGAAGCTGACGGCACCCCGCCGCAGACCCACCACACGATGACCCGACCCGCTCCCCAGGAGGTGTTGTGAGCACGACGCAGATCCCACTCCTGCCGCCCGACCTGGCGGCGGAGTCGGCACGCACCTGGGACGCCGCGGACGGCCACGGCCCCGCGATCCCGGAGGAGTTGGTGCCGCCCACGACGGCCACCGTCGCCGAGCGGGCCGCGGCGATGCGCCGGCGTCACCTGCTGCGCGAGCGGCGGGCGGCGGAGTTCGTCGCGGACACGATGAGCTCGACCAAGGGGCTGCCGATCGCCCAGCCTCGCCAGGTGGTCCGCTTCATCGGCCGGCTCCTCGGCGAGCGCAAGCCGTGGGTGGTCGCCGTCGTCCTGGGCAACGCGCTGGCCGCCGTGGCCGCGCTGCTCGTGCCCTGGTGGCTGGGCCGGTTGGTCGACAGCACCGTCGCCGACGTCGCGGCCGGCCGCACCGACGCGGCGCTGGCGACCGCGAACTCGGTGGCCCTGCTGGTCGCCGGGATCGTGGTGCTGCAGGCGCTGCTGGTCTTCGCAGCGAAGAGTGCCTCCGCCGTGCTGGGCCAGGGGATCCTGGCCTCGGCGCGGGAGTATGTCGTGCGCGCCATCCTGCGCCTGCCGCTGTCCCGGGTCGAGACCGCGAGCTCCGGCGACCTGGTCACCCGCGTGACCCGCGACGTCGGCACGATGAGCGAGAGCGTGCGCTGGGCGCTGCCGCAGGTCATCGTGGCCGGCACGACCGTCGTCGCGACGCTGGTGGCGATGATCGCCAACAGCTGGCTGCTCGCGCTGCCGTCGCTGGTGCTCCTGTCGATCTCGCTGGTGCAGGTGCGGCGCTACCTGCTGCGCGCGCCAAAGGGCTACCTGACCGAGGGCGCCACCTACTCGCGGATCAACACCCACCTGACCGAGACCGTCGAGGGCGCCCGCACCGTCGAGGCCCTGCGGATCGGGCCGGAGCGGCTGGGCGTCGGCGACGACGACATCGAGGTGTCGGCGCAGGCCGAGCGCTACGGTCTGACGCTGCGCAACCTGCTGTTCCTGGTGATGGACCTGGCCTTCAGCCTGCCGCGGGTGCTGGTGCTGGCCGTCGGTGCCGTGGCCTACACCCAGGGCTGGGCGACGATCGGCCAGATCACCACCGCAGTGCTCTACACCGAGGCACTGTGGGGACCGTTCGACATGCTGGTGCACACGATCGACAACATGCAGGTCGGCATCGCCTCGACGACCCGTCTGCTGGGGATCGCGACCGTCCCGCCGGACCGTGAGACCGGCGAGGACGAGCCGGTCGACTCGGCGCTGGTGGGCCGGGACCTGCGGTACGCCTACCGGCCGGGCCATGACGTGCTGCACGGCATCGACCTGTCGCTGGAGCCGGGCGAGCGGCTGGCGATCGTCGGGCCCAGCGGGTCGGGCAAGTCGACGCTCGGCCGGCTGCTGTCCGGCATCCACGGACCGCGCACCGGGTCGGTCACCGTCGGCGGGGTCGAGCTGACGACGCTGCCGCTGGACCACCTGCGGCGCGAGGTCGCTCTGGTCACCCAGGAGCACCACGTGTTCATCGGGACCGTGCGCGACAACATCGTGCTGGCTCGCGAGGGGTCGGACGACGCGCAGGTCGAGGAGGCTCTGCGGGCCGTCGGCGCCTGGCACTGGGTGTCCCGTCTCCCCGACGGCCTGGACTCCCGGATCGGCTCGGGCTCCCAGGAGCTCACCCCGGGGCAGGCGCAGCAGGTGGCGCTGGCCCGGCTGATCCTGGCCGACCCGCACACGATCGTGCTCGACGAGGCCACCTCGCTGATCGACCCGCGGACCGCGCGGAGCCTGGAGGGCTCGATGAACGCCCTGCTCTCCGAGCGCACCGTGGTCGCGATCGCGCACCGGCTGCACACCGCGCACGACGCGGACCGGATCGCGGTGGTGATCGACGGGCGCATCGTCGAGCTCGGCAGCCACGACGAGCTCGTGGCCCTCGAGGGTGAGTACGCCGCGCTCTGGCGCGCCTGGACCACCTGATCCCTTCCCAGGCGACCGGGCGCACGGGGTTGCGGCCCACAGGCCGACCGGGCGCACGGCGTTGCGCTCTCACCGGTCACCGAGCGCGCCATGTTGTGGCCCACGGGCCACCGAGCGCACGGGGTTGCGGCAGGGAACCTAGGCTGGAGCCATGAGTTCCCTGTCGCAGACCCTGCTCGACCCCGCTCGCCGCCCGGCCGTCGTGGAGACGCTGGTGGGCGTCGTGGACGCCGAGGTGGCCGCCAAGTCGGGCCTCGGCGGCAAGATCATCAAGACCGGCTACGCCGCCGTCACGAAGGTCGCGGACGGGTTCACCGCCAAGGCGGTCAACCGGTTGCTGCCCGGGTTCGCTCAGGCTCTCGATCCCTTCTGGGCCGACCGCGGGGACTCCTCGTTCGCGGACACGCTGGTGGCCCGCCAGGGCGAGGCGGCCGAGGCACTGCTGGCCGTGACGGACGGGCAGGTCGCCGGCACGTCCAACAAGGTCGTCACCAAGGTCTACGGATCGCTGCGTGGCAAGGCCAAGGAGAACGTGGTCGCCGCCCTGCCCCGCGTGGGGGCCGCCATCGAAGAGCAGGCCTCCTGACAGGACGGACGAGTCCGTCGCCGGCTAGCGCTCCTCCGCGCGCGCCGGCAGCACCATGACGTGCACGTCGGGCCCCTCGTCACCGACCACGGACGTCAACCAGTCCGGACGGACGGTGGTCACGTCGCGCCATCCCGTGCTCAGGTAGAGCTGACGGGCCGCCCCATGATGAGGCAGCACCTCCAGGCACGGGACCCGACCCTCCCGGCGGAGCGCGCTGACCGCTGCGTCCAGCAGCAGCCGTCCGGCACCGCTGCCGCGAGCGCGTTCGGCCACGAAGAAGGCGCCGATCCACGCGACCCGATCCGCCGGTTGCCCCACCGCCTCGGCGCAGGCACGGCTCAGCAGGTCAGCATCCGGGTGGCCGTGGGCGCGGGCCACCCAGGAGACGTGGCCCACGACGTCGCCGTCGCGCTCGACCACCAGGGCGCCAAGCGCGTCTTCGGCGTGCAGGAAGTCCTCCGTCGGGATCGGCAGCGGGTCCCGGAAGGGATAGCGGGTGCGCGGCTGCTGCTCCAGCAGGTCCGCACCCAGTCCGGGCAGGTCCTCGGGTCGCCGCGGACGGACGGTCAGGGTCATCCGGCCATCGTCCCCCGCGTCAGTCCGTCCGGCGACGGAGGGTGAGCGTCCCGAGCGCCAGCACGACCACCGCGACCACCACCACGACCAGCAGGTGGGTCCAGGTCCCGTCCGCCACCGCACCGTCCACCCCGGCCTGCACGCCCTGCATGGCCTCCACGGCATACGTCAGGGGCAGGAAGTCCGAGATCACCTCTGCCGCCCGTGGCATCTGGTCCCGCGGCAGGAACAGGCCGCACAGGAGCAGCTGGGGGAAGACGAGCGCCGGCATGAACTGCACGGCCTGGAACTCGGTGCGGGCGAAGGCCGAGACCGCCAGCCCCAGGGCGGTCCCCAGGAACGAGTCGGCCAGCGCGACCACCAGCAGGGCCCAGATCGGGCCGCCGACCTCCATGCCGAGCACCCACACCGCGAGCGCGATGACGAGCGTGGCCTGCACCAGGCAGATCGCGAGGAGCGCCAGGGCGTAGCCGACGAGGATGTCACCGCGGCCGGTCGGCATTGCCAGCATCCGCTCGAGGGTCCCCGCCGTGCGCTCCCGCAGCATCGTGATCGAGGTGACGATGAACATCACCGTGAACGGCATGAACGCGATGATCGCCGGGCCGAACCGGTCGAGCATCCCGCCGCCGGGTAGCTCGGAGAAGACCCACCAGAGCAGCAGGATCACGACGCACGGGAGCAGCAGCATCAGCGCGATGGTGCGGGGGTCTCGCCGCAACTGGTGCAGCACCCGGCGGGCCACTGCCAGGGTGATCCGCGGGGTCATGCGGCGGCCTCGTCGATGAGAGCGAGGAAGGCAGCCTCGACGGTGTCGGTCCCGGTGCGCTCGCGCAGGTCCGCCGGGGATCCGGTCGCCAGGACGTGCCCCCGCCGCAGCAGGGCGATCCGGTCGCACCGCTCGGCCTCGTCCATCACGTGGGAGGAGACCAGGACCGCGGCCCCGCCTTCCGCGAGCGCCCGGAAGGTCGCCCACAGCGACCGGCGGAGCACCGGGTCGAGTCCCACCGTGGGCTCGTCGAGGACCAGCAGCGCCGGCTCACCGAGCAGGGCGGTCGCCAGGGACACCCGCGACTGCTGACCCCCCGACATCGTCCCCACGACCTGGTCGCCGGCATCGGCCAGGTCGACGGTGGTCAGCGCGGCCTGCACCTCGCGCCGACCCACCCCCTGGACCGCACCGAAGAACTCCAGGTTCTCCCGCGCCGTGAGGTCGTCATAGATCGACGGCGACTGCGTGACATAGCCGACCCGTCCCCGCACCGGCGGCGACCCCGCCTCCTGCCCGAGCACGCGGACGGTCCCCGCGACGTTGGCCTGTACCCCCACGATCGCGCGCATCAGGGTGGACTTCCCACCTCCGGACGGCCCGACGATCCCCACCAGTTCCCCCGCGGCGACGGTCAGGTCCACGGCGTGTAGGACCTCGACACCACCGCGCGTCACCCGCAGGTCAGCGACCTGCACCACCGGACCGGACGTCATACCGCCTCCTCGGGAGATCACCGGTGGTCCAGGCTAGACCCGATCGGGCTCGCCGCTGTTCGACCGCGCCTGCCAGGTGCAGAGGCAGATCTCGTTGCCGTCGGCATCGGCCAGGACCCACCACGCGGGCGCGCGCTCGTCCGAGACCAGCCGTCCCCCGGCGGCGAGGGCCGCGGCGAGCCGCTGCTCCGCCACGTCGTGGGGCAGGGTGAGGTCGAGGTGGATGCGGTTGCGCTCGGTCCGCGGCGGGTCCATCTTCTGGAACCAGAGATCGGGCAGCTGCCCGGCGGGGTCGCGCAGGTCGCCACGGGCATCGGGCTCATAACCCAGGACCGCGACCCAGAACGGCCGTATGACGTCCGCGTCCACCGTGTCGATCGCCAGCTCGAGCGAAGCGACCCGGGCGGGCCGCGGGACCGCCCCCGCCGCGTCGGCCAGGTCGCTGACCGCCCGGGCCAGGTCGACGTCATACTGCGTGAGCCCGTCCACCGCCTCGGTGCGGGTCCGCACGACGAGGTGGTCCGGCCGGAGGTCCACCTCGGGATGGTGGTGCATCCGCACGCCGGCCTCGGCGATCGCGAGCGCGAGCTCGGCCCCCTCCAGCGGCCCCGCGGTGTCGAACCGGGCGACCAGCTCGCCGAGCAGGTAGCGCCAGTCGCCCAGTCCCTCGGCGTGCGTCGCGGCATACGGGGTCACGGTGTCGGGGCTCGTCATGGGGCCAGCGTCCCACCTCGCGCCGGGCCGCACCATCGGCTCATCGGGCCCGCGGGTCGCCCCAGCGCACCGGCACCCCGTGCGGCGGCGCCTCCCCCAGCAGCCGCTCCTCGCCACCGGGCCAGGTCGTCGCCGCGACGACGAAGCGGTGCCGGCCGCCCGGCTCGAGCCGCCGCGGCTCGAAGGCCAGGTGGGTCAGGGTCCTGTCCGCGGTGGACTGGGTCCCGAGTGCTTCGAGGCGGTCCAGCATGCGCTGCTGCTCGGCCGCGGGGACGTACTGCCACATCACCGAGTGCCACACGACCGTGTGGTGCCCGTCCCGCAGCTGCAGATCGTCCAGGAAGTCACCGCCGCCAGCTCGCACGAGCTCCACCGGGTGCTCGCGGGCCACGGCCAGCGCACCGCGCAGCCGCTCCAAGCGGTGCGTCTGGTCCGGCCAGACGCAGCTGAGCAGCGAGAGCGCGCCGTCCTCGCTGCGCGCGTCGATGGGTGAGAGGTCGCAGCCGCGCCGCTCGACCACCCGCACTGCCTCCGGTATGCCGTGGGGCCGGGTCTCCCAGGCCGGGTCCAGGACGACGTCGGTCGCCTCCGTCATGTGCCAGGGTTCGGCCTCGGCCGCCGCCGCGCGGTAGGCGAACTGGTCGGCGAGCAGGTTCAGCCCCGCCGAGGCGCCGATCTCGACGAGCCGCACCGGCAGGTCGGGTTGCCCGGCCGTGGCCAGGACCTGGAGCAGCCCTCCGAACAGGGCCGCGGACCGTCCGACCTCGTTGGTCTGGGGAGGCGAGGCGAGGCCGGCGCGGACCGCATCCATGTGGTCCTCGAGGGTCTCGCGGAAGGCGGTCCAGGCCGCCGCTGCGTTCCCGTCACCGCCGGCGCTCGGGTAGTGCGCGGCGAGCGCCGGAGCACGACCGGTCAGCACGAGCCGGTGCACGGCCGCCATCACCCGCAGCGCGAGCGCGGACGGGCCGGCGTCGTCCTCGTGACCGGCCAGGACGCGCGCGCCCACTCCCCCGGCTGCCACGTCGTCGGCAAGGTCCCCGAGCAGGGCCTCGTAGAACGGTGAACCCAGCTCGCGGCAGGCCGCGGCCTGCTGCCTGATCAGGTCGATCTGACGACTGAGTCCTTCAGTCTCCCCTCCCCTGGCGAGGACATCGTCCCGCTGCGCTGCCACCCGGCACCTCCTTGATCTGCGACCCCCGGTCAACCGCGAGGCTACTCCCGTCGTGTCGAGAATTCGTCAGACATTTTCATCAAGGTAGGCACTGTAGGTACAATCTCGGAAAGGAGGCGAGCCATGACGACCATCACCAGCCGCGAGTTCAATCAAGACGTGAGCGCTGCGAAGCGCGCTGCCGAGCAGGGACCCGTGGTCATCACGGATCACGGACGCCGGTCGCACGTGCTGCTGACCGCGGACGAGTACGACAGGATCATTGGTGCGAACGAGCGCGTCGGCGACCGGCTGCGGATGCGAGGCGGGGAGGACATCGACCTTCCCATCCCTGAGCGGACCGACGATAACCTCCGGGTTCCTGACCTGTGAGGTACCTCCTCGACACGAATGTTCTCAGCGATATCCGGCGCGGCAGCTCGTCGTCGCTGCAGACGTGGATTGCTGAACAACGGGTGACGGACCTCGCGATCAGCGCGATCACGCTTCTCGAGTTGGACGTGGGCGTTCGACGGAAGGAACGCCGGGACTCGGCAGCCGGTGCACGGTTGCGCCAGTGGCTGGATGCCACGGTTCGCCCGATGTTTCGCGACCGGGTGCTGCCCGTCGACGAGCGCGTCGTGGCCGAGGCAGCACCGCTGCACGTCCCGGATCCGATGCCTGCCCTGGATGCGTTGATCGCCGCGACGGCACTCGCGCACGGACTGACGCTCGTCACCCGGAACGTCAGCGACATGGAACGCAGCGGGGTCGCGATCCTCGACCCCTGGGGTGCCTGAAAGGACGCGACAGGACGCGCTCGGTGGGGCCTGAGGGCGCAACACCGTGCGCTCGGTCGTCAGGGGGTGGTCGTCGAGGGGGCAGCGTCAGGCGGGGGCCGCCGCGAAGTCGTCGAGGAGGACGTGCTGGATCAGGGCTGAGGCCCAGTCGAGGATGTCCTTGTCGCGCAGCACCTTGCCGCCGATGCGGGCGGTCTTGGGGGCGGGCACGAGGATCGTGCGGGTGGCGGCCTTGAGGATCGTCCCGGGATACAGCCGGTTAAGGCGCAGCTGCTGGCTCTCGCGCAGCTCGACCGGGCCGAACCGGATGGTCTGGCCCTGGGTGGAGATGTCGCTGATGCCGGCGCTGCGCGCCAGCGTGCGCAGCCGCGCGACCTCGAGCAGGGTCTGCACCGGCACCGGCGGGGCGCCGTAGCGGTCGACCAGCTCGGCCTCGATCTCGGCAAGCTCGTCCTCGTCGGTAACCTTGGCCAGCTTGGTGTAGGCCTCCAGCCGGAGCCGCTCGCCGGGGATGTACTCGTGCGGCAGGTGCGCGTCGACCGGCAGCTCGATCTTGATCTCGGCCGGGGCCTCGTCCAGCTCGCCCTTGAACCCGGCGACCGCCTCGCCGACGAGCCGGACGTAGAGGTCGAAGCCGACGCCGGCGATGTGCCCGGACTGCTCGCCGCCGAGCAGGTTGCCGGCGCCGCGGATCTCCAGGTCCTTCATCGCCACGGCCATGCCGGCCCCGAGGTCGGTGTTGGCCGCGATCGTCTGCAACCGGTCGACCGCGGTCTCGGTCAGCGGCTTCTCGGGCGGGTAGAGGAAGTAGGCGTAGGCCCGCTCCCGGCCGCGGCCGACCCGGCCCCGCAGCTGGTGCAGCTGGGAGAGGCCGAACTGGTCGGCGCGGTCGACGATGAGGGTGTTGGCGTTGGAGATGTCCAGGCCGGTTTCGACGATCGTGGTGCAGACCATCACGTCGAAGTTGCGCTCCCAGAAGTCGACGACGACCTTCTCCAGCTGGTGCTCCCCCATCTGCCCGTGGGCGGTTGCGACCCGGGCCTCGGGCACCAGCTCGCGGATCCGGCTGGCGACCCGCTCGATGGAGGTCACCTTGTTGTGCACGAAGAAGACCTGCCCGTCGCGCAGCAGCTCGCGCCGGATCGCGGCCGCGATCTGCTTCTCGTCGTAGCCGCCGACGAAGGTCAGCACCGGGTGCCGCTCCTCGGGCGGGGTCGCCAGGGTCGACATCTCGCGGATGCCGGTGACCGCCATCTCGAGGGTCCGCGGGATCGGGGTGGCCGACATGGCCAGCACGTCGACGTTGGTGCGCAGCGCCTTGAGCTGCTCCTTGTGCTCGACGCCGAAACGCTGCTCCTCGTCGATGACGACCAGCCCGAGGTCCTTGAAGGTCACTGACGTGGACAGCAACCGGTGCGTGCCGATGACCAGGTCGACGCTGCCGTCGGCGAGGCCCTTGATGACCTCGGCCGCCTCGCGGTCGGACTGGAAGCGGGAGAGCGCCTTGACGATCACGGGGTACTGCGAGTAGCGGTCGGAGAAGGTCTGGAAGTGCTGCTGCACGAGCAGCGTGGTCGGCACCAGCACCGCCACCTGCTTGCCGTCCTGGATCGCCTTGAACGCCGCACGGACCGCGATCTCGGTCTTGCCGTAGCCCACGTCACCACAGATCAGCCGGTCCATCGGGACCGACTTCTCCATGTCGGCCTTGACCTCGTCGATGCTGGAGAGCTGGTCGGCGGTCTCGACGAAGGCGAAGGCGTCCTCCAGCTCCCGCTGCCACGGGGTGTCCGGGCCGAAGGCGTGCCCCTGGGTGGCCATCCGGGCGCTGTAGAGCCGGATCAGCTCGGCCGCGATCTGCCGCACGTGCTTCTTGGCGCGCGACTTGGTCTTCTGCCAGTCGGCGCCGCCCAGCCGGTTCAGGGTCGGGGCCTCGCCGCCGACATACTTGGTGATCTGGTCGAGCTGGTCGGTCGGGACGTACAGCCGGTCAGCCGGTTGGCCCCGCTTGGCGGAGGCGTACTCCAGCACGAGGTACTCGCGCACGGCCCCCTGCACCGACCGCTGCGCCATCTCCACGAACCGGCCGACGCCGTGCTGCTCGTGCACCACGAAGTCGCCGGTCCGCAGCTGCAGCGGGTCGACCTGCGCGCGCCGGCGCGACGGCATGCGGCGCATGTCCTTGGTCGAGCCGCCGGTGCTCGCCTGACCGGTCAGGTCGGTCTCCCCGGCCACCACCAGGTTGGCGCCGGGCAGCACGAAGCCGCGCCCCACCGAGCCCGTCGTGACCTGCACGACCTCGGCCTCCAGCCGCTCGAGCTGGGTCACCAGGCGGTGCGGGATGTCGTGCTCGGCGAGCACCTCGCTGACCCGCCGCGCCAGACCGGGCCCCTCCAGGGAGAGGACCACCTGCTGCCCCTCAGCGAGCCACCGGCGCAGCGCGGTGGCCACCGCCTCGGCGTCGCTGCGGAAGGCCTCGACCCCGGTTGAGTCGACCGTGATCTGCCGGACGGTCGGCTCGTCCCCCTCGCCGCCGGCGTCATCGGTGAACTCCGCCAGCTCCTCGTCGCCCGCGAAGGACGTGAGGGTCCACCAACCGCGGCCCAGCTCCAGGGCGCGGGCGCGCATGTCCGCGACGGACCAGTAGGACGCGGTGCCGAGCACGTCCTGCAGGTCCACCGGGAGGGTGTTGCCGGCGACCGCGTTGGCCCAGCTGGCCTCGAGGAACTCCAGGCTGGTCGAGACCAGGTCGTGGGCGCGGGTCCGGATCCGCTCCGGGTCGAGCAGTATGACGCGGCTCCCCTCCGCGAGCACATCCAGGATGGTCTCCATCGAGTCGACCAGGACGGGGGTCAGCGACTCCATGCCCTCGGCCGCGATGCCCTCGGAGACCTTGCCCAGGATGTCGGCGACGCCGGGCAGCTGCTCGGCGAGCTCGGCGGCCCGGGCACGGACCTGGTCGGTCAGCAGCAGCTCGCGGCACGGCGGCGCCCACAGACCGCCGTCGGCAATCTCCAGGGAGCGCTGGTCGGCCACCTTGAACCAGCGGACCTCCTCCACGGTGTCGCCCCAGAACTCCACCCGCAGCGGGTGCTCCTCGGTCGGGGGGAAGACGTCGAGGATGCCGCCGCGCACCGAGAACTCACCGCGGCGCTCGACCAGGTCGGTGCGGGTGTAGGCCGCGGCGGCCAGCGCCTCCACGACCTCCTCGAAGTCGTGCGTCTCCCCCGCGCGCAGCTGCACCGGGACCAGCTCCCCCAGGCCCGCGACGAACGGCTGCAGCAGCGCCCGCGCGGAGGCGACGACGACCTGCACGGGGCCGTAGGCGCCGCCCCCCAGCGGGGAGTCGGGCGGCTCGGGGTGCGCGAGCCGGCGCAGCACGGCCAGGCGCTGACCGACGGTGTCCGAGCGCGGGCTGAGCCGCTCGTGCGGCAGCGTCTCCCAGCTCGGGAAGGTCGCGATCCGCTCCGCCGGCAGGAACTCGGCCAGCGCGGCGGCCAGGTCGTCGGCCTCGCGGCCGGTCGCGGTCACCGCCAGGATCGGAGACTTCGCGGCCAGGGAGGCCACCAGCGCCGGCCGGGCCCCCGAGGCGACGGCGACGTCGACCAGCGGCTCGCGGTCGTCGGCGGCGGCCAGGACCGCGGCGGCACCGGGGTCGGTGACCAGTCCGGCCAGCACTGGGGTGAGACTCACGAGGGGCCCTTCTCTCGGCATACGACATGGGCAGGCAGACAGCACAAAAGACCCGATCGAGGAACTCGTCGGGGTCTCTGCCAGTCTAAGGGCCAGGACCGACAGGACCAGCACGCGGACGAGCCCGACGAGGACGGACCGGCCGGGGGAACCACCGATGCGGCCCGGGGCGTGGTTGCGCCGCGCGGTCGGGGACAGGAAGATCACACCGTGACCTATATCGCCGAGACGGGCCCGAGCACGACCAGGTCCTGGGGGGCCACGCTGCTCCTGGGGGCGGCCCTGGCCGTGCCGCTCTCGCTCACCGCCCAGGTCGCCCTGGCCGAGCAGGAGCCGCTGGAGGTGCGGGAGCAGATCACCGACCCGGTGGGCGCCCTGTCCGGCAGCGAGAGCGAGGTCGAGGCGGCGATCCAGGACCTGCAGGACGACACGGGGCTGCAGCTGTGGGTCATCTACGTCGACGAGTTCGACCGCGCGAACGGCTCGGACTGGTCCGAGGAGACCTACAGCGTCAATGGCTTCGGCGGCAACGATGTGCTGCTGGCGGTGGCGATCGACCAGCGCTCCTACGGCCTGTCGATCGACCCCGACTCCTCCGCATCCGGACTCAACACCGTTGCCAGCAGCTTCATCGAGCCGGCGCTCTCCGAGGAGGACTGGGCGGGAGCGGTCCTCGGGGCAACCGAAGGACTGGGCGAGGCCTTCCCCGATGGCATCCCGTTCCCCGACGAGGGGTCGCACCAGGGCTCCGGCAGCGGCTTCGGCAGCAGCTTCCCGTGGTTCTTCGCGGTGCCCGTCGTGGCCATCGCGGGGTCGAAGCTGATCTCGGCGATGGGCAACAAGTCTGCCCGGCAGAGCCGGGAGCGCGCCGGTCAGCTGCCCGCCGAGCCGGGTCAGATCGCCCAGGTGCCCACCCAGGAGCTGCAGCGGCAGGCCGCAGCGGCCCTCGTCGGGCTGGACAACGCCCTGCGCGGCGCCGACGAGGAGCTCACCTTCGCCGAGGCCCAGTTCGGCCAGCAGCGCACCGAGCAGTTCCGGCAGGTCCTCACCGAGGCCAGGGCCAGGTCCCAGGAGGCCTTCAGGATCCGCCAGCAGCTGGACGACTCCGACCGCGAGGCCGAGCCAGTCGAACGCAGCATGCTCGGCCAGATCATCAGCCTGTGCACGAGCGCCCAGGCCAGCCTGGATGCCCACACCGCCGAGTTCGCCGAGATGCGGTCACTGCAGGACACCGTGCCGCAGTTCCTCGACGAGCTCGACGGCCGCACCGGCGAGGTCCGGGACCGGCTGCCGGTGGCCGACCAGCAGGTCAACGGCCTGGCCGCGCGCTACCCCGCCCAGGCCCTGGTCACCGTGCGCTCGCACCGGGCGCAGGCCGAGCGGCTCGTCGACAGCGCCGGCGGCTTCGTCACCGCCGGCCGGCAGGCGGTCGACGGCGGGGACCGGCCCTCGGCCGTCGCCGCCGCCCGGGCCGCCGAGGAGGCGCTGGGGCAGGCGGTGCGGCTGCTGGACGCCGTCGGCACCGCGGACAACGACCTGGCCAACGCCAAGGACGTCCTGGCCAAGGCCATCGCGTCGCTGACCTCCGACATCCACGACGCCGAGCGCCTGGCGCCGCGGGACGCCGTGATCCAGCCGGTCGTCGAGCGCGCCCGCCAGGCGATCACGCGGGGCCAGACCGCCGACACCTCCGGTGACCCGCTCGCGGCGCTCGCCGAGCTGGACGCGACCGAGCACGACCTGGACACGCTGCTGGACCCGCTGCGCGACGCCGAGAGCGCCCGGACCAAGACCCGCGAGGACTTCCAGGCCCGGGTCAGCCGGGTCGGTGCCCGGCTGCGCAGCATCGACGACACCATCGCCACGCGGCGGGGCGCCGTCAACAGCGGCGCCCGCACCCGGATCTCCGAGGCGATGCGGCTCTTCGACGAGGCCCAGCGGGTGGCCGCCGACAACCCCGCGGAGGCCACCAACCTGCTGGCCCGCGCCGAGCAGCTGGGCGAGCAGGCGCTCAGCGAGGCCCAGCAGGACCTCGACCGGTGGAACGGACCCACCGGTGGCGGCACGCGACGCGGCGGCGGCATCGACCCGGTCTCGGTCATCCTCGGCGGCATCCTCGCCGGCGGCGGCAACCGGCACAGCGGTGGCTGGGGCGGCAGCGGCGGCTGGGGCGGCGGCGGAGGGTTCGGCGGTGGTGGTGGAGGATTCGGCGGGGGCGGCGGCTTCGGCGGGGGCGGCGGCTCGACGTCAGTGGGAGGCCGCTTCTGAGACGCCGATCGCCTGAAACCCGCCGTCGCACGGAACCAACCGTCGGCTCCCGTCGTCCATACGGTTGGACCCGACACCACGACATACTGTCAAAGGGCCTGTTGCACACCGGTCCCGATGAAAGGACACTCAGACCATGACGCAGAAGCAGACCATCCTGGGCCGGATCAGCCAGCTCGCCAAGGCCAACATCAACTCTCTCCTGGACCGCGCGGAGGACCCGGAGAAGATGCTCGACCAGCTGGTGCGTGACTACACCAACTCCATCGCCGAGGCCGAGGAGGCCGTGGCGCAGACCATCGCCAACGTGCGGATGGCCGAGGCCGACCTGCGCAGCGACGAGGAGGCCGCGCAGGAGTGGGGCCGCAAGGCCGCCGCCGCCTCGCGCAAGGCGGAGGAGCTGCGGGGCAGCGGGGACGCCGCGGGCGCCGACAAGTTCGACAACCTGGCCAAGATCGCGCTGGGCCGCCAGATCCAGCACGAGGGCGAGGCCAACGCCGCCCGCCCGGCCATCGAGCAGCAGAACGTCACCGTCGACAAGCTCAAGGAGGGCCTGGTCAGCATGAAGACCAAGCTCGAGGAGCTGAAGTCCAAGCGCGGCACCCTCGTGGCGCGCGCCCGCTCGGCCGAGGCCCAGGCCAAGGTCAACGAGGCGATGCGCTCCATCGACGTGATGGACCCGACCAGCGAGCTGGGCCGCTTCGAGGACAAGATCCGGCGCGAGGAGGCCCTCGTGGCCGGTCGCGCGGAGGCCCACGCCACCACCCTCGAGGACCAGTTCGACCAGCTCGAGGACCACAGCCACGACGCCGAGATCGAGGCTCGCCTCGCAGCGCTGAAGAACCAGGGCTGACCCGGCTCAGCCGGCAGCATCCGCGGGCCCGCTGGAGGATCTCCGGCGGGCCCGCGGTCTCTGGCACGGGATCAGGGCCCGGGCCTCCACGGCCCGGGGCACCACCGCACCGAGGGGGAAGGACCACCATGCCCACGTCATACGACCACGCCCGCGACACCGGGCCGCGCGCCACCGCCCGGACGACCGCCGCACCCGCGTGGCCGCTGGCCCGGTGGGGGGCGCTGCTGGCCGCCGTGGCGGTGACCTTCCTGCTGGCCGTGTCTCCCGCCTTCGGCGCCGACCCGTTCAACCTGCCGGACGAGCTGGTGGACGAGGTGGGGGCCGTCGGCGACGACGCGGCGGTCCGCGCCGCACAGGAACGACTGCACGCCGAGACCGGCCTGCAGCTCTACGTGGTCTTCGTCGACGACTTCGGCGGGCTCAGCGGCTGGGACTGGGTGGACGAGACCGCCGTGGAGTCCCACCTGGGTGATGAGGACCTGCTCCTCGCCGTGGCCACGGAGGAACGCTCCTGGGGGTTGTCGATCGCGGAGGGGTCCGGCATCACCGTCCGCCAGGAGGACGTGGTCTCACTGCTCATCGAGAACCAGCTGCGGGAGAGCGACTGGGACGGCGCCGCGGTGGCGGCGGCCGACGGCTTCAGGATGGCCTTCTCCGAGGACGAGACCGTGGAGGAGGAGCAGGAGGGCGGCTCCTCCCGCAGGACCTTCTGGATCGGCGCCGGCATCGTCGGGCTCGGCGCCGCCGTCGTCGGCGGGCCCCGGGTCAAGCAGAAACTGGCCGATCGGCGGCGCCGTGAGGAGGAGTTCGCCGAGCTGACGGCGACCTCCGAGCAGGTCGGAGGGCAGCTGGTCGCACTGGACAACGCACTGGCCGCCTCCGAGGCCGAGCTGCAGTATGCCGAGGCCGAGTTCGACCCGGAGCTCACCCGGCCGTTCCGCGAGGCGGTGGAACAGTCCCGCGCCGAGTCGGTGGAGGCCTACCGCGCACGTGAGCAGATCGGGGAGGTCACCGAGCACACGGTGTACGCGCGTGCCAAGGAGCGCTTCACGGCGCTGCAGGAGCTCATCACGCGGGCGGACACCCGCCTGGACGAGCACACAGCGGCCTTCAACGACCTGCGCCGACTGGCCGACCGCGCGCCGCAGCGCATCGAGGAGCTCGCCACCGGCATCGCCGCGGCGGCCCGGACCCTGGACGACACCGAGCCGCTGCTGGCCGCCCGCACCGACCTGCGGGCCGGCCAGCGGGAACAGTTCGGCGACATCATCACCACCTGCCGGGCGCTGCTCGCCCAGGGCACGGGCTCGGTCGAGGTGGCCCGGGAGCGGTTGCGCACCGAGGGTCCCGAGGACGCCGTCCTGCCGATCAAGGCAGCCGAGCAGGCCCTCTCTGAGGTCACGACGCAGATCGGGCTGCTGGGTGACGTCGACGGGCTCGTGACGACCTGGAACCAGCTGCTCGAGGAGGCCTCCACCTCGCTGACGGGGGACGTGGCCGACGCCGAGCGCCTCGCACCGAACGACAGCGCCGTGGCCGCGCTGGTGTCCACCGCGCGCACCGCGCTGGGGAGTGTGCCGGACCCCACCGAGGATCCGGTCGACCTGGCCGCCGAGCTGGCCGAGATCGAGCGCGCGCTGGACGCGGCGCTGGCCGGATACCGCGCGGCCGAGGAGCAGCACCTCAAGGCGGTCCGGCGCGCCGAGAGCCAGCAGCGCGTCGCCCAGGCCCGGGTCAAGTTCATGGACAACGACCTGACCCGCGCGGGGTGGCGAGCCACCGGGCAGCACCGCACCAGCGCCCAGGCCGCGCGCGACCTGCTGGCCCAGGGCGTCGCCCTCGTGCAGTCCGACCCGGAGGCGGCCGAGAGCACGCTGAAGCAGGCGGCCAGCCGCGCCGACGCCGTCGCCCGCAGCCTGCCCAGGGTCGAGGTCGAGTCGAGCAGCAGCGACAGCGGCAGTGGTTGGGGCTGGGGCGGCTCGAGCAGCTCCTCGCGCAGCAGCTTCAGCAGTTCGCGGAGCTCCTCACGCTCCCGCAGCTCCTCGCGCAGTTCTTCGCGGCGCTCCTCCAGCCGGTCGAGCTCGCGGTCGCGCTCCAGCTCCAGCTCACGCCGTTCCCGCGGCGGCCGCTTCTGAGGCGACCTCGACAGGTCTCCGGACTCCGACGGTTCGTCTGGGAGCGCCTTCCGTATCCTCGGGCCGGAAATAACCGGCTCTCAGACGCGGAAGGCTCTCGAAGATGGACCACTGGCCTCGCGGCACTCCCTCAGACCGACCACAGTCCGTGCGGTGCCCTCAGCGGCCGTGGAACCGCCCCTGCGTCGCCTCCAGACCGGTGTGCACCAGGTCGGTCACCGCGTCGGCGCCGTCGCCGATCAGCAGCTCGAC
>JAAYYA010000504.1 GCA_012515595.1 Actinomycetales bacterium
AGCGGCCGTGGTAGCCGATGGGCAGGTGCTTCCAGTTCGGCGTCAGCGGGGCGCCGTCGGGCCGGAAGATGCGCCCGACGTTGGTGGCGTGGTGCTCGCTGGCGTAGAAGTCGACGTAGTCGGCGACGGCGACCGGCAGGTGCAGGGTGACGTCGGGCAGGGCATCAAGGTGCGGGCGCACCTCGCCGGCCCGGGCCGGGTCGGTGAGCAGCGCGGCGAGCCAGGCGCGCACGCTCGCCCAGGTGGCCGGGCCCGCGGCCAGCAGCGGGTTCAGGGTCGGGCCCGCGACGGCGGGGGCCCAGTCGACCCCGGCGTCCGCCGCGGCGGCGCCCAGGTCGAGCACCTGGTCGCCGATCCGCACGCCGACCCGGCGGCTGGCGTCGCCGGCGGGGTGGTCGCCGGGGCCGAACACGCCGTACGGGAGGTGGTGCGGTCCGAACGGGTGGCTGGCCGGCAGGTCGAGCCAGGGGGTGTCGGCCACGTCAGGCGTCCTCGTCCTCGGGGGTGGTCTCGGCTGGGTGCTCGGGGCTGGCGGCCGGTGCGAGGAGGGCGAGCGCAGTGAGCTCCCCGATCGGATCGAGCACCCCGCAGCAGCCGTATGACGTGAAGTGCCGGCGCAGGGCCGCCGCCCGGTCGTCGGTCAACTCGCTGGTGCGTCTGGCCAGGTCGCGGGGGTCGGTCTCTGCCAGGGTGGAGATGACGCGCTCGAGGACAGTCGCGCTCTCCGCGTCCGGGGAGGGGTGGGCCGCGGTCGCTCCCGGGCCGGTGGGCGCGGTGCCCCAGACGGAGGCGTCGGCGAGCTCGGTGGCGAGCAGCACGTTGAGCAGCCCGTGCTGGGTCTCCGTGCCGCCGTCCGGGGCGGTGGCACGCGTCGGCGCGGCGTGGTGCAGCCCGCCGGTCAGCTTGAAGGGGAGGCGGTGCCGCACGCACCAGAGGAGGAACGCCCCGAGTGCGGCGGGCTCCGGCAGCGGGGTGTCGGGGGTGGACTGGGTGCGCAACTTCGTCCGCACCGGGTGCCCGTCGGCACGGACCCGGGCGACGTCGTCCAGCTGACCGATGACGGACTCAGGCGGACCGACGATCTCCACGGCGACGGGCAGGCCCCACTCCAGGGCGGCCCGCCATCCGGGGGAGTGGGCCAGCTCCACACCGGTTAGCGCCAGGGACGCCGCGGCCTCGGCGCGCACCCGGCTGACCGCGTCCGCGAGCACCGTGAGCGGCGTGCCGGGACGCGCGACGAGGGCGAGGTCCACCGGAGCCGGCCCGGCGCCGCCGTCCTTCGCGGCAGCAAGGCCGGTGTCACCGGTCACCACGTCGATCAGGGGACCGACGGCCCCGGCGCCGATGAGCAGCGGCCCGACCAGATCGGCATACGGACCGGAGGCCCGCCGGCGGAACTCGGTGACGGCGACGTCAACAGGAGCCAGACCGGGCGGGAAGACGGCGGCGTCGTCAAGGAGGCGGTGGAACAGGGCGGGGGTCGTTGCCGGGGTCACCGTTGACACGTAGGGCACCGTACTGCATGGTGACGGCGCCGCCGGGCGCAGCGTCCGGCACCGGTCGCGGCGGGTAGGCTCGTCGTCAGAACCTCACCCGGACAACGACAGGAACGCCATGGAAACCCTCAGAGACTCGGCCATCTTCATCGTGATCCTGGTGGTCGTGCTGTACGCGTTCTACGCCCTCTTCAAGCGCGAGAGCTGACCCGTCAGGCCGGCGCCACGATCGTGACGCCCGCCGCGCGCATCTCCTCGATGGCGGCCTGCGCCGACTCCGGGGCGACACCGGCGGTCAGCTCCAGCAGCACCGTGGTCTCCAGGTCCAGCGCGGCGGCGTCGAGGGCCGTGGCGCGCACGCAGTGGTCCGTGGCGATGCCGACGACGTCGACCTCGGTGATGTCCCGCTCGCGGAGCCACTCCGCCAGCCCGATCTGCTCCCCGTGGACCTCGGTGCTGCCCTCGAACCCTGAGTAGGCCGCGGCGTACTGCCCCTTGCGGAAGACGGCCTGGACGTGGTCCAGCGCGCCGGCTAGCTCGGGCCGGAACTCGGCCCCGGCCGTCTCGGCCTCGCAGTGCACCGGCCAGCTGTCCACGAAGTCCGGTTCGTCCGACCAGTGGTCGCCCGGGTCGATGTGCCAGTCCGCGGTGGCGACGATCGCGGCATACTCCTGGCCGTGCCGAACCACGTGGTCGCTGACGCCGGCGGCCACCGCCGAGCCGCCCTCGACGGCCAGCGAGCCGCCCTCACAGAAGTCGAGCTGGACGTCCACGATGATCAGTGCCCGGGCCATGACCCCACCGTACTGCGGCGGTCCGCGCGGGGCGGAGGTGCCCGGTGGGGCTCAGTCCTCCTCCACCTCGGTGCGGCTCTGCTCGTCCTCGAAGACCGTGCGGAGAGCGGGGTCCCCGTGGGACAGCCGCAGCCCCTTGGTCGGCAGCTCGGCGAGCGACCGGACGTGATGCTCCCGCGCCGTGTGCGCGTCGGTCGGCACGACCACCTCGCCGCCGCGCACCAGCTGCACGAGCAGGTCTCGGTCGTCTCCGTCGTCCACCGGTGCGATGCCGATGCCGATGCGCTCCTCGTGGGCGACGCCGGTGATGTTGCGGCGGCGCAGCGCGTGCTTGCGCCCGCCCACTGAGGCCTTGCCCTGGCTCTCCTTGGCCACGCCCACCAGGACGCCGTCGGCGTCCTCCCGGGCGACCAGCTTGTAGACCAGGCCGGCCGCCGGGGCCCCGGAGCCGGTCACCACCCGGGTCCCCACGCCATACGCATCGACGGGTGCGGCCTGGAGGGCGGCGATCGCGAACTCGTCCAGGTCGGAGGTGACCACGATGCGGGTGTCGGTCGCGCCCAGGGCGTCCAGCTGCTGGCGGACCTCGTGCGCCTGGGAGACCAGGTCGCCGGAGTCCAGCCGCACGCCGCCCAGCTCCGGACCGGCGAGCTCGACCGCCAGCTCGACGGCGGTGGTGACGTCGTAGGTGTCCACGAGCAGCGTCGTGTCCAGCCCGAGGCTCTCCAGCTGCGAGGCGAAGGCCTCGCGCTCGGAGTCGTGCAGCAGCGTGAAGGAGTGCGCGGCCGTCCCCAGCGTGGGGATCCCGTGGGTGCGGCCGGCCTCCAGGTTGGAGGTGGAGCCGAAGCCCGCGATGTAGGCCGCGCGGGCGGCGGCCACCGCGGCGCCCTCGTGGGTGCGGCGTGACCCCATCTCGATGCAGGGACGATCACCGGCCGTCGCGGTCATCCGGGAGGCCGCCGCGGCCACCGCGCAGTCGTAGTTGAGGATCGAAAGCGCCAGCGTCTCCAGGATCACGCCCTCGGCGAAGGTCGACTCCACGATGAGCAGCGGTGAGCCGGGGAAGTAGCACTCGCCCTCGGCATAGCCCCAGATGTCGCCGCTGAACCGGTAGCCGGCCAGGTAGTCCAGCGTCTGCTCGTTGACTACCCCGGCCTCGCGCAGGAAGGCGAGCTCCTCCTCGCCGAAGGTGAAGTCGGCGAGCGCCTCCAGGAACCGCCCGGTCCCGGCGACCACGCCGTAGCGGCGCCCCTCCGGAAGTCGCCGGGCGAACGCCTCGAAGACGCATCGGCGGTCGGCGCGGCCGCTGGCCAGCGCGGCCTGCACCATGGTCAGCTCGTACTGGTCGGTCAGGAGCGATGTGCGTGGGCGGTTCTGTTCGGTCACCCGCAGCACTCTAGGGCGGAGCGGTCGGCAGGCGGCACCCCATTAGGGTGAGTCGGTGATCCTCGGGGTGCCGCTGTGGGCGTTGGCGGTGATCGCGCTCGCCCTGCTCGTCGGGACGGCCGTGCAGGGACTGGTCGGTCTCGGGCTGGGACTGGTGGGAGCGCCGATCGCGACCCTCGTCGCCCCCGAGCTGATGCCCGGCCTCCTGCTGAGCACCGCGGTGCTGCTGCCGCTGCTGCAGCTGGCGACCCACCGCGAGGAGATCGACTGGCGCGGCCTGGCGTGGGCCCTGCCGGCACGCATCCCGGGAACCGTCGTCGGCGTCTGGCTGGTGGCGATCTTCACCGACCGGCAGCTGGCCGTGGCGGTCGGGGTGATGGTGCTCGTGGCCGTCCTGCTCACCTGGCACACGGTGACCGTGCCGATCACACCCGGCACCCTCGTCGGGGCCGGGGTCATCTCCGGCGTCACGTCGACCGCGACCTCGATCGGCGGCCCACCGATCGCGATCCTCTATCAGCACCGGTCCCCGGTTCAGGTGCGCAGCACGCTGGCGGTGTACTTCGTCCTGGGCGCCGTGTTCAGCCTCGTCGGGCTGGGCGTCAGTGGTCAGCTGGAGGCCCGCGAGGTGTGGCTGGCGGCGCTGTTCGTGCCCTTCCTGCTGGCGGGGCTCTGGCTCGCCCGCCGGGTGGGCCGCCGGGTCCCGCCCACGCGCATCCGCACCGCGATGCTCCTGGTCTGCGCCGCCTCGGCGGCGACGTTGCTCGTGCGCAGCCTGGCGGGGTGACGGCGTGGGGTGATGCGCGGTGGGTGCGACGTGCCCCCGGTCGGCCCGCCGTAGAGTGGGCGCCGTGTCCACCCGCTCATCCACCCCGCCCGGCGGACCGGCCTCGCCCGGACCGCAGGAGGCGGGGCAGGTCGCCGTCCTGGACCGTCCGGAGACGGCCCGCCCCTGGATCACGCTGGTGTGGAACGACCCGGTCAACCTCATGTCCTACGTCTCCTGGGTCTTCCAGACGCACTTCGGCTACCCGAAGGCCAAGGCCGAGCGACTCATGATGCAGGTGCACGAGGAGGGCCGTGCCGTGGTCTCGACCGGGACCCGCGAGAAGATGGAGGCCGACACCGAGGCGATGCACGGCTACGGCCTGTGGGCGACCTTCCAGCAGGACGACTGAGTGGCCACCGCGTTCCGGTCCCGCAAGGGACGGTTCACCTCAACCTGGGAGACCGCCGAGGTGGCCGTCGTCCTGCACCTGCTGCGGCTCACCCACGACTTCGTCGCCCCCGAGCGGGAGGCGACCGGCGACCCGTTCCTGGACCTGGTCGCGGGTCTCGGGGGCACCGTCGACCCCGAGGAGCCCAGCGATCCGGCGCTGCGGCGCCTGCTGCCGCCGGCGCACCACACCGACGCCGAGCAGGCCGCGGAGTTCCGGCGGCTCACCGAGCACACCCTCCGTTCCCGCAAGGCGGCCAACCTGGCGACGGCGATCACGGCGTTGAGCGAGGCTCTGCCGACCGACGGGGACCACGAGCCCGACGAGCCGGTGAAGCTCGCCCTCGACCCCGACCAGGCGAGGGCCCTGACCATGGCCCTGACCGACATACGGCTGATCCTGGGGGAGCGGCTGGGGATGCACACCGAGGAGGACTCCGAGCGGCTCCACGAGGAGTTTGCGCTTGCCCTCCAGGGCGAGGGCGACATGGACCCCGCCACGGTCCAGCAGATGGCCTACTACGACTTCCTCACCTGGGTCCAGGAGTCCCTCACCGGGGCGATGCTGCGGTAAGCGCGGCAAGCGCCCTGTGGACAACCATCGCCCGTATCACCGGTGATACAGCGTCGTGGACGTGATCCCGGTGCGAGACCTGCGCAACCGCAGTGCCGACGTCCTGGCGCGCGGCACGGGCGTTCGGCCGCGTGGCCTCGGCCCTCCGGAGTGCCGGGCGCACACCGGCCGCGCGGGCCTTTGACGCGCTGATCGCCGCGACCGCGGTCGCGCACGGGCTGCCCCTGTTCACCGGCAACCCTCGGGACTTCGAGGGGATCCCCGAGCTGCAGCTGCATCCGGTGGATCGCGTCGGGTCGGCATCGGTCGAGCAGGGGACTCCGCCGCGGACCTGAGGGCTCTGCCGTGCGGATAGGCTCTGCATCGTGAGTGACCAGGCATCCAACCCCAGCACCGAGCCCCTGACCACCGAGCCCCTGACCGACCCGGCCGAGGGCCTCCCCGGCGCCGTCAGGCTGCGCGTCGCGCCGTCCCCGACGGGGGACCCGCACGTCGGCACGGCCTACATGTCGATGTTCGACCTCGCCTTCGCCCGGCAGCAGGGCGGTCGCTTCCTGCTGCGCATCGAGGACACCGACCGGGCCCGGTTCCAGGCCGACAGCGAGCAGCAGATCTACGACACGCTCTCCTGGCTCGGGCTGACCTGGGACGAGGGGCCGGACAAGGGCGGGCCGTGCGCGCCCTACCGCCAGTCCGAGCGCCTGGACACCTACCGGCCGTATGCCGACCGGTTGCTGGAGCAGGGCAACGCCTACCTGTGCTGGTGCTCCGGTGAGCGGCTCGCGCAGATGCGCGAGAAGCAGCAGAAGCTGAAGCAGCCGACCGGCTACGACCGGCTGTGCCACGGCAAGACCCGTGAGGAGCGGGCCGAGCTCCCCGGGTTCAGCGAGACGCCGGTGGTGCGGATGCTCATCCCGGACGAGCCGCCGCTGAGCTTCACCGACCTGGTCCGCGGCGAGGTGTCCGCCCCGCGGCCCGACGACCAGGTGATCGTCAAGGCCGACGGCTTCCCGACCTACCACCTGGCCGTCGTCGTCGACGACCACGAGATGGGGATCACCCACGTCGTGCGCGGCGAGGAGTGGATCTCCAGCACGCCCAAGCACATCCTGCTCTACCAGTGGCTGGACCTGCCCGTGCCGCAGTTCGCCCACATGCCGTTGCTGCGCGATGAGAAGAAGGCCAAGATCTCCAAGCGCAAGAGCCCGTGGGCCCGGCTCACCTGGTTCCAGGAGCAGGGCTACCTGCCCGAGGCGCTGCTCAACTTCCTGGCGCTGCTCGGCTACCCGCCGATCATCGAGGACGACGGCACCGAGCGGGAGATCTTCACCTTCGAGGAGTTCAGCGCCGGCTTCGACTGGGCCAAGGTCAACACGGTCGGCCCGATCTTCAACCTGGACAAGCTCAACTCCCTCAACGGCCACTACATCCGCCAGCTCGAGGTCGGGGAGCTGGCCAGCCGCCTGCTGCCCTACCTGCAGACCGCAGGTGTCCTCTCGGACCAGCCGACGATGCCCGAGCTGGGCCGGCTGAAGTCTCTGGCCGAGCTGGTGCAGACGCGCATCGTCACCCTCACCGACGCGGCGCCGCTGGTCGCCCCGTTCTACACCGCCGACGACGACCTGCCGATCGCCGACGACGCGCGCGAGCAGCTCAAGGACGACGCGGGAGCGGTCCTCGACGCCGCGCTGGCGGCGCTCGAGCCCATCGACGGCGCCATCCCGGACACGCTGGGCGCCCAGCCCGACTGGAACACCGAGCGGATCGAGCAGGCGCTGCGCGAGGCGCTCGTGGAGGGGCTGGGGATCAAGCCCCGCTTCGCCTTCGGGCCGCTGCGCACAGCGGTCTCCGGGCAGCGCGTCTCCCCGCCCCTGTTCGAGTCGATGGAGGTCCTCGGCAAGGCCTCGACGATGGCCCGGCTCTCCCGGCTCCGGGACGAGCTGGCGGGAGGCAAGGGCTGAGCGGAACCGGGTGCGGCGGACCGCCGTCACACGATTGTCGCGTTCGACCACGTCAGGAGTCAGGAGTCGGGTATGGGGGGATGGATCCGGTCAGCCCGGGTGCTCGTCGGGTTGGCGCTGGTCGCGCTGGTGGTCGGGGGTGCTGTCCTCGGTGCCTCGCTAGCCGCCCACCAGAGCGCTCGTGGAGACCTCAACATGCTGCGCGCGGCCAACGCCAATCTCGAGATGACGGTGCAGGCCCGGATCGACGAGGTCCGGGGGCAGCGCAGTCTTTCGCTCACGTCGGCCGATGACGACGCGCTGGCCGAGAAGGTCGACGTCCTGCGGAAGCTGGCCCCGGACACGGCCGGCCCGGGGCTGGAGGAGGTGCTGGCTCTCGACGCGGCCTTTGGGACGCCCGATGAGCCCTCGGCCCCGCTGATGGGGATGGGTCTTGCGCTGGACTCCCTGACCTGGGACACCACGCTGCCGGTCGTCGACCGGATCGAGGCGGCGCAGGCCCGCGTCTGGTGGTCCTTCTGGGTCACCGGGTCGGCCGTCGTGCTGCTGTTGGTCGCCGCCCTGGCACGGCTGCGCCCGACCGAGAGCTGAGACCGGGCCGCTCGCCCCGGCGGGGCGGCCTCCGAGCCTGAGCAGCTCCGCGCTCGCCCTGGCCGGCGCGATTTGGGAAGTCCCTCGTCAGACCGGTAAGGTAGGCGATCGGTCCACCCCCCGGAACTCCTTCGCGGAGCCCTCAGGTGGTACCCCCTTGGGGTATGGTGTAATTGGCAGCACGACTGATTCTGGTTCAGTTAGTCTAGGTTCGAGTCCTGGTACCCCAGCGCTGTTCGCCCGGTCTCGGGCGATTCGGCAGAAACCCCGCCCTTTGGTAAGGTTTCTCCTCGGCTGCCTGGCAGCCGACACCCATGGCCCCGTTGTGTAGCGGCCTAGCACGCCGCCCTCTCAAGGCGGTAGCGCGGGTTCGAATCCCGTCGGGGCTACCCATGGAGAACGGCCCCTCACCTGCAGTGCAGGTGGGGGGCCGTTTCGTGTCTGGTGGCCTCGTGACGTCCGGGGACGTCACGCACGGGTCACTTCAGGACGTCGCGAGCCGCCTTGGTGAAGGCCGTGCTGACCTCGGTGACGAAGTCGGCATGGGTCTTGGCCAGGGCCTGGACCCAGTCGAGCTGGGTGGCGCCGGCGGCCTTCTGCTGGAAGTCGACCAGGCTCTGCAGGGTCTTCTCGTAGGCGTCCAGGGAGACGTTGCCGCTCTGCTTCGCCGCCGTGATCAACTTCTCGTTGAGCTCACGGATGCGGTCGGCGGCCTCCTCGACGTTCGGGGTGAGCGGGGTCTGCTGGTTCTTCTCGGCCATGGTGGCCTCCTTCTGCGGGGTGACGGGACTGGGCCCGGTGCTGGATGCTGTTAGCAATGTTAGCACAATCTCGCTAACGACGGCAAGCTGAAGACCAGCTCGGCCCGCGTACCGGGCCCCGGGCCTATCCAGGCCCGGTCAGGACGCCTCCGGGCCGTAGTAGCGGAACAGGCCCTGCAGGACGCAGGACGGTTTGTCCTGTCCATCCGCCCGGATGGCACCCTCATAGGCCACCTGGTAGCCGCCCGCCACGGCGGTGACGGTCGTGAAGGTGACCGTCATGCGCAGTGCCGAGCCCACCGGGACCGGCGCGGGGAAACGGACCTTGTCCAGGCCGTAGTTGACCACGCTCGAGGCTCCGGTGACCTCCAGCAGGTCGAAGAGCAGCCGCGAGGCCAGGGAGAGGGTCAGGTAGCCGTGGGCGATGGTCGTGCCGAACGGTCCCGCGGCCGCGCGGGCGGGGTCGGTGTGGATCCACTGGTCGTCCAGGCTGGCCTCGGCGAACTGGTCGATCTGCTGCTGGGTGATGGTGACCGGGTTGCCGGGACCTAGTGTTCGCCCCTCCAGCCCTTGCAGGTCTCCGAAGGCCACCTGCTCGGGTGCGGATCCGTCGGTCGTGCTCGTCATGTCGTCGTCCTTTCCTCGGGGCCGGGCCCCGGGTGGTCCTTGTGTCGGGCTCAGCCCTGGATGCGGGTCTCGTGGCCGGCCCAGGCCGCGTCCTTGAGCTCGTTCTTGCGGATCTTGCCGGTGGCGGTCTTGGGCAGGTCCTCCACGAAGACGACGGCCTTGGGCGCCTTGAAGGACGCGAGCAGTGTCTTGACGTGGGCGATGAGCTCGGCCTCGTCGGGCTGCTGACCGGCACGGCAGGTGACGTAGGCCTGGGGGCGCTCGCCCCACCGCTCGTCCGGCACCCCGATGACCGCGACCTCGCTGACGGCCGGGTGGCGCATCAGGGCCTGCTCGATCTCGATGGTGGAGATGTTCTCCCCGCCGGAGATCACCACGTCCTTGGCGCGGTCGACCAGTTGGACGTAGCCGTCGGCGTGCAGCACGCCGAGGTCACCGGAGTGGAACCAGCCGCCGCGGAACGCCTCGGCGGTGGCCTCCTCGTCCTTGAAGTAGCCCTTCATGACGGTGTTGCCGCGCATCACGATCTCACCGATGGTGGCCTGGTCCGCCGGGACGTCGACCAATGGTGCGTCGGGGTCCCCGCCCTCGTCGTGCCGGATCACCCGCAGGTCGTCCGCAGTGGTCATGCCCACGCCCTGCCGGGCCAGGCGCACGGCCAGCTCGGGGGTGGACAGCTCCGCCCACTCCTCCTGCCACTCGCAGGAGGAGTAGGGGCCGTAGGTCTCGGTGAGGCCGAAGACGTGGATCACCGTGACCCCCAGCTCGGTGAAGGTCTCGATGATGGTCGGGCTGGGCGGCGCGCCGGCCGTCGCCACGGACAGCGGCTCGGTCAGCGGCGCGGCCTCCTCGGCGCCGGCCATGATCGACAGGACCGTCGGCGCCCCCGCCATGTGGGTGATCCCCTCGTCGCGGATCAGGCGCCACACGTCCGGTCCACGCACGGCCCGCAGGCAGACCTGGGTCCCACCGAGGGCGGTGACCGCCCACGCGGAGCACCAGCCGTTGCAGTGGAAGAGCGGCAGGGTCCACAGGTAGCGCGTCTCGGGGACGAATCCCTGGTGCAGGCACTGGCCGAGAGCGTTCAGGTGCGCGCCGCGGTGGGTGTACATCACACCCTTCGGGCGACCCGTGGTGCCGGAGGTGTAGTTGAGCGAGATCGTGGCGGTCTCGTCCTCGACGGTCCACGGCAGTTCGGTGCCCTCACCGGTCGCCCGGAACCGTGACCAGGGGGTGGCCCCGTCGATCTGGGTGTCGGTGCCGTCCTGGGCCGGCAGCGCCACCACCGGGACCCCGGAGGCCCGCAGCATCTCCCCGTGCGTGGCAGCCAGCTCCTCCTCGATGAGCACGAGCCGCGCCTCGGAGTGCTCCAGGATGTAGGCGATCTCCGGCGTGGAGAGCCGGGTGTTGGTCGCCACCAGGACGGCACCGGCGAGGGGCACGGCGAAGTGGGCCATGACCAGCTCGGCCGAGTTCGTGGCCACGTAGACCACGCTCTCGCCCGGTGCGACACCGGCGGCCCGGATAGCACCGGCCACCTGCTGGACCTGCTCGGCCATCTCGGCGTAGCTCAGGGAGCGGGGGCCGTCGATGATGGCCGTCTTGGTGGGGAAGACACCAGCGGAACGCTCCAGGAAGCGCAGCGGGGTCAGGGGGATGTCGAGTCCGGACATGGTGTCTCCTTCGCCGTGGGTGGCCCGAGTTCTACGCAGACCATGCCTGGTGGACGACCGGGTAGCAACCGATTGTGACCAAACCGATGGCTACCATGGGCGCGTGAGCGACTCCGAGGGCTTCCCCCGCACGCTGGGCGCGATGATCCGCCAGCAGCGCGAGCTGGCGGCGCTCCCGATGCGGCAGCTGGCCGCGATGTCCGGCATCTCCGGGCCCTACCTCTCCCAGATCGAGAACGGCCTGCGCGCACCGAGCGAGCAGGTCCTGCGCAGCATCGCCAAGACCCTGGGCGTGCCCGCCGAGGACCTGCTCGGCGAGTCCGACGGGGGAGAGGACGAGGCCGAGGAGGCCCTGCGGTCGATGCGGGAGGTCGTGCGGGCGGACCCCACCCTCACCGCCGGACAGCGCCGTGCCCTGCTCGAGGTCTACCGCTCGATGGTCGCCGCCACCCAGGCCGAGCAGCAGGGCGGCTCGGCGGGCTGACGGAGGGCGACGAGGGCGCGCGTGAGCCGCCCTTTTCCAGGTGCTTGAGCGGCCCTGTCCAGGTGCCGGACGGCGACCTCCGCCGAGCTGCCGAGCCCTCAGCCGGCCGAGCCCGGCTTGGCGCGACCTCCGGCGAGGCCCTCTCGCGGCAGGTCGCCCGGGTCGGCGACGACCGCACGGAAGTAGGTGCCCGGTCGGAACCGCGGGCTCTTGGTCCCCGCGATGGGGACGCTCTGTCCGGTCCGGGGGTTGCGCCCCGTGCGCGGTGCCCGCTCGGCGCGCTCGAAGGTCCCGAAACCAGTGATCCCGACGTTGCCGCCGGCCGCCACCTCGCGGATGACCACGTCCACCAGAGCCTCGACGGCCAGGGTGGCTTCCCGGCGACTTCCCAACCGGGTGCTCAGTCGATCAATCAGCTCTGCCTTATTCACCGGTGTGCTCCGATCCGTCGCTGCGGTCAGGACCAGATTCACACTACGGGACAGGAGGACTCGCGCAACAGGACGAGCGGGGTGTCACCGAATCGCCTGGTCAGCCCCGATACCGACGATCCACAGCCGCTCCACGAGGGTGCCTGCCGCCTCGGGGTCGCCGGAGACCTCGATGGACAGCCGCTGCCCTACGCGCAGGTGCCGCAGGCCGCTCGCCGCGAAGGCCTCCGCGGTGAAGGGCACCACCTTGCCGGTGTCCAGGATGACGCTGCCGCTGGTGGTCGCCGGGTCGAAGGTGTGGAGGCTGGCCTGCATGTGGTCAGCCTAGTTCGCCGTCGCGGCGGACCCGGTGTCCCCGGCGAGCAGTTCAGCGGTGTGCCGCCCCACGCCGAGGTCCAACGCGACCCGCAGGTCGGCGAGGTCGTCGACGTCCCGGCGGAGCCGGGGCAGGTCGGGCGTCAGGAGCGCGGCCGACTCCCCGTGACGTGCCGCGGACCCCGGTCCGAATCCGGGTTCCAGCCGTATGCCGGGCGCCGCGGTCAGCAGGACCGTGCCGGTCCCGTCGTGGTCCGGCACGAGCGCCCGCGGGTGGTCGGCGCACTGGGCCAGGGCGGTGACCAGGTCCTCGGGCCGCAGAGCGGGCAGGTCACCCAGGAGGACGGCGACGCCCGGAGCGTCCGGGCCGGGGACGTTCGGGTCGGGGGCGGTGCCAGCGGGGGACAGGGCGACCCGGATGCCTGCCGTGATGGCGGCGTTCAGGCCCGTGCCGGGGTCGGCCACCACCCGGCAGCCGAGGGCGGCGGCCGCCGGCGCCACCACCTCGTCGGAGGTGACGGTGACGACGTCGCCGGGGGCGAGCGCACGGCATACGGCCTCGAGGGTGTCCAGGGCGATCGCCCGGGCCAGCTCGGGACGGGACAGGGGCGCGGGCGCGCGGAGCCGGGTCTTGGCCCGCTGGGCCTGCTTGACCGGGACGACCAGGCGCCAGCGGAACGACTCGGACACCGCCCCAGTATGCCGGGCGCACGCCGCGTGCACCGCACCCCGAGCGGCATCAGGTGACAAGATGTGGGCGTGGAACCGCAGCCGCTTCGCACGAAGACGCCCCTGGCCTACCGCGGGGTGATCGCCACCCTCCGGCCGCCCCTGGCCCGACTGACCCGGCAGGAGTGGAGCGGCGGCGAGAACCTGCCCACCTCGGGCGGGTTCATCGTCGCGGGGAACCACATCTCCGAGATCGACCCGTTCATGGTGGCGCACTACCTGGTCAACCACGGCTGGGCGCCGCGCTTCCTGGCCAAGTCCGGCCTGTTCGACGTCCCCGTGCTCGGTCGTGCCCTGCGCGGGCTGGGGCAGGTGCCGGTCTACCGGGGGACCCGGCAGGCCTCCGACTCCCTGCGGGACGCCGCGGCGGCTGTCGAGAACGGCGACTGCGTCGTGATCATGCCGGAGGGGACCCTGACCCGGGATCCCGGACTGTGGCCGATGAAGGCCAAGAGTGGCGTCGGTCGACTGGCCCTGATGACTGAGGCGCCGGTCATCCCGATCGCGCAGTGGGGCGTCCAGAACCTCTTCGCCCCGTATGCACGACGCCCCACCGGGCTCTTCTCCCGACACGTGATGCACGTCAAGGCGGGTCCGGCCACGGACCTGGCCGACCTGGCCGGCCGGGAGGACTCCGCGGCCGCGACCGAGGCCACCGCACGGATCATGAAGGACCTGACCGGCCTGCTCGCCCAGATCCGTGGTGAGGAGCCACCCGCCGAAGTGTTCGTCTGGGACGGGAAGCGGGAGCCCCGGAAGAGGTCGAAGAAGTGACGCGGACAGCAGTCTTCGGCAGCGGCTCCTGGGGCACCGCCTTCGCCGCCATCCTGGCGGACGCCGGCGGGGAGGTCACCCTGCACGCGCGCCGCCGGGAGGTGGCCGAGGCGATCAACGCCGACCGCGTCAACGCGGGCTACCTGCCCGAGTTGGTCCTGCCCGACACGGTCAGCGCCACGCACGACCCCGCCGTGGCCGCGGCAGGGGCCGACCTGGTCGTCGTCGCGATCCCCTCCCAGACCCTGCGTGCCAACCTGCAGGACTGGGGCCGGCACCTGCCCGCCGGGGTCCCGGTCGTCTCCCTCATGAAGGGCATCGAGCTGGGCACCGGCCAGCGGATGAGCGAGGTGATCCACGAGGCCGGAGGTGTCCCGACCGACCGGGTGGTGGTCGTCTCCGGCCCCAACCTCTCCCGGGAGATCGCCGCCAGGCAGCCGGCCGCGTCGGTCGTGGCCTGCAGCGACATCGCCACGGCCGAACAGGTCGCGCAGGCCTGCGCCACGGCATACTTCCGGCCGTACACCCAGACGGACGTGGTCGGTGCCGAGCTGGGCGGCGCGGTGAAGAACGTCATCGCCCTGGCCGTCGGCATGGCCGAGGGGCTCGGCTACGGCGACAACACCAAGGCCACCGTCATCACCCGCGGGCTCGCCGAGACCGCGCGGCTGGGTGCCGCGCTCGGTGCCGACCCCGCGACCCTCATGGGGCTCGCCGGCGTGGGTGACCTCATCGCGACCTGCATGTCCCCCCTCTCGCGCAACCACTCCTTCGGGCTCAACCTCGGCCGCGGGATGTCGGTCGAGGAGGTCGTGGCGATCACCAGCCAGACCGCCGAGGGCGTGAAGTCCTGCCGGTCGATCGTCGACCTGGCCGCCAGCCACGGCGTGGACATGCCGATCTGCGCGGGGGTCACCGCCGTGGTCGAGCATGCGATGGACGTGCGCCAGCTCGGCGACCAGCTGATGGCCCGACCCCACAAGCACGAGCGACACTGAGGTGCCGGTCGCCACCCGGTCGGGCGACACCGAGGTGCCGGTCCGCCACGCGAGGCCCCGCACCGATTAGGCTCACCGGCGATGGACACCCAGCCCGCACCCCCGCCCGGCCCCCGTCGCACGACCGTCGCCCTGGTGTTCGGCGGCCGCTCCGAGGAGCACGCGATCTCCTGCGCCACGGCCGCGAGCGTGCTGCGGGCCATCGACCGCGACCGCTACGACGTCGTGCCGATCGGCATCACCCGCGACGGTCGGTGGGTGCAGGTCGCCGACGACCCGGCCCCCCTGGAGATCACGGAGGGGCGACTCCCGGAGGTGCCGGACAGCCAGAGCACCGTCGTGCTGCCCCTGGGGACCGGGAGCACGATGGTCACCGTGGCCGAGCCCGGCCAGGTGCCCCGCGCGCTCACCGAGGTGGACGTGGTGTTCCCGCTGCTGCACGGCCCGTTCGGCGAGGACGGCACGATCCAGGGGCTGCTGGAGCTGGCCGACATCCGCTACGTCGGCTGCGGGGTGCTGGCCTCGGCGGCCATGATGGACAAGCACGTGATGAAGGTGCTGTTCGCGAACGCGGGCCTGCCGGTCGGGCCCTACACCGTCATCACCGACCTGCAGTGGCGCCGGGACCGCGCCGCGGCGCTGGACGCCGTCAACGCCCTGTCCTTCCCGGTCTTCGTCAAGCCCGCCCGGGCCGGGTCGTCGATGGGCATTAGCCGGGTCGAGAACCCGGCGCAGGTGGAGGCGGCGATCGAGGAGGCCCGGCGGCACGACCCCAAGGTGGTCGTCGAGGCGGGCATCACCGGCCGTGAGCTGGAGTGCGGGGTGCTGGGCGGGCATGGCACCGACGCACCCCGGGTCAGCGAGATCGGGGAGATCGTGGTCGGCGGCGAGCACGGCTTCTACGACTTCGAGGCCAAGTACCTCGACGAGGCCAACGTCGCCCTGTCCTGCCCCGCCGAGGTGACCGACGAGGTCCGCGCGGAGATCCAGCGGATTGCCGGGATCGCCTTCGAGGCTGCCGGCTGCGAGGGGATCTCCCGGGTCGACTGCTTCCTCACCGACTCCGGTGAGGTCCTGATCAACGAGATCAACACGATGCCGGGGTTCACCCCGTTCTCGATGTACCCCCAGGTCTGGGCCGCCTCCGGCATCAGCTACCCCGAGCTGATCGACGAGCTCATCTCCCT
>JAAYYA010000073.1 GCA_012515595.1 Actinomycetales bacterium
CGCCCGATCCGCCCACAACCCTCGTGACCCACGACCGATGAGCCGCGACACCCACGACAACCCCGCGTGAACCTACAAAAAAATCCTGAGCCGCGACACCGTGTAAACGGTGTCGCGACTCAGGACACTGGCGGTGGCGGTGGGATTTGAACCCACGGAGGACTTGCGCCCTCACACGCTTTCGAGGCGTGCTCCTTAGGCCGCTCGGACACGCCACCGCCAGGCAGGTTACCCGAATCGGTGGGGGCCGAAGAAATCGACGAGGGCCGCCGCGCACTCCTGCTCGAGGACTCCGCCGACCACTTCCGGGCGGTGGAGGGCCCTGCGGTCGCGCGGCAGGTCCCACACGGAGCCGCAGGCCCCGGCCTTGGGGTCCCAGGCGCCGAAGACGATCCGGGAGACCCGCGCCAGGATCGCGGCGCCGGCGCACATCGCGCACGGCTCGAGCGTCACGACCAGCGTGCAGTCCTCCAGGCGCCAGCTGCCCAGGGCCGCGCCGGCCTCGCGCAGCGCCACCACCTCGGCGTGACCGGTCGGGTCCTTGAGTACCTCGCGGACGTTGAACCCGCGCCCGACGACCACCCCCTCGGGCGACATGACGAGCGCGCCGATCGGCACGTCACCCCCCTGCTCGGCACCGGCGGCGAGGTCGAGCGCCGCCCGCATCCACCCGGCATACTCCCCCGCACCCCAGACGGGCACCTGCCTCATCCGCCGTGCTCCGTCCCCCAGGAGGTCGACTCCGCCGCGTCGAGGAAGGGTCGCACGATCTCCAGCACGAGGGAGGGGTTAGCCAGGCCCCCGAAGTGGGTGGTGCCGGGCAGCACCGCCAGCTGGGAGACGGGGACGCCCTCGAAATCGCCGTTGACGTCGCCGCCGCGCAGCTGCAGAAACCGGATCGCGTGCTCCAGGCGGACCATGTCGCTGTCGCCCACCGTGAAGAGGGTCGGCGCGGCGATGCCCCGGATCGCGTCCTCGGACCAGCCATCCTCGCCCGGGCCATAGGAGCCGAGCTTGTCCAGCAGGGTCTGCAACCTGTCGGGGTGCGGCGACTTGGCCCGGTAGTCGGCCTCCATCGGGGTCCCGGCGATCATGTCGACGCTCATCTCCACGACGGCCTCGGCATTCTCCGAGCCGCGGTCGCCGGAGGGGTCGAAGGCGACCGACGAGATGATCGCGCGACGCACCAGCTCGGGGTGCTCGACCGCCAGGTTCAGCGCCACCGCCCCGCCGATGCTGTAGCCGAAGACGTCCACCTGCTCCACGCCCAGGTGCGCCAGCAGGCCGACCACGTCGGCGGTGAGGCCGGCGGTCGACAGCGGACGGTCGGCGTCGTTGGTGCGCCCGTGGCCCTGGAAGTCGGTCGCGATGACCCGGCGACCCTCGCTGAGCCCGGGCAGGAGCGGCCCGAACTGCAGGTCGATGTTGAACAGCCCGCCGTGCAGCAGAAGCAGCGGCGTGCCGGTGTCCGGGCCGTACAGCTCGTAGTACATCTCCAGTCCGTTGACCGGTGCATAGCCGCTCGCGGCGAGTGTCGTCATACGCGGTCCTCCTCGGGCGTCGGGTCCAGCCTGCCAGGTGGCCGCGGCACACGCCCTGACATTTTCTCGGGCGAACCCCATGCGCCCTTCTCGGGTAGGTTCGGGGCATGCGCGTCCACGTTGCCGACCACCCGCTGATCGCCCACAAGCTCACCTATCTGCGCGACAAGCGGACGGACACCCCGACGTTCCGCCGGCTCGCCGACGAGCTGGTCACCCTGCTGGCCTACGAGGCCACCCGCGAGGTGCGGGTCAGCCCGTTCGAGATCGAGACCCCGGTGGCCCCGACGACCGGGATCCACCTGTCCACGCCCAAGCCCCTGGTGGTGCCGATCCTGCGGGCCGGCCTGGGGATGCTCGACGGCATGATGCGGATGCTGCCCACCGCCGAGGTGGGCTTCCTGGGCATGGTCCGCAACGAGGAGACGCTCGAGGCGCACACCTACGCCAACCGGCTTCCCGACGACCTGGCGAACCGCCAGTGCTACGTCCTGGACCCGATGCTGGCGACCGGCGGCACCCTCGCTGCGGCGGTCCACTTCCTGGCCGAGCGCGGCGCCCACGACATCACCGCCATCACCCTCCTCAGCGCCCCCGAGGGCATCGAGCTGCTCGAGAAGGAGCTGAAGGGCATCGACCCGCCGGTCACCCTGGTTACCGGTGCGATCGACGAGCGGCTCAACGAGCACGGCTACATCGTGCCGGGGCTCGGCGACGCGGGTGACCGCCTCTACGGCGTGATCTGA
>JAAYYA010000074.1 GCA_012515595.1 Actinomycetales bacterium
ACCTCCGAGGATCCCACCGGTCCGGGGCGCACCGACCCCGGCATCCCGGACCCGCCGACCGACACCGAGTAGGACGGAACCGGTCAGCCGTCGAGCGTGGGCTCCTCCTCGGCCTCCGGGCGGGGGCCGAGCGGGGTCGCGTGCTGGGCACGCAGGCTGCCGGTGAAGGCCGGGAGCTCGACGTCGGCCAGCTCGGTCACCTGGTAGCCGAGGCCGAGGATCTCCGCCCAGGCGCGGTAGTTGCTGACCGTCGGGTCGGTCTCCAGGGCGCCCAGCATCCGCCCCCGGTCGCCGATGGCGGTGATGGTGTAGGGCGGGGAGTAGACCCGACCCTGCAGGTAGAGGGTGTTGCCCACACAGCGGACCGCGCTGGTCGAGATGATCCGCTGGTCCTGCACCATCATCGCCTCGGCGCCCCCCGCCCACAGCGCGTTGATCACCCCCTGGACGTCCTGCTGGTGCACCACGACGTCGTCGACAGTGTAGCCGTCGGGGAGGGTCTCCAGGGTGTAGCCGGCGTCATCGAGGACGACCTGGACACCCGGACCGCCCACGGCCTCGGCCCCGACGAGCGGGGCGAGGGTCTCGGCCTCGACGCTGGCCGCGAACGGCCTGCGGTCACTGGCCCGGAGGATCTCGGCGTGGAGCTCGTCGACCTGGGCCGCCAGCGACTCCACCTGGGCGTTGCGCTCGGTGATCAGCCCCGCCAGCGTCTCGGGTTGGTCCGGCTCGTCCCCGGCGATGGCCGCGGAGGTGCCGAACAGGAGGCCGGCGCCCAGAGCCATCACGGGGACCAGGACACGCCAGACACCCCGCCCGCTCTGCTCGCTCATCGCGCCTCTCTCCAGTGTGAGATTCCAGCCTAACGCCCGGTCCACGTATCCTGTGGCTCAGCACCCGGCATACGACCCCGGGTCGCGCGCCGGGCGGCACCGCAGCCGTCCGACCACCCCAGCAGAAGGAGTAGTCGTGCCGAAGTCCAAGGGACGCGTCAAGAAGACCCGCAAGGACCAGCGCCCCGTCGACGTCGCCGCGCCGCCGCAGGTCAACCCGCCGTGGTTCGTGCCGGTGATGTGCGGGCTGATGATCTTCGGCGTGCTGTGGGTCGCCACGTTCTACGTCACCAGCGGCGACTGGCCGCTGAAGATCGGCTACTGGAACCTGGTGATCGGCCTGGGCGCCATCATGGCCGGGTTCATGATGACCACGCGCTGGCGCTGAGCCGAGTTATCCCCATGTTATCCACAGGGTGGGGATAACTACACCGGTGTGATTCGGGCGTGACCAGGGCCACACGGGCCTTGTGAGGGGTCAGCCTCCGTACAGCTGCAGCAGGATGGCGTTCTCGACGGACTGGATCCGCCAGTAGGACGCGGCCGCCAGCACCACGAGCACCCCGAGCATCGCCGGCCAGAACCAGCGCCGGCGCGAGGCGGTCTCGGTGACGGTGCGTCCTGCCGGCGCGGTGGCGGCCAGGACGAGTGCGATGGCCGCGCCGGTGACGGCGCCACCGAGGTGGGCCTGCCAGGCGATGTTCGGGAGCACGAAGCCCAGCACACCGTTGATGACGAAGACCCCGATGATGCCCCCCGTCTCCCTGCCCAGGTGCCGGTTGAGCACCAGGGTGGCGGCGAACAGCCCGAAGACCGCGCCGGAGGCGCCCACGGTCGGGGTGGTCCAGCCCGACGGCTGACCCAGCTGGTCGGGCAGCTGCGCGAGCAGCAGGTAGCCGACGGATCCACCGATCGCGCTGATCAGGAAGAGGGCCAGGAACTTCACCCGCCCGAGCAGCGGCTCGAGGTACTGCCCGGTGATCCAGAGCGCGAACATGTTGAACAGGATGTGCATCACGCCGTTCGGCGAGTGCGCGAAGGCGGCCGTGAGGAAGCGCCACGGCTCGGTCTCGGCCAGGAGCGGCACGAACATCATCTCGAAGGTCACCCGGTCGTTGGTCAGCTGACCGACGTAGACCAGGGCGCAGATCGCGATGAGCGTCAGGGTGACGACCGGTCGCCCACCGGCCTGCCGCGCCCCGAACCGGGAGGTCGGCCGGCGCACCGTGCGGGCCTGCTCACGGACGCAGTCCACGCACTGGATACCCACGGCCGCAGGCCGCTGGCACTCCGGGCAGGCCGGCCGGCCGCACCGCTGGCAGTTAACGTATGACGGCCGGTCCGGATGGCGCGGACAGACCGGTGGGGCGGGGGCCGTCACTCGGCGACGACGACCTTCTCGATCACGACCGGCTCCACCGGCTTGTCGCCGCGGCCGGTGCGGGTCGTGGCGATGGCGTCCACGACCGCCTTGGAGTCCGCGTCGGCGACCTCGCCGAAGATGGTGTGCTTGCCCATCAGGTGCGGGGTCGGGCCGACGGTGATGAAGAACTGCGACCCGTTGGTGCCCCGGCCCATCTGCTTGCCGGCGTTGGCCATCGCCAGGACGTAGGGCTCGTTGAAGTTCTTGTCGGGGTGGATCTCGTCGTCGAAGGTGTAGCCCGGGCCGCCGAAACCCTCGCCGAGGGGGCAGCCGCCCTGGATCATGAAGCCGTCGATGACCCGGTGGAAGATGAGTCCGTCGAAGAACGGCTGGGGGTTCTTGCGCCCGGCGTCGTCCTGGTACTCGCGCTCGCCGGTGGCGAGGCCGACGAAGTTCTGCACGGTCTTGGGGGCATGGTCCGGGAAGAGCGTCAGGTTGATGTCGCCCTTGCTCGTCTGCAGCGTCACGTTCATGGGTCCTATCCTCGCACGCGGGTCCCCCTGGGAGCCGGGGTGGAGGATGAGGGTGACACGGTGCAGGATGGAACCCAACGCACGCCGACGACAGGAGGACTTTGTGTTCCAGCGCAAGAGCAAGGCTGAGCAGGTCAGCGAAGAGGCGGTGGCCGCAAAGGACAAGGCCGTCGCCGGGGTGAAGTCGGGTGCCGCAGCGGCGCGCGAGGCCTTCGACGAGCAGATCGCCCCGAAGGCCAGCGAGGTGGCTGAAGCAGCCGG
>JAAYYA010000505.1 GCA_012515595.1 Actinomycetales bacterium
CCTTATCGGCGTTCAGTCCCGTGCTGTGCGACCAAGCACACAGTTACGCCCTGAACAGGCAGTCCGGCATCAGGTCTGGGCGTCGATCGGCTGGCAGTCGTTGCCGCAGGCCGAGTCGTGCGTCTCGTGGGCTCTATGGTCGGACGCTCGGTGCAGCACAGCGTGCGTCGGCGTCAGCTCCAGCGCGCCGTCGTCACGGATCACCGCGGCGCCGTCGATGATCAGCGTGTAGCCGCCACGTTCCGTCGGCGGCATCATCACCGTGACCTCCGGCGAGTCGGGCACGATCCGCCGAGCAGTACGACCGGGCTCGGCGACGATCAGCAGGTCATCAACCAGCCGCGGGAACACCTGTGCGACATGCGGTCGGCCACTGCTCCCCAGGAGCAGGTATGCCGTGTGGTGCCGGCCGAGGGCCTCGCCCAGGGCCGCCAGATCGACCGGGATGCTCATGGCTCCATCATGCCCGGACCAGCGACATCCCGCGGAGTGTCTAGCAGATTCCATAGAGGGCGCTGGCCGGGCGTCGGTCGGTCGAAGTCCGGCCCGTCGCCCACAGCGAAGACGGCGAGCTCGATCCGCGTGGTGTTGGCGGGGTTCTGCGCCGGCATGTCGCCGATCTGCACCTCGAGCAGGCCCCAGCCCACCTCGGCGACCGTGGCCGGGGCGGCCCGAGCGGCGACGTCCAGGTGCCGCCAGATCACCGCCACCCGCTCGCCGTCGTGGTCCACGACATACTGCCCGATGCAGTCGTTGAAGGCGTCCCAGCCGGCGCCGTACCAGTCCGGGAACCCGAAGGCCCGCCCGATGTGCCGGTGCGCGGCCGGACGCGACGTCATCTCGCGCCCGTCCAGCTCCACCCGCAGGTAGCCCCAGCGCTCCAGGTGCGCGTCCAGCAGCGGCCAGGCCTCGACGTGGACGTGCGAGAGCGGCCCCGACCGCAGGAACGGCAGGTCTCGACGCGCGTTGGGCCGATCGGTCACCTGCTCGACCCTAGCCGTCCCGGGCGGGCGGCGTCGCGAGAAAAGTTCGTTGTGCCCGGCCCCGGCACGGTTCTACCGTGGCAGATGCGCACGATCCGTCAACGTCGGGCGGTGCACCGCCCGGGTGAGGAGGCCAGCATGCCCTGCGACGCCAGCGGGATGGCCGAGATCCACCGTCTCTACAAGACCGGGTTCGGCGAGGGACCCACGCTCGTGGACGGGGTTCGTGAGGGCGACGCCGCGCATGCCGCGGTCGTGGCCCAGCACCTGTCCACGCTCTCGGCCTCGCTGCACGCGCACCACGAGTTCGAGGACGGCGAGTTCTGGGGCCCACTGGCCGAGCGGGCTCCCGCGTGCGCGCTCCACGTGGACCGGATGAAGCAGCAGCACGCCGAGATGCTCGTGCACCTGGAGGCCATGGACGACGCGCTCCCGGTGTGGCGCGCGAGCGGCCGGTCGGCCGAGGCCGAGCCCATTCGCGAGGCCCTCGCCGGCATCAACGCCGCGCTCGCCGAGCACCTGCCCGACGAGGAGGAGAACATCGTGCCCGTCATGGAGTCGGTCCTGACCCAGAAGGAGGTCGACGCGGCCGGCGAGCACGGACGCAAGGCGACCCCGAAGGGGCAGGCGTTCCCGATGCTCGGCGGGATCCTCGCCGCCCAGCCGGACGGTGGCACGGAGTGGATGAACAAGCACCTGCCACCGCCGGTGCGGGTGATCTGGCGGCTACTCGGCAAGCGCCGGTATGACGCGCACCGCCACGCACTCGTGCACGGTCCCCACTGACCCGTTCTCACCCGTACCTCCCGCCCGGGAGGCCGGACCGTGGCACGCTGTGGCCGTGGCCTCCCCTCTCCCCCACTCCCCCGGCGGCACGACGCGCACCGGGGCGCGCCGGCCCGCCTGGATCGAACGGATCCTGCCGGTCCTGGTCCTCGTCGCGGTCCTGTGGGTCGTCGAGCTCGTCGACCTCCTCACCCCGCTGCGCCTGGACGCCTACGGGATCCGGCCACGAGAGCTCGCGGGGCTGCCCGGGATCGTGCTCGCACCGTTCCTGCACCTGGGCTTCGGCCACCTGATCGCCAACACCTCGGGGCTGCTCGTGCTGGGCGCGCTGCTGGCGTGGACCACCCGCCATCTCTGGGTGGTGACCGTGGGCGTCGTGCTCCTCAGCGGCCTCGGCGTGTGGGTGTTCGGAGGCTCCAACACGGTCGTGATCGGGGCCAGCGGGGTGGTCTATGGCTATGCCGCCTTCCTGGCCGTCTACGGCTTCGCCGCACGCCGGTTCTGGCAGGTCCTCCTGGGTCTGCTGGTGATCCTGCTCTACGGCGGGCTGCTGTGGGGCGTCCTGCCGCTGCGGGCCGGCGTGTCGTGGCAGGGTCACCTGTTCGGCGCGCTGGCGGGCGTCGGGATCGCCCTGTGGCTCGGTCGCCGCGACCGCGAGGCGCGGGCCGCCGCCCGGTGACCCTCACACCTCGACCTCACACCTCGAAGACCGACCAGCAGATCTCGTTGCGGCGCGCCTGATCCTCCAGCACGAGGTCGCGGACCGCGTCCGGCAGCCGGTCCCGCTGCCACCTGCACTCGGCCCGCCCCGCCGCACCGGACTCCCCCTCGGAGACGCTGGCCCGCACCGCCCTGATGGCATAGGCCGCCGCCCCCAGGTCGTGCTCCGCGACATGCGCCACGCACGCCGCCTGCCCGGCGGAGTATGCCGCGTGGCGGGCCGCGCCGGTCAGCTCCCGGGCGGCGCCCATCGCGTGGCCACCAGCGGCTCGCGCCTCCATCATCCGCAGGTCGCCGGCCACCCACGCCCGTGCCGCTGCCACCGCGTCGCGGGGCCGTGGATCCTCCGGTCGGACCGTCTCGAACAGGGGCAGCACGTGCTCGGCGCAGTCCACGGCCCACAGCGCCAGCAGGTGGTGGTGGGCGTCGCTGAGCGTGCCACCGCGCCGGACCGTCACCAGTCGCGGGTCGCGCACGCGAGGCAGGATCATGGTCCCGCCGGCGGGAGGTCCAGCTGCGCGACGAGCCTGGCTGGCGCCTGGAGGCAGTAGGACTCGATGAGCATCTCCTCCAGGTCCTCAAAGTCGGTGTCCTCGTCGATGATCACGCCCACGACGTTGCGCCCCCACCCGGCCCGAAAGTGCGACGGACCGAGGTTGGCGAAGGTCATCACCTCCGAGTCGGGCGCCCGGAAGACGATGCGGAACTGCTGGTCCTCGCCCCCGAAGACGTGGGCGACGGTCGCCTGCCCCACTCGCCACCGCTCCCCCACCCACGCGTCCTCACGGTAGGTCTCGGGCAGCTCGGCGAACATCTCGTCGAGCCGGCGGATGAGTGCGGCGGGCACCTCGGGACGTTCGGCCACGTCCGTCAGTGTGCACCACGGTCCTGACACGGGCCGAGAGGTGGTATCCGGGGCCACAGCGCGGGAATATGTGTTCCCTGCAGCGGTGTTCCGTCGGACCCCACCGCCGCGCCGCCTCATTGGAGGATCCTTGCTGCCAGACCTGGCCACACAGCACACCCGCCTGCTCGACCTCGGTCTCGACCTGCCACCCCTCCCCCAGAACCTGGTCGGCGACCTGCTGGTCATCCACCCACGCCGCGTCTCCGCCCACGACCTGGTCCCGCTGCTCCGTCTGAACGAACGGACAGGCTTCGTCGTGGAGGATCTCACCGACCTCGCCGAGTTCGTCGCCGCGCCGGACGTGGACGTCCCCGACACCGACCTCTACGCGGTGAGCGACCCCCAGCGCGGCGACGAGTTCGCCAACCAGTCCCCCAACGAGGTCGACCCGCAGGTGCGGGGCCGGGGCCGTGACCTGATGACCGTCCACGAGGGGATCTGCTGGGCCCTGCAGCAGCCGGAGGTCATCGACCGCAACCACTGCTTCATGACCACCGGCTCCCGCAAGGCTGGCCGTCGCCCCGGCCGGCTGGACAGCCGCGTGCCCGCGCTCTGGATCAGCAACGGCACCGGTCGTGACGGCGCCGGGCGCCGGGACGCGCCAAAGCTCGGCTGGTGCTGGGCAGGCAACCGGCACACCTGGCTGGGTATCGCGTCGGTGGGCGGCCGATCGGCGTGACCAGGGAGGCAGGCGCGGAGCGCCGGGTCACCGAGCACTTCGACGGTGACCGGCTCGACACCTCCGTCTGGCTGCCCCACTACCTGCCGGCCTGGAGCTCGCGTGCCGCGACCGCGGCGAGCTATGAGGTCCGTGACTCGTGCCTGCACCTGAGGATCCCGCCCGGACACCCGCTGTGGCTGCCGGGCGAGCACGAGCCGCCCCTGCGCGTCTCCGGCCTGCAGAGCGGCAACGTCTCCGGGCCGGTGGGCGGCACCCGGGGTCAGCAGCCGCCCTTCGCCGGCGCCCTCGTCCGTGAGGAGCAACCCGGGTTCTGGGGGTGGACCCCACGGTTCGGGCACCTCGAGCTGCGGGCCCGCATGGTCCTGAACCCCACCTCCATGGCCGCCTGGTGGATGGTCGGGCGGGAGATCGACCCCCGCGAGTCGGCCGAGATCTGCGTCGTCGAGGTGTTCGGACGTTCCGTGGACCCCGGCCGCTCGGCGGAGGTCGGCACCGGCCTGCACCAGTTCCGCGACCCGCGCGTGCCCGAGGACTTCAGCGCACCACGGCTGGAGCTGGACGTCGCGGAGTTCCACACCTACGCCGTGGACTGGTCGGCCGACCGGGTGACCTTCCTCGTCGACGACAGGCCGATCCGCAGCTGTCCGTCACCACCGACGTACCCCCTCCAGCACATGCTCGCGGTCTTCGACTTCCCCGCGACACGTGATGACACGGACCAGCTCCGGGACGCCCCCGTCGGAGCGGCTCCCGAGCTGGTCGTGGACTACCTCACCGTGGAGCCCGCACGGGACGGCGGGGCCGCCTGACCCGTCGGTCCACCGGCGTAGAGTGGCCCGCCGTGACCACCCCCGGAACCGACGAGC
>JAAYYA010000506.1 GCA_012515595.1 Actinomycetales bacterium
GCCCACTCGGCGTGCGTCGTCGCGACGTGGAGGGGCGCGTCCATCGACAGGTCCATCTCCAGGGCTGCGGCGAAGTGCTCCTCTGCCGTCGCATCGCCCAGGACCGATTTGAGCCCGCCGATGAGTCGCTCGGCACTACCGAACGGTGCCAGGAGCTCGGCAGCCGACAGGTTCAGGCCACTCAACGGCTCCGCCTCCGCGAGCAGGACCTCGGCCGCCGGCCGGTCCGCGAGCCACACCGCGGCGTCACCGAGCAGCGCCAACGACGCCGGCCAGGTCTCGGAGGCCCGGAGCTCGTCAAGATCCTCCGCCAGGGTCCGCCGGAGTTCGGCGCGGGCCGGGTCGGCCATCTCCAGCTCGCGGTACATCGCGACCATGCCGGGTGGCCAGGGGTATCGGACGACCTGCGGTCCCGCAAGCATCGCGCGCGCAAACTCCAGCCCACCGGACTCCCGGCGGTAGGCGAATGTCTGCATGCTCAGGGGCCCGTCCAGCAGCTCCGGTGAGTGCCCGACCGACAGTGCGACGCGGCGAGCCTCCTTCACGGACGTCTGCGCCGACTCGAGGTCACCCCGGACCAGGTGCCTCGATGCCCAGAGCACCTGGGACCGGTACTGCCAGAAGGCGTTCTGGGTGACCGTGGCGACCTGGTCGAGGGCGTCGAGGGAGACAGTGAGGGACGTCGCGTCACCCAGGACGTAGGACACGATGTGCGTGCTCTGTGAGGCATTCCCCAGCTTGTCCAGATCGCCGGCGGCACGCGCCAGCCTGCTGGCCTCGATCGCCCGGCGCTGGATGCGGAGCAGCCGCTCCGCCCCGTGGTCGCCCCGCACCCCCAGTGCCTCGACGATGGCCAGGTCGAGGACAGCGAGCAGGAGCTGTGAGTCCCCCTGCTCGCGAGCCACGTCCAAGGCCCTGTTCATCATGGACTCCCCCTCCGCAAAACGGCCGGTGGAGGTGAGTTCACGTCCGAGGGCAGCGGTCGCCCGGATGCGCGCCGGATCATCGGCGTCTGGCGAGTACTCCCGGAGCGCGGCGCCGAGCAGCTCCACCGCTCTCGCGGCGCCGGTCCGGTTGCGCCAGGAGATGGCCTCCAGGCACAGTGCGGCCTCCAGCCGGACA
The DNA here is from genome assembly GCA_012515595.1 of Actinomycetales bacterium. Classification (GTDB taxonomy): domain Bacteria; phylum Actinomycetota; class Actinomycetes; order Actinomycetales; family Dermatophilaceae; genus Ornithinicoccus. Next base: position 1,123 of record JAAYYA010000506.1, read on the forward strand.
CCGGATGCTGCAGAGGTGGCCACGGCCTCGCCGAGCGGCCAGGCTCGGTCGAAACGTCCGGCACGCACGTACGACTGCGCTGCGCGGAGTCTGAACTGGTCCCGCGCGTCCATCTCGGGCGTCAGATCGGCGGCGCGTCCCAGCAGTGCCCCGGCGTCCGAGTAGGCCATCCGGGCGACGGCAACCCCTGCCGCCGCCGCCAGATAGTGCACCGCCCGCGCCTCGTGCCCGAGCCCGGTGGCCATCGAGTAGTGATGCGCCAGGGCACGAATGCGTTCTGGGTCCCGAGTGTCCCCCTCTTCCAGAGCACGCGCGATCGCGGCATGGGTGGAACTGACGGCATAGGGCTCCATCTCCGCCAGCACCGCCTGCCGGGCCAGAGCGTGCGGGAAGGCGTAGGTCCCCAGGTTGTCGGGCACCGCCCTCACCAGTCCGGCGGCGGCCGCTGCACCGGCACCGCCGAAGGTGTCCTCGATCGAGTCGGAGCCACCGGCGACGTGCACGAGGTTGAGGTCGAAGCTCTCGCCGATGACGGCACCCACCTCGACAAGACGCTGATCGGCTGGCCGCAGTTTGCGAAGCCGCGTATGGACCATGGACTGCAGGGTCTCCGGAACGGTCACCTGCTCCGCCACGAGGCGATCGAGGCCGCCCTGGTTCCGCACCTCGCGCCAGACCTCCCCGAGAAGGAAGGGGTTGCCTCCGGTCCGTGCCCTCAGCACCGGTGAGGTGCGCTCGATCACGGCGGGGGCGCCCGCGTTCAGCGCCGTCAGGTAGGAGGCCACCTCGGACGTCCGAAACCCTGCCAGGGAGACCCGGTGCGCGCCCGGGATCCGCAGGACCTCCGCGGCGATCGAGGACAACGAGTCCGAAACGTCCGGCGGGCGGTCCCGGTGGGTCCCGAGCACGAGGAGTGGCAGGTCGCTCGTCCGCTCGATGATGTGCCGCAGCCCCCGGAGCGCCGACTCCCCCGCCCAGTGCAGATCCTCGAGCACCACCACCAGCGGACCGGTCGCGCACGCACTGCTCAGGGCCGAGACCACGGCTCCCAAAGCCATTGCGGGGAGACTGACCGAGGACTCCTCCGGCGCTACCCCGGCCGTGAGCTGCGCCAGAAGTCGGTTGGCCTGCTCGGCGTCCTCAGCCTCGGGGAACTCCAGCTCGCCCTGGGCGATCGCACTCATCAGCGCGCGGATCGGCGCGACGAGCGGGTCGAAAGGTAGACCCAGGTCGGAGGTGCACTGCCCGACCAACACCGGAACCCCCTGCCGGGACAGCGCCGAGGCGACCTCCATCACCAGCCGCGACTTCCCCGCACCCGGCTCGCCCCCGACCAGCACCACCTGACGGGCCCCGTGCTCGACGGCCTCCCAGGCGCGCTCCAGCTGCTCCAGTTCGCGCTGCCGACCCACCCA
>JAAYYA010000014.1 GCA_012515595.1 Actinomycetales bacterium
GAGACGGCGCAGGGCATCTTCATCAACTTCGCCAACGTGATGGGCGCCTCGCGGAAGAAGCCGCCGTTCGGCATCGCCCAGACCGGCAAGAGCTTCCGCAACGAGATCACGCCGGGCAACTTCATCTTCCGCACCCGCGAGTTCGAGCAGATGGAGATGGAGTTCTTCGTCGAGCCCGCCACCGCCAAGGAGTGGCACCAGTACTGGATCGACGAGCGCACCAACTGGTATGTCGACCTCGGCATCAAGCGCGACAACCTGCGGCACTACGAGCACCCGGAGGAGAAGCTCTCGCACTACTCCGAGCGCACCGTCGACATCGAGTACCGCTTCAACTTCGCCGGCTCCGAGTGGGGCGAGCTGGAGGGCATCGCCAACCGCACCGACTTCGACCTCAAGACGCACAGCGAGCACTCGGGGGCGGACCTGACCTACTTCGACCAGACCACGGGGGAGCGCTACACCCCCTACGTGATCGAGCCGGCGGCCGGCCTGGGCCGTTCGCTGATGACCTTCCTGGTCGACGCCTACTCCGAGGACGAGGCGCCCAACACCAAGGGCGGGGTCGACAAGCGCACCGTGCTGCGGCTCGACCCGCGCCTGGCGCCGGTGAAGGCGGCCGTGCTGCCGCTGTCGCGCAACGCGGACCTCACGCCCAAGGCCCGGGACCTGGCGGCGCAGCTGCGCAAGAACTGGATGGTGGACTTCGACGACGCCGGTGCCATCGGCCGCCGCTACCGCCGCCAGGACGAGATCGGCACGCCGTTCTGCCTGACCGTCGACTTCGACACCCTCGAGGACCAGGCGGTGACCGTGCGGGAGCGCGACTCGATGAGCCAGGAGCGGATCGCGCTGGACCAGGTCGAGGGCTACCTGGCGCAGCGCCTGATCGGCTGCTGACCGCTCGTGATCGAGCACTTCACGCCCCGCGAGATCGAGGCGATGCGGCCGGCCGGCCGTTTCGTCGCCGACACCCTCGCCACGCTGCGGGACGAGGTCGCCGTGGGCACCAACCTGCTCGACATCGACGCCCGGGCCACCGAGCTCATCGCGGCGGCCGGGGCCACCAGCTGCTACGTCGACTACCACCCCAGCTTCGGGGCCAGCCCGTTCGGCAAGGTGATCTGCACCTCGGTGAACGATGCCGCCCTGCACGGTCTGCCGCACGACTACGCCGTGCGTGACGGCGACCTGGTGAGCCTGGACTTCGCGGTCGCCGTCGACGGGTGGGTGGCCGACTCCGCGGTGTCCTTCGTCGTGGGCCGGGCGCGCGAGGAGGACCTGCGCCTCATCGAGACCACGGAGCGGGCCCTCGCGGCGGGCATCGCCGCACTGCAGCCCGGCGGCCGGCTGGGAGACGTGTCAGCCGCCATCGGGGCCGTATGCCGTGAGGCCGGCTACGGCGTGAACCTCCAGTTCGGTGGTCACGGGGTCGGGCGCACCATGCACGGCGATCCGCACGTGCCCAACGACAGCAGGCCGGGCCGGGGCCTGAAGCTGCGGCCCGGCCTGGTCGTGGCGATCGAGCCGTGGCTGATGGCCGGGACCGACGAGATCTACACCGACGGCGACGGCTGGACCCTGCGCAGCCGGGACGGGTCGCGGGCCGCGCACAGCGAGCACACGGTCGCGCTCACCGACGACGGGCCCCTCGTCCTGACCGCCCGCGCCTGACCTCACCCCGCGCGAGTTGACCCCGCGCGAGTTGACCCCGCGCGAGTCCACCCCGGGTGAGCCCACCCCGCGTGAGCCCACCCCGGGCGAGCTCACCCCGGGCGAGCTGACCCGCGCCGGTCGGTGCCGGACGTCGTCAGGCGGTGTCCGGCCCGGTCGAGCGCACGGGTACCGCGACCTCCTGCGGCCGCCCGACGCCCCGGAGCGCGATCCCGGTGAGCAGCAGGCACAACCCGACACCCATCGCCATCGTCGCGACGCCGAAGGCCACGACGGAGGTGAAGAGCGAGGCCCGCAGGAACGAGGCCGACATGGCCGTCTGCCGCAGCGGGTCGTCCTGTGCGAGCTCGGCATACGTCTTGCCGCCGGTCGCGGCGAGGGCGTGCTTGTCGATGATGCCGGCCTGCGCGAACGCGGAGAAGGGGCCGTCGACCCGGTCACCCGCGAGGAAGTCGGCGTCGTCGGCCACCGTGATGTTGGCGGCCTTGAGCTGGTCGTGGACCATGTAGTACGTCACCGCGCCGGCGACGATCATGACGGCGCCGATGACGGCGATGATGGTGCTGAGAACCCTGGATCGTCCGGCCATGTGCTACCTCCGTGCTGTGCGGTGGTCTGGCCACGCAATCGCGTGATCGGATCCAGTATGTCGGAGCGGGGCACGGCGGGACAGATCTGCGGAGCACGACTTTCGTGGCGTCGAGGACGGACCCCGACGCAGGCCAGGGGCCCGGGAGACATCGCCTCCCGGGCCCCGCGCGGCCCTGCCCGCGCCGCCTGTCCCGCCCGCGCTCAGGGCTGGTACTGCATCCCGGCGGTGACCACGGTCCCGTCCTCGTCCTGGACGACGCGGATCAGCGCGGTGCCGGACTCCGGATCGGCGTCCATCGCGGCCGTGATCTCCGCGATGAGGGCCCCGCAGGTGTCGGTCTTCTCGTTCAGCCCGGCGGGCTCGCCGCCGGAGAGGCAGCTGCTGCCGTCGAGGGAGACGGTGATGGTCTCACCGGTGCCCCGGGGCACCTCGGCGAA
>JAAYYA010000507.1 GCA_012515595.1 Actinomycetales bacterium
CCCGGTCGGGTCTGAGAACGCAACCCCACGCGCCCGGTCGGCTGATGCGCTCAGGCGTCGAGCCCGAGGTCCAGGACGGGGGCGCTGTGGGTGATCCAGCCCGCCGACACCAGGTCCACACCTGCCTCGGCCAGTGCCGGGGCGGTCTGCGCCGTGATGCGCCCGGAGGCCTCGGTGACCATCCGGCCGGCCACCATGCGGACCGCCTCGGCCGTCGTCTCGGGCGACATGTTGTCCAGCAGCACGGCGTCCACCGGGTGCTCGAGCAGCTCCTCGAGCTGGGCCAGGCTGTCCACCTCGACCTCGACGGCCACCAGGTGCGGGAGGCTCTGGCGCACGCGGCGGACCGCCTCGGTCACCGAGCCGGCCACGGCGATGTGGTTGTCCTTGACGAGGATGGCGTCGTCCAGCCCGAACCGGTGGTTGACGCCACCACCGGCGCGGACGGCATACTTCTCGACCGTTCGCAGGCCGGGGGTGGTCTTGCGGGTGCAGCACACGCGGGTCGTGGTGTGGGCGATGGCGTCGGCGATCGTGGCCGTAGCGGTCGCGACACCCGAGAGGTGGCCGAGGAAGTTCAGCGCCACGCGCTCCGCCGACAGCAGGGATCGCGCGGTGCCATCGACGCGGGCCACGGCCTCCCCGGGGGCGACGCGGGCCCCGTCGGGCACCAGCGGCGTGAACCTCACCCGAGGATCGAGCAGGGTGAAGCTCAGCCGGGCCAGGTCGAGACCGGCGAGCGTGCCGTGGTCCCGCGCGGTGATCCGGAAGGCCGCCTCGTCGTCCGCCGGGATCACCGCCGTCGAGGTCAGGTCGCCGGCGCGGCCCAGGTCCTCCTCCAGCGCGGCACGCACGAGCGGCTCGAGGAGCAGGTCGGGCAGCGCGGTCAGGGTGGTGACGCGGCCGCGGTCGCGCGTGGGACGGGTCGTCGTGCTGAGCGTCATCGGACAGCTCCGATCAGAGATGGTTCGTGCGTGGGCATGGCGGGACGAGTCGGGGTTCCGGCGAGGGCGGTCGACAGGCTGATGGTGGTATGCCGTGGGGCCGGGTCCGGGGCCGGGTGATCGGTCCGGACGTGGCCGCCTCGGCTCTCGCGGCGCTGGAGCGCGCTCTGGGTGACCAGGAGCGCGACCAGCGTGGCGTCGTCGGCCGCGTCTGGATCCTGACCCACGACGTCGCGCAGGACGCCGGCAAGCCCTTCCAGTTCACCGCCGGACCGCACCAGCCCGACCACGTCGGACATGAGCGTGCGGAGCTCGGGCAGGTCGGGCCCGGCCACGTGGGCCCCTCGGGCGACGTGACCCTCGCGGGCGGTCGCCGGGTGGGTGTCCGTCGGGCGTGCCGGGGACGCAGAGGCGTCGCTCGCTGTCAGGCCACGTGTCAGGTCCTCCGCGACGAGACCGCCGTAGACGACCGCCTCGAGCAGGGAGTTGCTGGCCAGCCGGTTGGCACCGTGGAGGCCCGTGCTGGCCACCTCGCCGACGGCCCAGAGACCGGGCACGCTCGCGCGACCGCGGTCATCCACCACGACACCGCCGCAGTGGTAGTGGGCGGCGGGGCGCACGGGGACCAGCTGCGTGGCCGGGTCGATCCCGGCGCGCAGGCAGGCCGCGGCCACGGCCGGGAAGCGCGCGCCGAAGGACGCGCCGATCGCGGCGCGGGCATCGAGGTAGGCCTGTCCGTGGCGCGAGGCTTCGCACACGACCCGGGACACGACGTCACGGGCCGCCAGCGGGTCGTCGGTCAGCGCCCGCTCGTCGGCGTCGACCAGGAGCGCACCCGCACCCCGCACGGCCTCGCTGACCAGCGGCATGGGGTCCAGGCCCACGTCGAGCGCCGTCGGGTGGAACTGCACCATCTCCAGGTCCCGCAGCACGGCCCCCGCGCGGGCGGCGAGCGCCAGGCCCTGCCCGCGCGACCCCGTCGGGTTCGTGGTGTGCCGCCACAGACCCCCGGCTCCCCCGGTGGCCAGCACGACGGCGTCCGAGGGGAACGTCACCCGGCCCCCAGCGACCTCGGCGAGCACGCCAGCCACCCGCCCGCCGCGGACGTGCAGCCGGACCGCCCGGGCCCGCTCCACGACCGTGATGGCGGAGGTCGCACGGACCGCGGCCACCACGGCGCGCATCACCTCGGCCCCCGTCCCGTCCCCGTGCGCGTGCACGATCCGGTGCCGGCTGTGGGCTCCCTCGAGCCCCAGGCGCAGGGTGCCGTCGGCGGCGCGGTCGAAGCGAGCGCCGAGCCCCGTCAGGTAGTCGATGACGCCGGGTGCCGCCTCGGTCACCAGGCGGACGACCTGCGGGTCGCACAGACCTGCGCCCGCAGCCAGGGTGTCCGCGGCGTGGAGGGCCGGGTCGTCGTCCGGGCCCACCGCGGCGGCGATGCCGCCCTGCGCCCAGGCGCTCGCGGCGCCCACGCCGATCGGGCCGGCGCTCAGGACCGTGACGGGCAGCCCCAACTCGGCGCAGCGCAGCGCGGTGACCAGCCCGGCCAGGCCGGCGCCGACGATGACGGGTGCGGTCGTCATACGGCCAGCATCCGGTCCACGGCGGCCCGGGCACGGTCCGCGACAGCGTCGTCGATGGTGACCTCGTGGGTCATCGTCTCCAGGCTGCGGCGGATCTTGGCCAGGGAGTTGCGCTTCATGTGCGGGCACAGGTTGCACGGCCGGACGAACTCGACCTCCGGGTGCTGAGCGGCGATGTTGTCGCTCATCGAGCACTCCGTGATGAGCGCCACCTGGCGGGGCCGACGGGTGACCACGAAGTCGAGCATCTGGGCGGTCGAGCCGGACATGTCGGCCTCCCCCACGACCTCCGGCGGGCACTCGGGGTGGGCCAGGACGACGGCCCCGGGGTGGTCGGCACGGACGCTGCGGATGTCGTCGGCGGTGAAGCGCTCGTGCACCTCGCAGCGACCGGGCCAGGTGATGACCTCGACGCCGGTCTGGGCCGCGATGTTCCGCGCCAGGAACTCGTCCGGGATCATGATGACGCGGTCGACGCCCAGGGACTCGATGACCTTGACGGCGTTGCCGGAGGTGCAGCAGATGTCGCTCTCGGCCTTGACGTCGGCGGAGGTGTTGACGTAGGTGACGACCGGCACGCCGGGGTGGGCCGCCCGCAGGGACCGGACGTCCGCGGCGGTGATCGACTCGGCCAGCGAGCACCCCGCGAGCGGGTCGGGGATGAGGACGGTCTTGGCCGGGTTGAGCAGCTTGGCGGTCTCGGCCATGAAGTGCACGCCGGCCAGCACGATGACATCGGCCTCCACGTGCTGGGCCTCGCGGGCGAGGGCGAGCGAGTCCCCCACGATGTCGGACACGCAGTGGAAGATCTCCGGCGTCTGGTAGTTGTGCGCCAGGACCACCGCGTTGTGCTCCTCCTTCAGTCGCAGGATCGCCTCGGCGTCCTCGGCGAAGAAGGGCCACTCGACCTCGGGGACGATGTGCCGGACCCGGTCGTAGAGGTGGGCGGTGCGCTGCACCGCCGAGCCGCTGTGCGTGAGTGTCGTCATGCCTGTCTCCGTCCTGAATCCTTATGCTTGAGTTGAGCATAGGTAACGGGGAGCAGGATATATCTCGCAACTGAGCATAACCAAATGCGCAGGTCAAAGGAGGTGATCGAAGGGAGGTGGGTAGAAGAAGGGCGCGCGGGGTGGTCAGCGGGTGCGCGGGAGCTTGGTCCCGGCCACCTGGCGCTCGTCGAGCACCGCCCGGCGGAAGCGGTACATCCGGGCCGGCCGTCCGCCGGTCTCGGCGTGCGTCTCCCCGGTGGGCTCGACGAGGTCCTGCTGGGTGACCAGACGTCGGAAGTTCTGCTTGTGCAGCGCCTGGCCGGCCAGAGCCTCCACGGTGACCTGAAGCTGCCCCAGCGTGAAGGACTCGGGCATCAGCTCGAAGACGACCGGGTGGTACTGGATCTTGGCGCGCAGGCGGGCGAGACCCGTGGACAGGATGCGGCGGTGGTCGCCCGCCATCCGCTCCCCCGGCACGAGCCGGTCCGGGGTCGCCGACGGCGCCTCCGGGATGAGGGCCGCCTCGTAGAGCAGCTCGTAGCGCTGCAGCACGAGCTCCGGCGACCAGCCCCGTCCCCCCAGGCCGAAGCAGACGTCGGCGCGCAGTCGCCGCGCCTCGCGCTCGGCCGGCGGTGCTGCCTCCACCCACGCACCCAGTCGGGGCTCGATGACCTCCGTCACGAGGCCCGGGCCCGCGCTGCCGACCCGCTGGTCCTCCCACGGGAAGAAGGCGTACCAGTCGCGCCACGCGTCGCTCGGGCGGTCCCCGACCGCATTGGTCAGGCCGAGGTAGGAGATCGACACCACCCGCCCGGCCGCGCTCGCGCGGTCGGGGTCGGCGAAGGTGTAGAGCTGCTCGACATACCCCAGCCGGTGCCCGGTCTGCTGCTCGACCCACGTCTGGAGCCCCGCCTGCATCGAGTGGTGCTCGGTGCGCAACGGACCGAACGGCAGGTGCTGCCCGCCCTCGGCCGTGAGCACGACCGGGCGCCCCGCTACCACCGCGGTCACCACGGCCACGAGCTCAGCGCCCACACGTTCACGAGTCACGCGGCCCATCATGCCCGAGTTTGCATAATTGTGCAGAACTGCATAAAGTGCAGTTGTGCAAACTTCCGTCTCACTCCGTGAGCGCAAGCGCATCGACACCTACCGCTCCATCCACGAGGCCGCCGCCGAACTGGTCCTGGACCGCGGCCTCACGAACGTCACCGTCGACGAGATCGTCGAGCGTGCCGGCGTGTCCGCGCGCACCTTCTTCAACTACTTCCCCACCAAGGAAGACGCCGTCGTCGGCCTGCGCACCCCAGAGCTCACCGACGAGCTGCTCGCGTCGTTCCGCAGCCAGCTGGGGGACGACCTGCTCAGCGGCGCCGTCGAGCTGCTCGCCGCGGTCATCGGGACCGCGCTCATCCCCGGCGACGACCCGGTGCGGCGCAAGGAGCTCACCGTGGAGTACCCCGAGCTGCGCAAGCGCTTCATGATGCGCATCTCCGACGCCGAGCGGCTGGCCCTCCAGGCCATCGAGGAGCAGCCCGAGTCGCTCCCCAACTCCCCGGAGGCCGCGAGGGTGCTCACCGCGCTCGCCGCCGCCGTCATCCGTTTCACCTACCAGTCGCAGCCCGGCTCGGTCACCTCCTCCAACAAGGAGACCCTGCGGCAGGGCATCGCCACGTTCCGAGAGGTTCTTCGCTCCGCACTATGACCCAGACCCAGACCCCACCCCAGACCCAATCCCAGACGCAGACCCTGGTCCCCTCGACCCGGCACCCCGGGCACGAGAAGCGGGACATCACGCTGCTCTTCGCCGGCCTCATGATCACCATGCTGCTGGCCTCCCTCAACCAGACCGTCCTGTCAACGGCCCTCCCGACGATCGTCGGCGACCTGCACGGCGTGGACCAGATGCTCTGGGTGATCACCGGCTTCATCCTGGCCTCGACGATCATGATGCCGATCTACGGCAAGGTCAGCGACTTGCTCGGCCGCAAGCCGATGCTCCTGTTCGCCATCACCGTCTTCGTCGTGGGCTCGGTCATGGGCGCGCTCGCCGGTGACATGCAGGCCCTCATCGTCGCCCGCGTCATCCAGGGCATCGGCGGCGGCGGGCTGATGATCCTGTCCCAGGCCGCGATCGCCGACGTCATCCCCGCGCGGGAGCGCGGCAAGTACATGGGGATCATGGGCGGCGTCTTCGCCTTCTCCTCGGTCGCCGGCCCGCTGCTCGGCGGCTGGTTCACCGAGGGACCCGGCTGGCGGTGGGTCTTCTGGATCGCCCTGCCCCTCGGCATACTGGCCGCGCTGGCGACCATCCTCTTCCTGCCGACCCACCCCCGGACCGACGAGCGGCGCCCGCGCATGGACTACCTGGGCATGACGCTCATGGCGCTGGCCACGGCCTCCCTGGTCCTCGTGGGCACCTGGGGCGGCACCGAGTACGCCTGGTCCTCCCCCATGATCATCGGGCTGGCCGCGACCGCGGTGGTCGCCGGGGCGCTCTTCCTGTGGGTCGAGTCGCGCGCTGAGGCCGCGATCATCCCGCTGCACCTGTTCCGCGACCGCAACTTCAACCTCACCACCATCGCCAGCCTGTTCACCGGCGTGGCCATGTTCGGGGCGATCAGCTACCTGCCGACCTACCTGCAGATGACCACCGGCCTGTCCGCCACGGTCGTCGGGCTGCTCATGGTGCCGATGATGGGGTCGATGCTGATCAGCTCGACCGTCTCGGGCCAGGCGGTCTCCCGCACCGGCCGTTACAAGGTCTACCCGATCGTCGGGTCCTTCCTGCTGGCCCTGTCCCTGGGCCTGCTCGCCACGCTCGAGTGGGACTCCCCCACCTGGTTGGTCTGTGTCTACATGGCCGTCATGGGCATCGGCCTGGGGATGAGTATGCAGATCCTCACCCTGATCGTGCAGAACTCGTTCCCGGTGCGTGAGGTGGGCACCGCCACGGCGGCCACCAACTACTTCCGTCAGGTGGGTGCCACGCTGGGGACAGCGGTCGTCGGTAGCGTCTTCACCAGCCGCCTGGTCTCGCTGGTCGCCGGCTCGGTGCCGACCGGCACGGGCCCGCAGGACGGGGCGCACTCGCTGACCCCCGAGGTCGTCAACGCCATGCCGGCCGAGCTGCGCGAGGTGATCGTGCACGCCTACAACGAGGCGCTCATCCCGGTCTTCCTCTTCATGGTGCCGCTGGCGCTCCTCGCGGCCGTCGCGCTCTTCTTCGTCAAGGAGAAGGCGCTGAGCACCAGCGTCGAGGACCAGGTCGCCGCCGAGGTCCCGGCCGAGCCGGAGCTGGTGGCGGCCCGCGCCGCCGGCTGACCGACTCGCAGCCTGCCCGCAGGCCTGGAAGGGTACCGACTATGACCGACCTGCACCGCCCGCCCTCGCCCGACGAGACCCCGCCCGCCGCCGCGCTGGAGTCCACGCCCGGGGAGTGCCCGGTGGTCGCCCTGGAGGACGGCACCTGGGCGGTCCGGGGCCATGCCGACGTGCTGCACGTCGCGACAACCCCGGAGGTGTTCTCCAGCGCGGCGCGCCGCCACCTGCACGTCCCCAACGGCATGGACGGCGCGGAGCACCGCCGCTTCCGGGACGTGGTGGACCGCCACCTGGACGACAGCCGGATCCTGCCGCTGGGCGGCATGATCACGCAGGTCTGCGACCAAGCCGCCGCTGACCTGCTCGAGCCGGGGACGACCGTCGAGGTCGTGCACGACTACGGCCGCCAGGTCGCGGTCCGGGTGCAGTGCCAGTGGCTGGGCTGGCCGGAGTCGCTGGAGGAGGAGCTCCTCGAGTGGATCGACGCCAACTTCGCCGCCACCCGCTCCGGTGACGGCGCCCGCAACGCGGAGGTCGCCGCGTGGTTCGACCGGATCGTGACCGACCTCGTGACCGAGCGCCGGGAGCGGGAGGCGAGTGGCGGCATACTGCCCAACGACCCGACCACCCTGCTGCTCCACGACACGGTCGCCGACCCGGAGGCCCCCGGCGGCTCGCGGCCGCTCACCGACCCCGAGCTGGTGTCGATGCTGCGCAACTGGACCGCCGGTGACCTCGGGTCGATCGCCGCCTGCATCGGCGTGGTCGTGCACCACGTGGCCACACACCCCGAGGAGCAGCAGCGCCTGCGCGACCTCTCCGGCGCTGAGGAGGAGCACGCCGACGAGCTCGACGCCGCGGTCGACGAGATGCTCCGGCTCAACGACCCGTTCCCGTCCAACCGGCGGATGACGGTGCAGGACACCGAGCTCGCCGGCTACCGGCTGCCGTCGGGCACACCCGTCGTCGTGAACTGGACCGCGGCCAACCGGGACGAGCGCGTGTTCCCCGAGCCGGACGCCTACCGACCGGCGGAGCACCGGGCGGACAACATCGTCTACGGCGCCGGGCCTCATATCTGTCCCGGCCGGGTGCTGTCGACCCTGCAGATCCGCGGTGCACTGGCGGCGCTGCTGCGGGCGACCACCACGATCGAGCTCGACCCTGCGGAGGCGCCGCAGCGCTATCCCTTCCCGTCCCGCGGTTTCGACACCGTGCCTGTCGTCCTGCGCTGACCGGAGCGGGACACGTGTCGACGATCGAGTACCGGCCCTACGGGCCTCAGGACGCGGGTGACGTCAAGGCGATGATCGACGACGCCTTCTCCATCCACAAATACGCCCGCGCGCCGCACCTGCTCCGCAGTGCGCTCGAGGTCTACCTGCGTGAGTGCCTGGCCGCCAGCAGCTACACCGAGGTGGCGGTCGTGGAGGGGCGGGCTGTCGGCATCCTCATGGGACGCGTCCAAGGGCAGCCACGGCTGCCTGGTGCGACAGCCAATCGTGTGCGCACGTGGGCGCACATGGCGAAGATCGCTCTCACCGGGTTCGCTGAGCGCAAGACCCTCGTCGAGTACTTCAGCTTCAACAGGGTCTACCGAAAGCTCCGAACGATGACTTCCGGGCCGCTCACCGACGAGCTCACCCTCTTCGCCGTGGACGCCTCCACCCGGGGGCTCGGGGTAGGCGGGGCCCTCTACCAGAACTTCCTGGACCATCTGCGGTCTCACGGCCGAACCGACTTCTACCTCTACACGGACTCGCTGTGCACCTACCAGTTCTACGAGCGGCAGGGCATGACCCGCGTGGCCGAGCAGGACATCACGCTCCACCTGGACCAGACGCCACAGGTGGTCGGGGTCTACCTCTACGCGGGAACGGCCGGGGAAGGACCAGGGCCGGCA
>JAAYYA010000508.1 GCA_012515595.1 Actinomycetales bacterium
CGATGCCGTAGTCCTCCAGCGAGCGCTTGAGCAGCTCCCACTGGCCCTCGATGCGCTCCTGCGGGGTCGCCGCGTGGCGCAGTAGCGACTCGCGGTGGCGGCGGCCCGCGATCGCCACGACGACCATGAGCGCAGCGAGCAGGAGGACGACGGCCAGCGCGCGCAGCAAGATCGGCGCCGCTGAGCGCAGGAAGTCCTTCGCGTCCTGCCAGAAGCCGGGGTCCTCCTCGGCGGTGCCGGGCTCCTGCGTCGGTGCCTCTGTCGGGGTCGGCGTCTGGGTGACGGTCGGGACCTCCTCGCCGGCCCCCTCGGTGAGCTCGGTGTAGGCCGGGGGCGGTCCCGTGCGGATGCCGGGGGTGGGCTCGAAGCGGGTCCAGCCCAGGCCGTCGATCCACAGCTCCGGCCAGGTGTGGGCGTCGGAGGCCAGCACGGCATACGAGCCGTTGGCCTGCAGTTCGCCGGGCAGGAAGCCGACCGCCATCCGCGCCGGGATCCCCTCGGCGCGCGCCATCATCACCATCGCGGTGGCGAACTGCACGCAGTAGCCCCGCTGGGTCTGCAGGAAGTGGCTGATCGGGTCGCCGGCCCCCGCGTCGGGCGCCAGGTCGAGGGAGTAGGTGTAGAGACCGCTGCGGAAGTGCTGCTGGAGCAGGTTGGCGACCTCGAGGTCGTTGGTCGCGTCCCCGACGACCTGGTCCGCCAGCGCCGACACGGCCTCCGCGCTCGCCTCGTCGACCTGCAGGTAGGACGGCGCCCAGTCGTCCGGGTCGGCCTCCGCCTCACCCACCCCCGCGGGCACCTCGCCGCGCGGCGCGATCTGAAGGAAGTCGACCTCGTAGGTGTCCGGGCGGGTGTCCACGCGGACTGCGGCGTGCTCGGCGTCCCACTGCATCGTCGCGTCGTCGGCAGTGACCCCCACGACCGGACCGGGTACGGCCAGGTGCGGCGCGCGCAGGCCGTTGCTGAGGACGACCACCTGGCCGAGCTCGACCCGGATCGTGTCGTCCAGGAAAGCCTCGGGCGGCTCGGCGGGCGTGAGGCGCTGCGACTGCGGGGGGCCGGGGTCGTAGTCCGGACGGAGCCAGCGCTCGCCGTCATAGCCGGCCGTGGCGGTCACCCGTAGGGGCTGCAGGGGGCGGGACGCGGACCGGAACCGGATGACCGGCTCGTTGGACTGGTTGCGCAGGTCGGCGCTGACATCCATCGTCTCGGTGAAGCTCACCTGCCCGCTGCCGCCGACCGACCGGCCGTCGGGGTTGCGCGCCAGCCCCTCGGCGAAGAAGGTCGGGGGCAGGTGCGGCACGACCGAGGCGAGGATGAGGGCGCTGAGCACCGTCCCGGCGGCCAGCACCCGGGCGACCGTGCGGTGCCCGCTGGGTCCGTGCGAGACGTCGAAGGCGCCGACGCTCTCGCGGCGGTCCGCCGAGCTCCACCCCGACACCAGCCGGTTGCCCTGCTGGGCCACCATGAGCAGCCAGGCCAGGGCCGCCGCGGCGAAGAACCACGGCTGCATCGCCTCCCCGCTGTTGGAGACCGACACCAGGAAGGCGGCGGCCAGCGGCAGGCCGGCCGTCGCGGGCGCGCGTCCCGTCACACCGATCGCGTCGACGGAGACCGCGGTCAGCGCCAGGACGGAGACGATGAGGAACTCCACGCCCTCGTTGGTGGGGGCCGGCGCCGCGAAGGTCTGCAGGGTGCGGCCCGCCTCCCGGAGCAGCTCGGTGGCGCGGTCGAGGGTCTCCGGCCCGGGCACCACGACGAAGCTCAGCGTGTCGCTCAGGTAGCGCCACAGCAGCGCCGCGGCGACCGCGAGCGCCTGCCCGACGACCACTAGGGCGGGGTCGAGGTCGACGCTGCGCAGCAGTGACCCGACGACGGCGACGAGGATGACCAGCAGGATCGAAGGGCCGATCCAGTCGCCGCCCTCCAGCAGGTTGGTGAGGGGCCAGGCGACGGTCAAGGTGGCCACCGCGGCCATCAGCGCCTCCGGCCACAGGCTCCGGTCCAGGTTGAACCTCATGTCAGCGCCCCCGTCCGCCGCGTGGCGCGCAGCGACTCCCACGCTGCGGGGACCGAGTCCTGCGGCCCGACGAGGACCGTCTGCCAGCCGGCCTGCGTCAGGATCTGGGTATGCCGGATGGCCTCGGCCCCCTTCCCCTCACCCGGGTCTCCGCGCCGGAAGGCCTCGGGATCCAGCACCAGCGCCATGGCCGCCGAGCCGGGCTCGCGGACCGCCGCCAGGTTGGCCAGCTCGTCCTTGTCGTGGGCGACGACCACCGAGATGAGCAGGACGCCGCCGGAGGTGAAGGAGTGCGCAGCGGTCGCGAGCGGCTGCAGGCTGGTGCCCTGGTCCGGCTGGGCGCGGGCCAGGGTGGCCAGGGCTTCGTCGATCCCGATCTGCACCCCCGCGGAGCCGTCCTCGACGGTCCGGTGCGTCAGCAGGTGGATGACGAACCCGTCCTTGATCAGGTGCCGGGCCAGGGAGGCGATGGCGCTCACGGCCCACTCGAACGAGACCTGGTAGCCGGTGCCCGGGTGGGCGCCGGCGCGCGAGTCGAGCAGCAGCACGGCGCGCCGGCGGGCCGGTCGGTCCTCCTGGCGCACCATGATCTCGCCGCGGTGGGCGGTCGCCGGCCAGTGGACGCGGCGCAGCTCGTCGCCGTCGCGATACTGCCGGATCGAGACGTCGTCCTCACCGTGCAGCGAGACCATCTGGGGCAGCTCACCCTCGGTGCCGCGGCCCTGGCCGGCGACGCGGCGGTCGCCGAGGTCCCAGACATAGGGCAGGACCAGTAGCTCGACGGTGGCCGGCAGCTGCAGCGCGACGTGGGTGAGGCCGAACGGGTCACGGCGGCGCAGCGTGATCGGCCCGACGGCGAAGGCGCCGCGATGGCGGCTGCGGACCTGGTAGCGCAGGCGCCGCGACTCCCCGGGCGCCATCCGGGGCAGGATGAAGCGCGGCCGGTCGCCGAGGGCGTAGTCGAACTGTTCCTCGGCCAGGAACATCGGGGTGGGTTTGCGGCCGACATTGGTGAAGTGCACTTCGACGGTGCCCTGCTGGTCCGGGCTGAGCCGGGCTGGGTGGACGATGCGCTGGACCCGCAGCGTCGGGGGCGTCGGCCGCACCAGCAGCCGGGCGAGCAGCGGCAGCACCACCAGCAGCAGACCCACGCGGGTCACGTCGCGGTAGCCCAGCGCCATCCCTGCCAGGGCCACGACCGCCCCCAGACCCAGGAAGACCTGGCCCCGACTCGTCAGCACCCCGGGGGCACGCACGTCGCCGTCCTCAGCGCCGTCCGGAGGGCACGGGGGTGCGCTGCAGGATGTCGGCCACGACGTCGCCGGTGGTCCGACCGGTCAGCTGTGCCTCGCCGGTGAGCATCAGCCGGTGGGTCAGCACCGCGGGGGCCAGCGCCTGCACGTCCTCGGGGAGCACGTGGTCGCGTCCGACCAGGGCGGCGTTGGCCCGGGCCGCGCCGAGCAGGTGCAGCCCGGCGCGGGGGGAGGCCCCCAACCGGATCGAGGGGTGCTGGCGGCTCGCGGTGACCAGCGCCACGACATACTCCCGCAGTGCCGGCGCGGTGTGGAGGCGACGGACGGCGCTGATCTGCCGCTGCACGGTGGCCCCGTCGGTGACCGGCTCGAGCGAGCCGAGGGGGTCGGCCTCGCCGTGGGACTGCAGCATCGCCAGCTCGGCCGTACCGGAGGGGTAGCCCATCGAGATCCGCGCCATGAAGCGGTCCCGCTGCGCCTCGGGAAGGGGGTAGGTGCCCTCCATCTCGATCGGGTTCTGGGTGGCCATCACCAGGAACGGCCCGGCCAGCGGGTAGGTCGTGCCGTCGACCGTGACCTGGCGCTCGGCCATGCACTCCAGCAGCGCCGACTGGGTCTTGGGGGAGGCCCGGTTGATCTCGTCGCCGACCACGATGTTGGCGAAGATCGCGCCGCGGCGGAACTCGAAGGTGCGGCTGTCCTGGTTGAAGACGTTGACGCCGGTGATGTCGCTGGGCAGCAGGTCGGGGGTGAACTGGATCCGGCTGACGTTGCAGTCGATCGACCTGGCCAGGGCCTTGGCCAGCATCGTCTTGCCGACCCC
>JAAYYA010000509.1 GCA_012515595.1 Actinomycetales bacterium
CCCGGCAAGGACAGGCGTCCGCGGGCGCAATAGGTGCCGGGGGGCAAGGGCTCGCCGGAGGCGACCGCGTAGCGGCTTGGCCCTTGCGGCCCGGTGCCGCGCCCGCAGACTGGAAGGCCGGGAGGGGGAGAAGAAGGGGGTGCTGTGCCGGCGCAGCCGGCTCCGTCAGGGTGGCCCGCAGGGACACCCCCGCCCCCTCTGCCAGCAGTAGGAGAGACTTACGCCTGAGCTGCTGCCCTACGACGACGGGACCTACTGGATGCCAATGGTGGAGGTCGTCCACCCGTCGAGTGTGAACGCAGACCCGTTGTGCAGCTGGGACACGCCTGTGGCGGAGTAGCTGATGGTGTTGACCGGAAGCTGGTGTGGGTCGGTCCAGACGAGGCGGGCGCACTTGTGGGGTTCGGCGTTGACGGGTTCTCCCTGCCAGACGTCGGTGGCGAAGAAGAACCCGACCCGGGTCTCGCCATCAGGGTTGCGGTGGTGGATCACAGTCACGAACCGCACGTCACGAGGATCCACATGGACTCCGACCTCTTCCCGGGCTTCGCGGATCGCGGCGTCCAGGACGGTCTCGCCGTTCTCGAGTTTGCCTCCAGGCACGTTGAGCCACCCGTCGGCGTACCCAGTACCAGCCCGCTCGGCCAGCAGGACCTGGCCGTTGCGCTGCAGGATCAGGTGGACGTCGACGACGCTGCGGTAGATCACGATTGGGGTCTCCCTGGGATGGCGGCGGTGGTCAGCAGGGCGGTGAAGGCGGGGTCCCGGGCCCAGGTGATCGTGGGTGGCAGGTGGGCGGCCAGGAGCTGGTTGACGTTCGTCTCCGTGGTGGGGCGGGCCCCGGTGGCGATCAGGGCGACCAGGGCCGCGGACAGACTGTGCCGCAGGTTGAGCACGGTGATCCGCTCCCGGGCCGACGGCTCGCCACTGTCGAGCCAGCGACGGTGCAGCGCGGTCATGGATGTACCACGCAGTTCGGGCTGGGTGACGTCCAGGCCCAGGTCGCCGCACACGTCGACCAGGCGCCGAGAGGAGCCGGTCAGGACAGAGTCGCTGTCGTAACGGGTGTCGAAGATCTGACCGCTCCCCTGAATCCGGGTCCGGCGGGCATGCCAGGCCGCGCGGGCGGCATCCAGGTCTGCCTGGGCTTCTCGAGCTTCGTGGTGAACGGCGGCGGTGGCGCGCAGGACGGCCAGGTCGCTGGAGAGCTGGTGCCCGACGACCAGGTCGGTCTGCTCCAGACAACGCCGGATGTCCGCAGCGGCGGCAGCGACGAGGTGACCGGTCTCGGCGGGAGTCTCGACGTAGTGGCTGGTGTAGCTGATCTGCCAGGTGTCCACGATGTCGAGGGTGGTGGGCAGTTGCAGGTAGACCACTGAGTAGCAGAACGGCACGTTCCCATTCTTGATCTTGTAGTTCTTGGTCCACTCGACGTCGACGCTGGCCAGCAGGCGAAAGCCCGCCGGCCGCGCCGGAGGTGCTCCGGTGCGGCCGGCGGTGGACGTCGTGATCACAGAAGGTCCTCGGGCGCCGTGGAGAGTGAAGACTCGACGGTATCGGCCGGTGCAGACAGAGTCGGGCCGTGCTGGGGGTCGAGGAGGTCGGCGACCTGGTCGCGAAGCAGTTCGTGGACCGACAGCGGACGGATCCAGTGGTAGCGGTCGCCGGCGGCGGCCGCGGCCAGTGCCACGGCGGTGGCCTGGCTGGCCAGGACCCAGGCGGGGTGACCGGTGTCGTCGACGTCGCGCAGGTGCAGACCGTCCCACAGAGTTCGCAGGTCGTGCGAACCGACGCGTCGGGTGAGTTCGATGAGTTCGGCGAGGTGCGCCGAGGGAAGGGGCGGGTCGGACCAGGTGGTGGCCAGGGCGGTGATGCCCGGAGCTGGGGATTGCAGATGGCGTAGGTGCTCACAGAGGGTCTTCAGGGGCGGCCCGAGAGCGGCGCCAGCCACGGCGGCAGCCTGACGGCGCGCGGCGCGCAGGAGACGGTCCAGCACCTGCCAGCCGCGCAGGGCGTCGTCCTGGCAGGTGATGACCTGCAGGCCGATCTGCACCCCCGTCGAGGGGATGTCCAGAGCCCGGGTGGGGTGGGTACGCAGGTGCGCCACGGCCCACCCGCCCCCCGGGGATCCCAGGGTGGATGGGGGGGCGAGGGCCAGACCGGTGAGCAGTCGTCCGCGGCGGCGGATGGGGCGGTGGGCGCTGGTGTAGGGGCTGGCCGGCCAGGCCAGGGTGCTCACGTCAGACACCGGTGGCTCCCGTGCGGCTGGTGGTGTGGATGCTGCGTCCCAGGTACTTGGCGTAGTGGTTGGTCTTAAACCGGTACCGGTTCCACAGCTCACCGATGGGTTCCTGGAGCAGGTTGCCCAGGGGCTCGAACAGGTCGGGGCGGTCGTAGACCGGCCAGGCGTTGGTCTGGCCGTTGGGCTCGATGACGATCATGTGGCCCTCGGTCTCGGGGGTCCAGGTCGTCATCCGCAGCGCGGGGCGCCAGCCGTGCACCGCGCGGGCCTCTCCCAGACGGGCGAAGGCATCACGGGCCTCGTCCAGGCTGATGAACTCGTCCTCGTCCAGGTCCAGGGCGTTGCCCTTGCGCAGCGGCAGGATCAGCTTGACCTTGCCGGCGTTCAGGACGTCGGCGATCTGCACGGTGTACGGCAGGGCGTGCAGGGTCGATCGGTACACCACGGAGGACAGCGAGATCGGCAGGCCCTGCTCGAGGAAGGCCCCCACCCCTGCCATCACCTGGTCGTAGTCCCCGCGGACCCGGTTGGTCGTGGCGCGCGGCCCCTCCAGCCCCACGTTGACGAAGGCGACCTTGCCGGCCATGCCCCGGGCATGCGATAGACCGCGGGTGGCGTTGGTCGGGACCCCGATGACGTGCCCGGCGAAGATGTCCACGACGTCGAGGAAGTCCCGGCGCAACAGCGGTTCCCCGCCAGAGAGGAACACCCGGCTCACTCCGGCCAGGTGGTCCCGCATGGTCTGCAGCTCGGCCAGAGTGGGGTCCGGGATCGGCAAGATCTCCGAGCAGAACGAGCAGTCGAAGTTGCACCGCTTGGTCACCTGCAAGATCACTGACAGGGGGCCGCTGGCCTGCTCGGCTAGCACCGCAACGTCGGTATCGGGGTCGCTGAGCTGGAAGTGATGCCCGGCGGTGAAGGTGACCGGACCTGCAGTCACGGAACGTTGGGGGATGGCGGGGATGCCCAACTGAACGGCCACACGTACTCCTTGGTCATGTTGGTGATCAATGGTCGGTGGGACGACGGGGCCAGAGGTCCGGCCGTCAAGGGATCGGGTTGCCCTCGAGATCGAGCACCGCGAGTACCGGCGATGTCGTGCCGGAGGGCCCCTGAGCACGGCGTCGCCGCGCAGGGAGCAGGTCAGGTAAGGAGTTCCTCACTGTGGCCGTCGACGACTCGACCGACGCCCTGGCAGCGGGGGTGCCAACTCACCCACAAGGCGAACCGGCATCGACGGGCAGACTGCATCCGGTTCCAACTGCCCGAGTCGCTGCGCCTCGCCGATGGCGACCTCGGGGACGTCGATGTCGTTGCCGGAGGGCAGCAGCCCACTGAGTACGGCGTCGCCGCGCAGCCCGACGGACTGGTGGTCGATCCACCCCAGGGCCTCGACCAGGGCCACCAGACGCGTGTTGACCGGCAGGTGTTCACGCTGGTCGGGCAGGTAGAGGCAGTAGCTGTCCCCCGCGCAGTCCAGGTGCTCCTCGTCCATACACTCCCCGCCGATCGCCGCGCTGAAGTCCACTGCGCGATCAGGCAGCAACAGCACTGTGCATGGGTCCAGCTGGTCGGCCGGTACCCGTAGCACCCGAATCTGTCGGCACGCGATCACCGCCATCCACGGCCGGTCCCCGAAGCTCATGCCCGTGTCTCCTGTCGGCGA
Organism: Actinomycetales bacterium; assembly: GCA_012515595.1. GTDB lineage: Bacteria > Actinomycetota > Actinomycetes > Actinomycetales > Dermatophilaceae > Ornithinicoccus. Next base: position 3,909 of record JAAYYA010000509.1, read on the forward strand.
GGTGGAAGGCGGCACCAGCGCCGGGCTCGTGAGGGGATGTCCTCAGCGCCGGTGCCGCCAGATCGTGGGAAACCGCGCTCTTATTCTTCATACTTCTCGATACGAAGTCCATAGCAGTCTTATGGTCACTAGTGCGCTGCTCATTGCTCAGGACACGCTGGGCGGGCGAGACTGAGGTGTTCACGTCATCTCGTGAGGGAGCACCACCATGAAGATCACGTTCTTGCGGAAGACCAGCACGAGCAGCATGGGCAGTTGCCCCGCGCTGTACATGGCTGACAACGGTCACCACGTCGTCCAGGGCTGGCGCCTGGACGCGGACTCCTCTACCTGGCCGACCGACCTTGCCCCGGGCGAGACGGTCGTCCAGGTGCCGGCTGACGTCGTCGAGGGGGTCTTCAGTGCCGACCATCCCGCACTACGGATCGCTGCGGACGACACCTACCTGGTACGGGGACGGTGCCTGGACGAGGCCACCCACGCCCAACTTCGGGACCTGGCCGACAACGAGACCGCCGTCGAGCTCACCGACACGTTGCGGTCATGACGCACCCGACCCTGACCGACGACGACGTCAACCAGCTCACTGGGCAGTTCACCCGCTCAGCACGCAGGTTGGAGACTCGCCGCACCTACACCGTGGAAGTCGAGGCACCAGCTCTGGCCGCCTTCGCCCGCGGAGATCGCACACCCCTGACCGACTACCCCTACTACCGACCCTGGTTCGCCCAGATCCACGCCGCGACCGCCGCCGGACGCACCGTGCAACGGATCCGCATTCTCGACACCCCACCCACCCCCTACCAGGAGTGGGAGATCTGGGTCGCCGGCTTCGCAGCCCAAGCCGGTGAGGATGTCCGCTACCTCACCCGCGATCACGCCCAAGACCTGGGCGTGCCCACCGATCACGACTGGTGGTTGCTGGACGACAGCCGCCTGGTCCACCTCCTCTTCGACGACCACGACCGACCCCTCGGAGGAGAGGTCCTGACCGACCCACAGATCGTGCAGGACCACCGGGCATGGTGGGATCTGGCTGCCCAGCACGCCACCTGCACCCCACCCACCGACTGACGCTGAAGGAACGGGCGCACCCGTGACAGGCCCTCTGCAAGAGAGACTCACCCGGCCCACCGGGTTGTCGACCCGTCTGCACCAGTTGCGCCGCGACGCCAGGCTCACCGGCGCGAGCCTGGCGTCCGCGGCGGACTGGCCTCAATCCAAGATCTCAAAAGTCGAGCTGGGCAAGCAGATGCCCACCGAGGACGACGTCACCGCCTGGGCCACCATCTGCGGCGCCCCGCCAGAGACCCTCACCGAACTACTCACCCTGCAACGTCAGACCCTCACCGAGCACCGCCTGTGGCGGCAACGAGCCCGCCTCGGCCACGTGGCCAACCAGAACATCCACAACCAGCTCACCGCAGCCAGCACCGTCATCCGCACCCTGGAACTGACCGTCGTCCCCGGCTTGCTGCAGACCCCCGAGTACGCCGCGGCGAAGTTCGCCGAGGGCGACGCCCACGGCTACGACCCCTCCGAGATCCCCGCCGCCGTCGCCGCCCGGCTGCAACGCCAGCAACACCTCTACGACCCGAGCAAGACCTTCGTCTTCCTCGTCCTGGAAGCCGCGCTCCACCTGCTGTACTGCTCTCCGGAGGCCATGCTCGCCCAGCTCGACCGGCTCGTCTCACTCACAGCCGGTCCCACGAATATCACTCTGGGGCTCATCCCCTTCGGGGTGCGACTGCACACCGAGCCCATGAACCGGGTGGTCCTCTACGACGAAAGCACCGCTGTCGTGGAGACCCAGGTCGGCGAGACCACCCATCACGGCGAACAGGCCTCCGCCTACGCCCAGGCCCTGGACCGCATCCGAGCTGAGGCATGCACCGGCGAACAAGCCCGCACTCTCATCAACCAGGCCATGAGCCGCCTGCGTACCAGTCCTCCGAATTGACCTGAGCCCACACCCGGCTCCTGCCCGGCGGAAAGCTCGACTGGGCTGCCGTGCGCACCCTGACCAGGGAGAAGACCAGCCGTGAGTTGTCCCGCGTGTCAGGCATCAACGCCACCGGCCACGCGAGTCCGGCATGAGGACGTCCCCGTCTACACCCAGTACGCCACCGCCGACCTCATCGCCGACATCGCCTACCACGGCCGCGACCCCGGCGAGGACCCTGCCTGGGCCGCCACCGGCGCCCGCACCCAGACCGAGTACGCCACCTGGTGCCGCCACCTGTGCGGACTCACCTGCCTGCGGATGGCCCTGGCCCACCGCGACGGCACCGCCCCACCCCTGCTCGACCTGCTTCGCGCCAGCCTCCCCCATGGCACCTACCTCCCCACCGACGACGGAGGCATCCTGGGCATGTTCTACGCCCCCCTGCTGGAGTACGCCCGCATCGCGCATGGCCTAGACGGGCAGGTCCACCCTCACCTGGACCTCGATCAGATCCACGAGCGCCTCGCCGCCGGAGCCCTGGTCATCGCCTCGGTTCACAAGGAGATCCGCCGCCCCGACCGTCCCGCCCCCGGCACCGGCGGCCACCTCGTCCTGCTCACCGGCTACGACACCACCACCGCGACCCTCACCCTGCACAACCCCTCCGGCCACACCCCCACCAGCCGCGTCGCCGAACTCCCCGTGGACACCTTTCAGACTTTCTTCGCCTACAAGGGGATCAGTTTCCTCCCCGGGTAGCCGCGCGTACCTGCTCTCTCTGGTTCCATCCGAATGGCCCTTGACCCGGATCCTGTGAGAGCTACCGTCTCCGGTACAGCGCAGCTCGGGGTCACCCCCCACCTTGAGCTGCAGCGGCCCCGTCCTGGTTCTCCCCCCCAATCAGGACGGGGCCTTCTTCGCGCGCAGTGAGATCAGCGGTCGCGTTCGACGTCGGGGGTGCGACTGCTGCCGGCGGCCCGCACCACCCGCGCACGGGTACGGCCCCGTCCCCGCCGGACGGCGGTACGGGCCGGCACGGGGAAGGACTGGGCAGCGTCCAGCCGGGCCTCTTGGGCGGCCTCGGGAGCACTGGCCATCTCCTCCGGTCGGGCCCGGGCATACTCCCGATCGCCCTGGCTCCGATCCGTGAGCTGCTCGCCCAGGCCCTGCTCACGCGTAGCACGCGCCTCCTGCTCTGCCGCCTCCTCGAGCAGCACGCCCTCGCCCTGGTCGCCGGGTCCGTCGTCAAGGCGTTCGGCTTCCTCGCGCAGCGCTCCGGCCTCGGCCCGGGCGACCTCGGCGACAGCGAGGGCCTCGTTGGCCTGGTCTCGCACCGCCGCCCGGTCGTCCACGGCCTCGATCGCGTCCTGCGTCCGACCGGGCTGGCGCGTGGCCGGCGCGGAAGAGCCCGCGAGTTGGTCGATGTCGACTCCCCACCGACGACGAACCGTCTCGGCGATGGCCTGCTGCGCGGCCGCCGCCTGTGGGTCCTGCCCAGCCCAGGCGGCCGCGGTCTGCCAGGCCGTGGCGATGTCCTGTGCGGTGGCGTTCTCCCACCAGGTCGCCTGCCCTGGCGCCAGGTACACCGCACGGGCAGCCTGCCGTTCGACGGCCAGCTGCTGCTGCAGTTGCAGCGCATCTGCTCGAGCAGCTGCGGCGGCGGCGCGCTCTTGCTGGGCACGCCGTCGCGCCGCCAGCTCGGCGGCCTGCGCGGCAGCGGTCAACGCCACGCGCAGCACCTGGTCGAACTCCCGGCCCAGGTCGTCCATCTCGCTCATCGTGGTCTCCTGTCCCTACGCCGTCCTCGTTCGTCAGGCCGTCAACGGCCGTGATCACGCGATCCGTCACGACTGCCCGGCGCGGACTCCGGGCCGGGACGGTGCGGGTCGTGGTGGCGAGCGGGTTGACGCACCCACCGCGGTGCGGCAGGCGTCGACCCCTTCGCGGATCCGGCACTCATCGCAGGGTCCGGAGTCCCTGCGGCGAGCTCGGCGCGGATCCCGTCCAGTCCTTCTTGAGCCTGGGCCGCGATGTAGCCGGCGCGCACGAGCTCGCCGCGGGCCTCGTGGGCCTGGTGGATCGCGGTCACGGTGGCGTCGACCTGACGCATCACCGCCGTCCACCCCGTCCCGGGCCGGTCACTGCCGGCGCGGGTCAGCAGCCGCAGGTGCCGGCCGGCCATCCCGGGCTTGAGCACCGGCGCCTCTGCGCTGCCTCGCCACGGCTGCGCCGATCGGGCCAGCGCGTCGCTGGCCCGGGCCAGCGGTCCGGGGCGATCGCCCTCGGTGGCCACCGACCAGGTCGCGAACACCCCGGCCGCCTCCTGGGCCGCGCGCGTCCAGGCGCCTCGGTCGCCCAGTTCGACCTCTGCCAGTTGGCGGTTGACCCGGGCGATGTCCCGAGCGGCCTCCAAGGGGATGTTCACCCCCGGCAGCTCGGTCCACTCCGGGCCGGCCAGCCCGCGGGCTGTCACCGCGGCCTGGGACCGTGCCCGCACCTGCCATGCGGTGTTGGCCTTGCGCCACTCCCCCAGGGCCTCCTGGGTCGCCTCCTCGGTCTGCTCCCAGCGTTCCCGCAACCGCGGTAGGGCCAGGTTGCGGTCCAGCGTCCCGCCGGCGAACCACACCGGCGACTGGCCGTCCTGCGGCCGTATCGCCGCCGCGAACCCGATCACCTCGCCGGTCCCGCCGGGGGCGAACCGCGGCCGCACCAGCAGCCCGGCCATCCGGGCCGAGCGCACGAACTCCGCTTCGCCGTCGCTGACCGCGGCGGCTGCCCGCAGCCGTCGTGCCACCTGGAACCGGTCAGGCTCTTCCCGCCCCTGCCGCGTCGCCTTGGCTGCCTCCGCGCCGGTGTACCCGGGCAGGCCTCGCTCTGCGGCGTCGTCCTTCACCCGCCGCAGCCCGTACCGCGCCTCGATCTCGTCAGCGGCCCGCCGAGACCGGGCGAACATCTGCCACTCCGAGGCCCGGGTGCCGTCCTCCCGCACCATCGACACCACCAAATGGATGTGGTCATTGCCCTGGCGGCTCAGCCCGTGCCGGAACGCCGCCCACTGGGACCGGGCCTTCCCTGAGCTCGCCGTGAACCCCATCGCCTCCACGTAGTCCGACGCGATCGCGGCCCACTGCTCATCGCTCAGCCGGCCCTCGTCGCGGTGCAACGACAGCGACACGTGCAGCACGTGCGCGGCCCGTACCGGACCCGGCACCGTCGACTCGTCCTGCATCGCCACCACCGGCAACCCGGCTGCACGACGTGCCTTACGCCAGTCCCCGTCCAGGACCCGGACCAGATCACCGGTCTTCCGCGCGTCCCACTCGCTGCCGGCGAACGCCTGAGCCATGACCTCCGAGGACGCGACCAGATGCGGGTCCGTGTGCTCGTTCGCCCGCCCCGGCCCCACCAGGTACCGGATCAGGCCCGGCATGTGGCTGCCCAGGGCCAGCCGTCCGCCCTGCGCGGACACCTTCACGATCATCGGCGTCCCACCCGCCTGATCTTGGCGGTCAGAGCGTCAACACCGGCCAGAGACCGCCCCAACGCCCCCAACATCGCAGCCAGCTGCTCCCCGGTCACCGGCACAACGCCTTCCACCCCCGCGGCGGCTGCGTTGGCCTGCCGGGCCAGCTGATTCACGTTCGTCGAGACGGCCGCCAGGAACCGCAGCACCATCTTCAACTCGTCCCGCAGCTGCTCGTACTCCGCCGCGGCGTCCGTGCCCCCCACCGAAGCCATCCGGATGAAGTACGCCGGCACCGTGATCCCCAGTTCATCCGCCCGCGCCCGGAACTCGGCCAGCTCCTCCGGGGTCAGCTTGATCTCGGTCTTGCAGGACCGGGCACCTTGCGAAGCGTTACGGCGACGACGACCCCGACGAGCGATCGCCGTCACCTCTGCCAGCGCCTCCGCATCGCTCGTCGTCATTTCCGCACCTCCCTCTTCGGCTCAGCGCAGCGACCCCGCACCGCGGGGACCCACACCCCAGTGTGGCCGGGCCAGGCGCGCAGCGCCAGGCCCGAACCAGAGTTAGCCATGCTAACTCTCCATCTTGCTCACGCTCTTACGGCTCAAGATCCACATCTCCGGATTGATCTTGGAGGGCAGGCGGCACACTTCTCGGACCGTCGCCGGCCAGCAGCCGGCCGGCGGTCCCAAGGGGGGTTGGCCCAGTCCCGTTCGGCCCGCGCGAGCCCAGGTGCCCCCTCACCTCAGGTGACGCGCGAGGCCGATCACCTCGGGTGCCGCCCCTCACCTTCCGCTACCACACCCGGTCTCCCGGTCAAGGCCGCGCTACCAGCGTGGTCCGGGAAGGTGCTCCGCACCTGCGCAGAGCCGGGTCCTCGGAACAAGGCGACCTTGACCGCGAGCCTCTCCGGGTGAGGTAGCTCTCGCCCGCCGGCAGGGGGTGAAACCGCCCCCTGCCGCGCGCTTCAACAACCCCAGAACTGGAGAACCTCATGAGCCGGCACCTCTTCACCGCCGACGGCAACTCCTGGACCGTCGGCTACGACCGACCGCTGCAGACGTACTTCGCGCAGGTCGAGCCGACACCAGCACCCGGCCAGGACTACGACGACGATCTCCTACGGGAGGTCGCCGGAGAACGACCCGGCGAAGTCCGCGCAGCCGAGGACCTGGCCGCCATCCTCGCCACCCACAACGTCACGATCCCAACCGACGTCATGGAACAGTTGCGCATCGAACCCCACGTTCCGGCTCGCGCGGCAGTGCACGACGCGCGCCAGGGGCTGAGCGCGCCTCGGCCCGGACTCAACCGTCCTGCCACACCGCCACCCGCTGCGGACATCTCGCACACCCCCCTCGAGCGATGACCCCCTGGCGGCCACGCACCCGGCCGCCGGACCGGACAACATGGCGGCCACCGACCACCCCTGGCGGCCACGCACCCGGCCGCCGGACCGGACAACATGGCGGCCACCGACCACCCCTGGCGGCCAC
>JAAYYA010000510.1 GCA_012515595.1 Actinomycetales bacterium
GATGGCCTCGGCGAACGGGATGTCCCACTCACTCATCCAGTCGGGCCAGGTGCCGCTGGATGGCTGTCGCCATGCCTCCTCCATCATCTGGTAGGTGACCCGCCCGTAGAGCACGCCGTCGGCGCGTTCCATCTCGGCGGTCCAGTAGCGCATCGACTCCTCGTCCGGAGGCAGCCCCGCCTCGTGGTGACAGCAGCCGTCGAGGGTGACGTTGATGGCGTATCGAAGTGGTCTCATCTCTGCTCTCCTGACTGCTGCGGCGCGTGCTGACCCGACCCAACTCAGACTACGGACGGCGCCCCTTCTCATCGCGGGCTCACGGCGGTGCAGCTGGGCAGAACACAAACGGGTGGCTGAGTCAGCGTGTGACTCAGCCACCCGTGCGCTCGGTGACCCGAGACAGCACCACACGGCGCGCTCGGTGACCCGAGATCGCACCACGCGGTGCGCTCGGTCGGTTACTCCTGCGGCAGGTCCATGAAGCCGAGCGTTGTCGGCAGCCACTCGGACAGCGCCGGCACGAAAGCCACGACGAAGAGGGCGATGACCAGGGCCCAGAAGAACGGCCACAGCTTGGAGATCAGGCCCTCCAGCCGCACCTCGCCGACGCGGGCGGCGACGAAGAGGTTGTTGCCGATCGGCGGGGAGATGTTGCCTAGACACATGTTGAAGACCATCATCGCGCCGAAGTGGATCGGGCTGATCCCCAGGGCAACGACGACCGGCAGGAAGATCGGGGTGAAGATCAGGATGGCCGGCGTCGGGTCCATCACGGTCCCGGCGAGCAGCAGGACCACCATGATGATGAGGATGATGGCGACCTTGCTCGTGGTCAGGTCCAGGAGGCTCTCGGCGACCAGCTGCGGCAGCTGGGCGAAGGAGAGGACCCAGCCGAGGACGCCCGACATACCGATCAGCAGCATGATGATGCCGGTGACCTTGGACGCCTCCAGGACCACCCTCGGCAGCGACCGCACGGGCAGGGTGCGCTGCATCAGGCCGAGCACGAGACAGTAGAACACGGCGATGACCGCCGACTCGGTCGCGGTGAAGATGCCCGCCGGGATGCCGCCGATCACGACGACGACCATCAGCAGGGCGGGCAGCGCCCGCAGGAACACGATGAGGGCCTGCTTGACGGTGGGGCGCTCGCCCTGACCCTTCAGCTCCGGGTGCTTGCGGGCGTAGAGCGCCACCATGATCACACAGACCAGGGCCCACAGCAGGCCCGGTCCGACGCCGGCCATGAACAGCGCGGCGATCGAGGAGCCGGACACCAGGGAGTAGACGATGAAGGTGTTGCTGGGCGGCAGGAGCATGCCCGCCGGCGAGGAGACGGCGTTGACCATGGCCGAGAACTTGGGGTCGTAGCCGGCCTGGCGCATCGGCGGGTTGAGGACGGTGCCGACGGCGGCGGCCGCGGCGACCGACGCACCGGAGACGGTGCCGAACATGGTGTTGGCCACGACGGTCGTCTGGGCGAGCGAGGCGGGCAGCCGTCCGGAGACCACCAGCGCCAGGTCGATCAGGCGCTGGGCTATCCCTCCGGTATTCATCAGTCCTCCGGCGAGGATGAAGAACGGGATGGCCAGCAGTGGGAAGGAGTTGCTCCCCGCGAGGATCCGCTGGGCCGAGGTGAGGGCCGCGTTGTCGTAGTCGAGCAGGATGATGATGGCGATGGTCGAGGGCAGGCCCATCGCGTAGGCGACGGGCAGGCCCATCGCGATGAAGATGGCCATACCACCGATCAGGACGATCGTGGCGATCAGGACGTCGGTGTCCATGTCAGATGGCCTCCGCATCCGCGTCGAACTCGGGGGTCGGCTTCTCCGCGCCGGAGAGGATGCCGAGCACGTAGTAGAGGGAGTAGAAGACGATCAGCACCCCGGCGATCGGCATCACCAGGTAGACCTGGCCGACCGTGACGGGGAGCGTCGACAGGCTCTGCTCCCAGGCGTTCTGGGAGATGCGCCAGCCGCCCCACACGAAGGTGAAGAGGGTGAAGGCGATGACGATCGTCTCGATGACCAGGCCCGCCACGAGCTGCCCGCGCTCGGGCAGCTTCTCGACGAGCATCTCGACGGCGATGTGGCCGCGCTCGGAGAAGACGTAGGCGGCGGCGACCAGGGCCAGCACGACGAAGGTGTAGCGGGCTGCCTCCTCCGTCCAGGGCGCGGAGTAGTTGACGACCTCGCGGGTGAACACCTGCCAGCCGACGATGACGACCAGGGCCGTGAAGATCACGATGCACAGCCCGGCGAGGATGCGGTCGACGACGGCACGGACGCCCCGCATGGCGGCCATGAGCGGCTGCCAGCGGACGGGCTGTCCTGACTGGACCTGCTCCGGGGCGTCGTCGCCCCCGGGAGGTGTGGGGTCGGTGCTCATGGTGCCTCCTGGCTACCGGTCGCGGGGTGGAGTATGTCGTGAGGTCGGGTGGAGCGTGTGGAGAGACGACGAGGGGGCACCGGCCGACGGCTGGCCGTCCGGCGCCCCCTCGTTGTGGTGTTGTGCTGTGCGCGGGGCGAGTTACTCCGTCGCAGCCTTGATGGCGTCGTACAGAGCGCGCTGCGTGTCGGTGGTGACGAACTCGTCGATCAGCGGGGACAGCGCCTCGGTGAACGCGTCCGCGTCGACCTCGGAGAAGGTCGCACCGCCGGCTGTCGCCTCGGCGATTGCCTCCTCGGTGGCCTCACCCCAGAGCTCGGTGTGGTAGTCCGCGGTGTTCTGCCAGGCCTCGTCGAAGGCCGCACGGTCCTCCTCGGACATCTCGTCCAGGACGCCGGTGTTGGCGATCAGGAAGTCGGCGCCGACCAGGTGGCGGGTGTAGGAGAAGTACGGGGCCACCTCGAAGTGCTTCTGGCTGAAGTAGGAGACCTCGTTGTTCTCCGCGCCGTCGATGACGCCGGACTGCAGGCCGGTGTAGACCTCACCGAAGGCCATCGGCGTCGGGGAGGCACCCAGAGCCTCCATCATGGCGATGAAGACGGGGCTCTCCTGGACCCGGATCTTCTTGCCCTCCATGTCGGCCGGGGTCTCGATGGGGCCGTCCTTGACGTAGAAACTGCGGGCACCCTGGGTGATGCCGCCGATGACGGAGAAGTTCTGGCTCTCCTCGAGGCTGGCGTAGACGTCCCCGACGACCTCCGGGTCGTTGATGACGGCCATCTGGCCCTCGACGTCGGTGAAGACGGTCGGGAGGCTGAAGACGACGAAGTCGTCGTTCAGGTTCTCCAGCTGCGGGGCGGAGACGATCGAGAGCTCGACGCCGCCGTCGCTGACCAGCTGGATGGTCTCGTCCTGGGCTCCGAGGGTCGCATTCGGGTACACCTCGATGTCCCAGCGGCCGTCGGTGGCCTCGCTGAGCTCCTCACCGAAGGCCTCGAGGGCGGTGAAGGAGGGGTGCTCCTCGTTCTGGTTCAGAGCGAGCTTCAGGGTCTTGCCGTCACCGCCGCCCGCCGTGGAGTCGGACCCGTCACCGTTGCCGCCACACGCGGCGAGGGTGAGGGCCGCGACCGTGGCGATGCCGGTGAGCGCGAGTCGGGACGTTGTCCGCATGGGGTTTCTCCTTAAAGAACACGGATGGGCGGGGGTGGTTGGGGTCCGCCTATCGCATATTGATACCGGCGGTGGCAACCGGTCGGCTATCAGTTGCCATTCGTTGCCTTGCGGCCGGTTCCAGCGTGTGCTCGGGGCGCCGCCGACGTCGACGCGGGACCCTGCGCGAGGATGGAGCGACCCGCGAGCACCCCCCGTCAGACCTGGAAGGACGAAGCGATGACAGTCCACGGCACCGTGGTCAGCCTGCGTGCCGGTGACTACGCCGCGCAGGTGGGACAGGTCGGCGCGACCCTGCTCAGCCTGACCCACCGCGGCCATCACCTCATCGACCCCGTCCCC
>JAAYYA010000511.1 GCA_012515595.1 Actinomycetales bacterium
AACCTGGCGGTCAACCAGACCCTGGTCCGGTCGATCAACACCTCCGTCGTGGCGCTGCTGCCGGTGGCCGCGATCCTGTTCTTCGGCATCGCCTTCATCGGCCCGGGCACCCTGCTCGACCTGTCGGTCGCCCTGTTCATCGGAATGGCGGTCGGCACCTACTCCTCGATCTTCATCGCCACCCCGCTGCTGGTGCACCTGCGGGAGAACGAGCCGGAGGTGCAGGCCCTGGAGAAGAAGGTCGCCAAGCGGGCGGGCCGGGCCAGCTCCAAACTGGACGCGTCGGCTCCGCCGGGGATGGAGGCCATCGACCACCACGCGCCCCCCGGGATGGAGACCCTTGGGGCCGACGGCGGGGTCGCGGTGCTCACCGAGGAGGCGGACGGCTCCGAGCCCGACCACCTGCCGACCGGTGACGACGCCGCGGGCGACACCGGAGCAGACCAGGGGAGCGCGCCGCGCGAGGTGCACCCTCGGGCGCGGGAGGTGCACCCGCGGGCCCGCGGACCGCGCAACCAGCCCAAGCGGCCGCCGAAGTCGAAGCGCTGACCGGACCCACGGCATACTCCCGTCATGACCGACGAGGTGCGGAGCGCCCAGAACCCGCCTGACGCCCAGGACCCCGACCTGGCCAGGGACGTCGCCGCCCGCCTGCGCGACATCCCGGACTTCCCGGAGCCGGGGGTGCTGTTCAAGGACTTCACCCCGCTGCTGCTGGACGTGCCGCTGCGCGACCGTGTGGTCCGGGACGTGGTGGGACGGCACGACGGGGCCGTCGACGCGGTGCTGGGCATCGAGGCGCGCGGGTTCATCCTCGGCGCGGTGATCGCCCAGGAGCTGGAGGTCGGCTTCATCCCGGTGCGCAAGCAGGGCAAGCTCCCGGCCGCCACGCACGCGGTCTCCTACGCGCTGGAGTACGGCACGGCGACCGTGGAGATCCACACCGACGCCGTGCAACCCGGCCAGCGCGTGCTCGTCGTCGACGACGTGCTGGCCACCGGCGGGACGGCGGCCGCCGCCGTCGAACTGGTCCGCCGCTGCGGTGGGGACGTCGTCGCCGTCGAGGTGGTCCTGGAGCTGGGTTTCCTGCAGGGGCGCTCCCGGTTGGACGGCACCGCCGTGCACGCGCTGCTGACCACCTGACCCGACGGAGCGGCCTCCCGGTCCCGGCGCCGGGCGTCGTGGCACGATCAGCGGGTGGTGCGGCCTACAATCGGGCCATGAGTGAGGACGTCGCCCCGACCTCCTCCCACGCCAGCCACGGCGTCCGCGCCCGGCTGGCCCGCCTGGGAGGGACCAGGGCCGGGTCGAACCCGGTCCTGGAGCCGCTCCTGCGCGCGGTCAAGGCCACCCATCCCAAGGCCGACCTGGAGCTGATCGAGCGGGCCTACGAGGTCGCCGAGAAGGCCCACCGTGGCCAGGTCCGCAAGAGCGGCGACGCCTACATCACCCACCCCCTCGCCGTGGCGACGATCCTGGCCGAGCTCGGCATGACTCCCTCGACCCTCGCGGCCGCGCTGCTGCACGACACGGTCGAGGACACGACATACTCCCTGGACCAGCTGCGCAAGGACTTCGGCGACGAGATCGCCATGATGGTCGACGGCGTCACCAAGCTGGACAAGGTGCAGTATGGCGAGGCCGCCCAGGCGGAGACCGTCCGCAAGATGGTGGTCGCCATGGCGCGCGACATCCGGGTGCTGGTCATCAAGCTCGCCGACCGGCTGCACAACGCCCGCACCTGGCGCTACGTGTCGGCGGAGTCCGCGGCCCGCAAGGCCAACGAGACCCTGGAGATCTACGCCCCGCTGGCGCACCGGCTGGGGATGAACACGATCAAGTGGGAGCTGGAGGACCTGTCCTTCGCCCAGCTCTACCCCAAGATCTACGACGAGATCGTGCGGATGGTCGCCCAGCGGGCTCCCGCGCGCGAGGAGTACCTCGCCACGGTCCGCGCCGACATCGGCAAGGACCTGAAGGAGGCCCGGATCAAGGCCGTGGTCACCGGGCGGCCCAAGCACTACTACTCGGTCTACCAGAAGATGATCGTCCGGGGCCGGGACTTCGAGCAGATCTACGACCTGGTCGCGGTGCGGGTCCTGGTGGAGACGGTGCAGGACTGCTACGCGGTGCTCGGCGCGCTGCACGCGCGGTGGAACCCGGTGCCCGGCCGGTTCAAGGACTACATCGCGATGCCGAAGTTCAACATGTACCAGTCGCTCCACACGACGGTCATCGGCCCGGACGGCAAGCCGGTCGAGGTGC
>JAAYYA010000075.1 GCA_012515595.1 Actinomycetales bacterium
CTTGTGCTGCGCCGCGAGCTTGCGGACGAGCGGGGTGACGTACGCGCTGACGTCGTCGCCGCCCGACGGGGCGGCCGGTGCCTCTGCGGCCGGTGCCTCGGCCTTCGGTGCCTCGGGGGCTGGGGCCTGCGGTGCCTCTGCGGCGGGCGCCTCGGCCTCGCTCTGCTCCGCGGACTCCGCAGCGGCCTCCTCGTGCAGCTGGGCGTCCTCGGCGAGGTCCGCAGTCTCCTCGCTCGGCTCGGGGGCGGACTCCTGCTCGGCGGACTCCTGCTCGGCGGGGGCAGACCCGCCGCCGGAGCCGCCGACGATGGCCAGCGGGCCGCCGACCTCGACGGTCTCGTCCTCCTGGGCCAGGATCTTGGTCAGCTTGCCGGCCACGGGGGAGGGGATCTCGGTGTCGACCTTGTCGGTGGAGACCTCCAGCAGGGGCTCGTCGACCTCGACGTCGTCGCCCTCGGCCTTCAGCCAACGGGTCACGGTGCCCTCGGTGACCGACTCCCCCAGCGCGGGCATGGTCACGGTCTCCCCGTCGCCACCGTCACCGCTGTCGCCACCTCCGCTGTCACCGCCGCTGCTGGCGGAGGGAGCGGGGGCCTCCTCAGCGGGAGCCTCCTCGGTCTCCTCGGCGGGGGCCTCCTGCGCCGGTGCTTCTTCAGCCTCCTGCGGTTCCTCGGCCGGAGCCTCCTCGGCGGAGGCCTCGGACCCGCCACCGTCGGAGCCGCCGCCCTCGGAGCCGTCGCCGATCACGGCGAGGTCGCCACCGACCTCGACGGTGTCGTCCTCCTCGGCGAGGATCTCCTGGAGCACCCCGGCGACCGGCGAGGGGATCTCCGTGTCGACCTTGTCCGTGGACACCTCCAGCAGGGGCTCGTCGACCTCGACCGTGTCACCCACGTTCTTCAGCCAGCGGGTCACGGTGCCCTCGGTGACGGACTCACCCAGGGCCGGCATGGTCACGCGTTCAGACATTCGAGATCTCCTCGTCCGGGGCCTTGCAGTCTACGGATTCTCCTGCCGTCTGGCAGGACGTGGGGTGGGGTGTGGCGTCAGGCATGGGCGTGCAGCGGCTTGCCCGCCAGCGCCAGGTGGGCCTCGCCCAGTGCCTCGTTCTGGGTGGGGTGTGCGTGGATCAACTGCGCCACATCATCCGGCAGTGCCTCCCAGTTGTAGATCAGCTGGGCCTCGCCCACCTGCTCACCCATCCTGGCACCCACCATGTGCACGCCGACCACGGCCCCTCCCTCGGCGCGGACCAGCTTGACGAAGCCGGCGGTGCCGAGGATCTGGGACTTGCCGTTGCCGCCGAGGTTGTACTCGTAGGTGGTCACCTCGCCGTGCTTCTCCCGCGCCTGGCTCTCAGTGAGGCCGACGGAGGCGATCTCGGGGTCGCAGTAGGTGACGCGCGGGATGCCCGCCTCGTCGATCGGGGTCGGCTCGAGGCCGGCGATCTGCTCGGCGACGAAGATGCCCTGGGCGAAGCCGCGGTGCGCCAGCTGGAGGCCGGGGACGATGTCTCCCACGGCATACAGCCCGTCGACCCCGGTGCGACACCGGTCGTCGGTGGTGACGAAGCCGCGGTCGATGGTGACCCCGGCCTCCTCGTAGCCCAGGCCGTCGGTGACCGGGCCACGCCCCACGGCGACCAGCAGCAGGTCGGCCTCGATCGGGTCGCCGGACTCCAGCGAGACCCGCACGCCGTGGTCGTCCTGCGTGGCGCCGGTGAACTTGACCCCCGTCTTCACGGTGATCTTGCGCTTCTTGAAGGCCCGTTCCAGGGTCTTGGAGACCGCCTCGTCCTCGGCGGCCACGAGCCGCGGCAGGGCCTCGACCACGGTGACCTCGGCGCCGAAGGAGGCGAAGACCGACGCGAACTCGACGCCGATCACCCCGCCGCCGAGCACCACCACGCGCTGCGGCAGCTCGGCCAGCGTCATCGCCTGGTCGGAGGTGATGATCCGGCCGCCGATCTCCAGGCCGGGCAGGGAGCGGGCGTAGGAGCCGGTGGCCAGGACGACGTTGCGGCCGGTCACGGTGCGGTCCCCGACCTGCACCGTGGTGGGGGAGGTCAGCTGACCCAGCCCCTCGACATACTCGATGGCGGCGGAGCCGACCAGGCCCTGGAGGCCCTTGTAGAGCCGGCCGATGACGCCGTCCTTGTAGGAGTGGACCTTGCCGAGGTCGATGGAGTCCAGGGTGGTGTTGAC
>JAAYYA010000512.1 GCA_012515595.1 Actinomycetales bacterium
AAAGGAGAACACATGGCGCAGCGTGTACAGGTGATTCTGGTGGATGACCTCAGTGGCGGGGAGGCGACCGAAACAGTCGAGTTCGCACTTGATGGCGTGACCTACGAAGTCGACCTGTCTGACGCCAACGCCGCGAAACTGCGTGATGACTTCGCGCAGTGGATCGGCGCGGCCCGTCGTTCTGGTGGACGCCGTCAGACGCGTCGTCCGGGACGCGGTGGATCGGCAGGGTCCCGCGACGACCTGGCGCGGATTCGCGAGTGGGGGCGCGAGAACGGCTTCAAGGTCAGCGACCGCGGCCGCGTCTCCAAGGAGCTGCAGGAGGCCTACGCAGCGGCTCACTGAGCAGCTGTCACGGCCGAGGGGCCGATGCGGACCACCCGGTCCGTATCGGCCCCTCGCCTGTTGGCGCCGCCGAGACGGCACGCAGCCGGTGCGGTCACAGCACCTCGCCGTGTGGTCGTAGCACCTCGCCGTGTGGTCACACCACCTCGTCGTAGGGGCGCTGGGTGAGGGGGTCGCCGCTGGTGGCGCCCGCCTCCACCTCCGCCCAGGTGCGCGGTGCGGCGACGTGCGGACGCTCGCGCCCCCGGAGGGAGTAGGGGCAGATCGTCGTCTTGGCGGCGTTGTTCTGCGACCAGTCCAGGAACACCTTGCCCGTCCGCCTGGCTTTTGTCATCTGCCACAGCACCAGATCGGGGTGCTGTTCGGTGAGCTGCTGGGCGAGGGCCTTGGTGACGGCGCTGACCTCGTCGGAGGACCGGTCGCCGTCGAGCTCGGCGTAGAGCTGCATGCCCTTGCTGCCGCTGGTCACCGGCTGGGGCGTCAGCCCCACGGCGGAGAGGCGCTCGGCGACGAGCAGGGCCACCCGCGCGCACTCCGTCAACCCGGCCCCGGGGCCGGGGTCCAGGTCGATCACCAGGCGGTCGGGTGGCTGGGGGGTGCCCTCGGCATCCACCTGCCACTGCGGGACGTGCAGCTCCAGCGACCCCAGGTTGACCAGGTAGACCAGCCCCGCCAGGTCCTCGACGAGCGGGTAGGTCACGCTCGCCCCGCCCGACCGGGACCCGTGCCCGACGATCGTCACCCGGGGCAGCCACTCCGGGGCCCCGCTGGGCAGGTTCTTCTCGAAGAAGCTCTCGCCGGCGACGCCGTGGGGCCAGCGGATCCGCGTCACCGGCCGGGCGGCGAGCCGGGGCAGGATCCGGTCGGCGACCTGGACGTAGTAGTTGAGGACCTCACCCTTGGTGGTGCCGGTCGACGGGTAGATCACCTTGTCGAGGCTGCTGACCCGCAGGGTGCGTCCGGCGACCTGGACGTGCTGGACCTCACCGCTGGCCATCAGGACCCCGGCCCGTCGTCGCCGGACGTGGCACCGCCCGTGGTCCGCGTTGGCTCCGCGCCGCCGAGATCCTGCGGGGTCAGGTCGCCGCGCCAGCCCTTGTAGGCCGGCTGCCGCAGCCGACCCCCGGGCGTGGTGCCGAGCGAGGCGACGTCCACGACCAGCGACGGGGACACCCAGGTCGCCCCCTCCCGGTCCGGACGTGGGACCTCGTCGACGAAGGGGCACGGCCCGGTCGGCAGCTCGGCGATGAGCTCGGCGAGCCGCTCGCCGGCGCGGCCGGCGAGCCCGCTGCCGACCCGGCCCCGGAAGGAGAGCCCGCCCGCCACCGGGGCCCCCACGAGCACCGCACCGAGGCGGTTGCGGCGACCGGTCTCCGGACGCCAACCACCGATCACGACGCTCTCGCTGGAGCGGTGCGGGAACTTCAGCCAGTCGGGACTGCGCACCCCCGCCTGGTAGGTGCTGGTGACCCGCTTGCTCACCACCCCCTCCAGCCCCTGCTCGGCGGTCGCGCGAAAGAGATCCTGCCCGTCGGCATACTGCGGGGAGACCTGCCACCGGGCCCGGTCCGGCAGGATGTCCTCCAGCGCGGCCCGCCGCGCGGACCAGGGCAGGGGAGACAGGTCGAGCCCGTCCAGCCCCACCAGGTCGAAGGCGAGGTATGTCGTGGGGCGGCTCGCGGCCAGCAACCTGGCCTTGGCCGCGGAGGTGGTGTGCACCCGCTCCACCAGGTGGCTGAAGGAGGGGACACCGTCGACGAAGCTCACCGCCTCACCGTCCAGGACCAGATCATGACCGAGGGAGGCAAGGCCGGCGAGCTCGGGGAAGGCGACGGTGATCTCACGCTCGCTGCGGGTGGTCAGCCGCAGCGAACCGGAGCGGACGCGGGCGATCAGCCGGATCCCGTCCCACTTGATCTCGTGGGCCCAGCCGTCTCCCCGGGGCACCCCGGAGCCCGCCGGGGACGAGGGTCCCTGGGTGGCGAGCATGGGTCTCATGGGTCCATCCTGTAACAGTGCGAGCAATCTGGAAGGGTGCTGTGTCGTTCGGGCTGGTCAACGTGCCGGTCCGGCTCTACTCCGCGACCGAGAACCATGACCTCAGCTTTCATCAGGTGCGGCGGTCCGACGGCAGCCGCATCCGCTACAAGCGGGTGGCCCAGGCAGACGGCGAGGAGGTGCCGTACAAGGAGATCGCCAAGGCGTACGAGACCGAGGACGGCAAGTCTGTCATCCTGACCGACGAGGACTTCGCCTCCCTGCCGAACCGGTCCAGCAAGGAGATCGCGGTCGAGAAGTTCGTGCCGATCGAGCAGATCGACCCGATCCTTTACGACCGGGCCTACTACATCGAGCCGGACGGGATGGGGGCCAAGGCCTACGGTCTGCTCCGGGAGGCGCTGCGCGAGAGCGAGCGGGTCGCCGTGGTCACGGTGTCCGTGCGGACCCGGATGACGATGGCCGTGCTGCGGGTGATCGACGAGGCGATCGTGCTGCAGACCCTGCTGTGGCCAGACGAGGTCCGCGACGCCGGGCAGCTCAACAATCTCGACGAGGTGACCGAGCCGAAGGACTCCGAGGTCGCGATGGCGCGCATGCTCATCGACTCGATGGCCGGCGACTTCGAGCTCGAGGAGCACGAGGACGACTATCAGGTCGCGATCGAGGCGCTGGTCCGGTCCAAGATCGAGGGCGGCGAGGTCACCGAGGCCCCCGAGGCCGAGGAGGAGGAGACGGGCGAGGTCGTGGACCTGCTGGCCGCGCTGCAGCGGAGCGTGGACCGGGCCAAGTCGGCGCGCGGCGAGTCCGGGGACGGCGAGGGCTCGTCGTCGGACGCCGGGTCGGACGACGAGAGCACGACGACCAAGAAGTCCCCGGCCAAGAAGACCGGCACCAAGAAGTCCGCGGCCCAGAAGTCCACGCCAAAGAAGACGACCGCCAAGAAGTCTGCGCCCAAGAAGTCCACGGCAAAGAAGACGACCGCCAAGAAGACGACGGCGAAGAAGGCGACGACCAAGAAGGCCGGGTGACGGTCGGTCGGTCGATGATCGGCTTGCTGACGATCGGTCAGGGGGAGGTCGTGCTCCCCGCGTCGTCACCGGGCGGCCTCGGGTGGATCTTGCTCGGGCTGCAGCCATAACCCTGGTCCATCTCGCGCACGAGGCGCGTGAGGGAGTCGTCCAGCATGGCCGTCGCCTGGCCCTCGGTGTCCAGCTGGGCGCGCGCCACGAAGACGTAGGGGACCTGGCTCTCGGAGTTGGTCCCGGCCGGCCGAGGGTTGCAGGGCACGACAGACACCGCCAGGGTGTCGGCGATGTAGGACACCCCCAGGTGGTCCGGCCCCGCGACGACGCCGTCCATCGCCATCACCTCGGCGAGCAGCTCGTCGGCCAGGCCAGGGATGTTGCGGTGCATCGACAGGCTCATCGCGACCTCGCTCCCGCCGTCCTCGGTCGGGACGAGGACGTCACACCGGTACTCGTCCTCAGTGCTCAGCGACTCGAACTCGCGGGCCACGTCCGCCCGCCCGCCGGTGGCCGCGTCCACGGCATCGACCTTGATGAGGCGGCAGAACCATCCCTCGGTCTCGGGTGCGGCGCCCTCGGTCGTCGGTGCGGCGCTCGTGGTCTGCTCGTCGTCGTTGTCACCGGAGGTGCACCCGCTGAGAGGCACGAGGGCGAGCACGGCGAGAGACAGAAGTGCGAGGGGGCGACGCTGCATGGGAACTCCTAGTCGGCCACGGGAGCCGTTTGCGGGGTGGTGCGGCGGTGATTATGGCCCAGCTTCCTGAATGGTGGCCGTGAGGGCTACGCCGTGGGCGAACAGGGGCTACCTGCCGCTGCGGGTGTGGAACAGTGCACCGCACGACGGCGTTGGGCACAGCAGACGCAAGTAGCATCAGGGCAGCGGGGCGTTTCGTCCAGCGCTCGACTGCCCGGATCGATTGTCAGGAGTGACGATGTTCGAACGGTTTACCGACCGCGCCCGCCGAGTGGTGGTGCTCGCGCAGGAAGAAGCGCGGATGCTCAACCACAACTACATCGG
>JAAYYA010000513.1 GCA_012515595.1 Actinomycetales bacterium
GGTGGGTGGGCGGAGCGCGGGATCCGTCGGATTGTAGCTCCGGGCCCACCCTAAGCCGACGTTTCCCTGCGGCCCCCACTCCAGGCTGCGCCCATCCGCATAGGCCGTGCGCCTCGCCTTCTCGACGCCGGCGGCCTGGCTGTCAGCGACCTCACGCTCGAAGCTGCTATTCGCGTAGATCCTGACCGGATTCCACTTCTTGCAGCCCCAGTACGAGTCGGGGCGGGAGTCGGTCAGAATCACACCCTGATCCGCCTTCGTGACAAACCCCGGAACCCCGACCTGGAATGCGGTTCTGGCCTGCGTCGCCTCGGCTGCGCCACCCCCGCAGCCGACGACGATGCGGTTGTGTGCCGTCATGATGACGGTGACGTTCGACCCGACCCGTGACGAGTACACCCAGACGCTGAGCGAGCGGGCCGGGTCGGCGTAGACTTGGATGACCTGGCCGGTGAACTGGTCGGCGGTGTGCTGCGACAGGGCGTTCTGGTGGGTCGTGTCGCGCCACCACCAGCCGGGCACGGCCGTCTCGGGCGGGGTGTCCGCCGCGGGCGCGGGCTGGCCCGGGTCGAGCGGGTCGGCCATCCAGTGGGGGGCCAGCGCGTTCGGGTCGGCTGCCGGCGCGTTGGTCAGGTGGAAGGTCACGCTCTGGCCCTCGATGCCGGCCGTCACCTCGTACGGTCCGCCCGCCCACGAGTTGGCGGTCACGCTCACGCTGGCCGCCCCGTTGGCGTCCGTGGTGAGCGTAAAGCTGGTCGCGTAGGGGACCCGGTAGAGGCCCGGGCCGGTGGCGGGCAGGTTGAAGGTGACGACGACCCCTGCGACGCCCACGCCAGACTCGTCGGTCACGGTCACCTGGAGGGGGTCGGTAAAGGCGCTGGCGATCGGGGCGCTCTGGTTATCGCCCCCGCTGATGGTCAAAGTGTACACGGGGTCTTGCGCAAAGGTGGCCGCGGGCGCGAGCAGCGCCAGCAGGCAGGCGATCAAAAAAATCAAGGACATGCTCCCCAAACGAACTGTGACGGTTCTCATCGTGTCCTCCCTTGGATGGCCCTGGAACTCAGCAGTAGGCGGGGGCCTCAACCCCCGCCCGGCCTCCGGCGATCATCTGCAACAGGTCGGCAGCCGCGGTTGCCGTCGCTTGCCTCCCCGACCACACCAGTACCTGGTGGGTTTCCGGGTCGATGCCGATGAGCAGCAGCCCTGGCTGCAGATGCTTGCCCTCGTAGATTAGAGCGTCATCCAGGGCCGTTATGGAGCCCAGGGAGACGCTATCACGTGGAAATACCAAGTCCAGGGTTCAGCGGGCACAAGCGCCGCCCCATTCCAGGTGACCCAATTCACCGAAAAGCTTACCGACCCGTCGATATCGACGACACCCGGTTGGCAAATTGGAAAAACCTGTTGCCCACCGACGTACGGTTCCAATGGTTGCGCCAGCAGAACGACGCTCTCCGTGCCGTACGTGAAGGTGTCTGCGGGAAACACCACCTCGTATAGACCTGCAACGCCCACGCCATGGCTCACCGTATAACCGGTGAAGCCGTTCTGGCTAAGCACGTCCGAACGTAAGGTCACCAACCCGGCGTAGTAGTCCTGCCCTTTCGGCGCAGACGGCGGCTTTGGGGCGGCGAATGACGGCACTGCCAGCGCCAGCGCAACGACTACGACGAGCACAGCCACAACGAACCATTGACGTTTCATGACTCTCCCTTGTCTTTCTTTCCTCGTCCCCACACTGTCCGCCCGTGCCGGGACATGAGGCGTGAGTATCCTTGGCGGATTGCGGAAACTATCTGGCCGGTGACGACGTCACGAGGCCGACAAGGCGGCGTGGAAGCCGGACAGCACCCTCACGTCACCGATCGTCGGCTTCAGACCATTGGGCCTTCCCGATTGAACCCCCCCTCCTTCCCTTGATTGCCCGGATCGGCCGGGACTCAGCCGCCGGCCGCGCCTACAGCAGCATAACCCTGTTGCCCTCTGTGCCGCAGATCATGGCGGGCCTACCGGCTGAGCACTCCAAGGCTCTCTGCTCGCGGTGATCGCCTGTACCAGGCCGGCCGCGGACTCGGGCTGCTCCTGGCGGCCGGAAAGCACGAGCAGCTTGTCGCTGGACGGGTCGACGCCGATCAGGATGAGGTCCGGCCGGTCGCGCA
>JAAYYA010000514.1 GCA_012515595.1 Actinomycetales bacterium
GCCAGCGCCGAGAGCGAGTAGGCCAGGGGGGCCTCGCCGAACTTGGTGGCGATCTGGAAGCCGGCCCGGGAGAGGGATCCGACCACGAACACGGCATACAGGGCGATGATCAACCGGCCCGGGCCCGAGGTGCGCGGGTTGACCGACCCGGTGTCGGCCGTCTGCTGGCGGGTCACTGGAACCCGACCCCGTGCCAGAGCTGCGCGGCGCGCGCCCCCATCACCGCGACCACAAAACCGGCCAGGGCCAGCACGAAGGTGCCCCAGCGGGAGGTGTCGCTGCGCGTCCACAGCCACGCGACGGCCGGCACCATGAGCACCGTCACCAGGTAGGCCCACAGCTCCCACGCAGGCCCGATCGGGTGCTCGCCGCTGAACGTGCGGATGAGGTAGACCGCGAAGACGACGGCGACGACGAGCTGCAGCAGCGCCGTGACGCCCAGGGTGACCCGACCCGGGCCGTGGCCGTTCAGCCCAGAGACGGCGCACACCACCATCGCGAGGAAGCCGGTGAGCAGCAGGGTGACCGTCCAGCCATCCAGGTATGACGTGGTGCTGGCTGGTGCGGTCCCCGCCTGGAGGGCTGTGGTGGCGGTGGACAGGAGGGCGGTCATCGCGCGGCGGCCCCCAGCGCGGCGAGGGCGTCGCCGGTGAGGCGCTGGGTGGTCCACTCCTCCTGGGGCGTGGCGCCGACGTGGCGGTAGACCTCGAGCGCCGGGGTGTTCCAGTCGAGGACGGTCCACTCCATCCGGGGGTAGCCGCGCTCGGTGCACACCCGGGCCAGGGTCGCCATGAGCTGGCGGCCCAGGCCGCTGCCCCGGTGGGCGGGGGAGACGTAGAGGTCCTCCAGCCAGAGGCCGTTGCGGCCGGTCCAGGTGGAGAAGGTGAGGAACCAGACGGCGATCCCGACCACCTGGCCGTCCACTTCGGCGACGTGGGCCCAGGCGGTGGGGGAGCCGGTCTCGGGGAAGAGCACGGCGCGGTAGGCGTCGACCGTGCCGACGGCCTCCTCCGGCGCCTTCTCGTAGTCGGCCAGCTCCTGCACCAGGGCGAGAATGGCAGGAATGTCCTGCTCGGTCGCTTCGCGGATCACGCGCACCAGGGTACGTCGGTGGATAACCCGATCGGCTGTCGGACCGGCGACCTAGACTGAGCGCCACCATGAGCACGCTCTTCGACAACGTCCCGCTGCCTCCGATGACCCCCGCACAGGCCAGCGGGAGCGTGCCGGTGGACCACGCGGGCGTGCCGCTGTGGGCGCTGGAGGAGGAGCCCGCGCCGGAGTTCGCGCAGGAGCCCGCGGCCGCGGCGTCGGCGGACCCCGAGGCGCTCCTGGAGGGGTTGAACGGTCCGCAGCGCGAGGCGGTCGTCCACGAGGGCAGCCCGTTGCTGATCGTGGCGGGCGCGGGGTCGGGCAAGACCCGGGTGCTCACCCACCGGATCGCCTACCTGCTGGCCCAGCGGGGGGTCCAGCCGGGCCAGGTCCTGGCCATCACCTTCACCAACAAGGCCGCGGCCGAGATGCGGGAGCGGGTCGAGTCGCTGATCGGACCTCGCGCCAAGGCGATGTGGGTCTCCACCTTCCACTCCGCGTGCGTCCGGATCTTGCGCCGCGAGGCCGCCACGGTGGGGCTGAAGTCGACCTTCTCGATCTACGACGCCGCCGACAGCCAGCGGCTGATGGCGATGGTGATCCGCGACCTGGACCTGGACCCCAAGCGCTATCCGGCACGGGTGTTCTGCCACAAGGTGTCGGCGGCCAAGAACGAGCTGATCGACGAGGAGACCTTCGCCGCGCAGGTGGGCAACAACCCCTACGAGGCGCACGTGGCGGCGGCCTACACCGACTACCAGCGGCGGCTGCGGCAGGCCAACGCGCTCGACTTCGACGACATCATCTCGATGACGGTCAACATCCTGCAGGCCTTCCCGGCCGTGCGGGAGCACTACCGGCGTCGGTTCCGGCACGTCCTCGTGGACGAGTATCAGGACACCAACCACGCGCAGTACACCCTGGTCCGCGAGCTGGTCGGCACCGAGGGCGAGGAGGTGCCCCCGGCCGAGCTGTGCGTCGTGGGCGACGCCGACCAGTCGATCTA
>JAAYYA010000515.1 GCA_012515595.1 Actinomycetales bacterium
AGAGCGAGCACCCCGACCTGCTGCTCGTCTCGGTCGGTGCCATGTCCGGCGTCGCGCTGGCCGTCGCCGAGAAGCTCGGCGCCCAGGGGATCTCGACCAAGGTCGTCGACCCCCGCTGGGTGCTCCCCGTCAGCGACGACCTCCTGGAACTGATCGGCAGCGCTCCGGCGGTGGCCGTCATCGAGGACAACCTGGTCGACACCGGCATCGGCTCGGCGATCGCCGCCCGGGTCCGCGGGTCGGGCAACCCGCTCCCGGTCTGGACCTACGGCATACCCAAGCAGTTCCTGGACCACGGCTCCCGCGGTCAGGTCCTCGAGCGGATCGGGCTGACGCCGGACACGATCGCCACCTCGCTCACCGAGCGACTGCGCGACTAAGCAGCGATGACCCAGGTCACCGCGGTGCTCAACCCGGCCGCGGACCGCGCCTGGGCGGCCCAGGCCGAACTGCATCGAGTATGCCGTGGGCTGGGCTGGCCGGACCCGCTCGTGCACTACACGACGGTCACCTCGCCGGGGGCCGAGCAGGCGCGTGCCGCGCTCGCGGAGGGAGCCGACCTGGTCGTCGTCGGGGGCGGTGACGGCACGGTCCGGAACGTCGCCGGTGTGCTGGCAGGCACGGGGGTGCCACTGGGCATCCTGCCGCTGGGCACCGCGAACCTCTTCGCCCGCAACCTGGGGCTGCCGCGGCACCGGGTGCAGGAGATGGTGCGGGTCGCGCTGCAGGGCGGGCAGCGGGTGGTGGACATGGGCACCGCTCGCTATGTGCAGCTGGGGCCGGCGGGGCCGGTGGAGTCCCCGACGCACCACTTCCTCGTGCTGGTCGGGGTCGGCCACGACGCCGCGACGGTCGCCGACACTCGGCAGGACCTCAAGCGGTGGGTGCGGTGGCTGGCCTACTTCGAGCCAGGGATCCGCCGGCTCGGCAAGCCGCTGCTGCCACTGCGGCTCGAGGTGGACGGTCAGCCTCGCGAGGACGTCTCCGCGTGGAGCCTGCTGGTCGGCAACTGCGGGCTGATCCCCGCCGGCATCACCGTGGTGGCCGACGCCGAGGTCGACGACGGTGAGCTGGATCTCGTGCAGGTGGCGCCCCGGACCCTGCTGCACTGGGCGCCGATCGCCCTCAAGGGGCTGACCGGCTCTCGCAGGGACGTGCCCGGTCTGTCCTACCGCCGGGCGCGCGCACTGCGGATCTTCAGCGAGACACCGGTAACCATTCAGATCGACGGCGACCCGCACGCGGACGTGCTCGAGCTCGACATCGCGGTGGAGCCCCGGGTGCTCACCGTGCGCACCCCGCGCTCGGCGCGCGCCACCCAGGTGGCCGGTCTGATGCGCGGCTGGACCAGGCGAGCGGCCGAGGGTCGGGTCCTGCGGGCGCTACGGCATACTCCCGTCGGCGAGCTGGACGACCTGCTCGGCGAGCTCGACCTGTCGGCCCTGGTGCGCACCATGGACGACCGGCTGCTGGGGCCGGACCACCGCTCCGCCCTGCTCGACCTGC
>JAAYYA010000516.1 GCA_012515595.1 Actinomycetales bacterium
CCAGCGACTCCTTCATCGCCTCGACGCCGGCGCTGGTGCCGTCCCACTGCTCGGTCGGGGCCAGGTGGTTGTAGAGACCGATCAGGGCAGGGGCGGCGGCGCTGTCCAGCAGGGCCGGGTTCCAGGTCGGCAGCGAGCCGAGGAAGCGTCCGGTGAACCCGCCGGCGGCGAGCTTGCCGACGATCTCGGCGTTCTCGGCCGGGCCGACGGCCAGCAGCACGACGTCGGGCTGGGCCGCCATCACCGCGGACACGACGGCGTCCTGGCCGCCGGTGATCTGGTTGGGGCCGGTCGGGATGACCGTGACGTTCTCGACGCCGTTGGCCTCGGCCCACAGCGTCGCCCCTGCGGCGGAGTCGCCGCCGTAGTCGCCGGGGTAGCCGACGGCGGCGACCGCGCCGACCTCGCCGTGGTTCTCGCTGAACCAGTCCAGACCGACCATCGCCTCGATGCAGTAGGAGTAGCCGGTCTCCATGATCAGGCCGTGGTCGTTCTCGGAGAAGGCGTAGCCGGACCACCAGGAGGCGGGCACCGCGACGATGTCGTTGGCGTCCATGTCGTCCAGCACCGACTCGGTGTTCACCGTGCCCAGGCTCTGCGCGATCGCCAGGATGTTGGGCTCGATCTGCTGGTAGGCCGCGGCGTGCTCGGCGGCCTGGTACTTGGTGTCGCGGGTGTAGGTGTCGATGTCGACGTCGAAGCCCGCGATGCCGCCGGCCTCGTTGACCTGGGCCCAGTACGCCCGCTGGGCGTCGGTGATCGGGACGGCGAGCGCGGCGAACGGCCCCTCGGTCAGGTCCGACAGGACGCCGAGGTAGATGCAGCCGTTGTCCGGGTTGACGGCCTCGGGACAGGCCTCCTCGGTGACCCCGTCGCCGATCGTGATCTCGCCGCCGGCCTCCGGGGTCTCGGTCTCCGCGGCGGTCTCGTCGCTCCCGTCGTCGGGGGACGTCTCCTCGCCCTCGTCGGGCGCCTCCGGGGCGGTGGTCTCCTCCTCGGTGGGGTCCTCCTCGACGGCGGTGCAGGCGCTGAGGATCAGGCCGGTCGCGGCTGCTGCGGCCAGCAGCCTCCGTGGCGTGGTGCGGTGGGACATGGTGTGCACTCCTTTGTGCGGGGGTGGGTGGGTCAGTAGCTGAAGGGCCAGGTGGTGAAGTAGGTCCGGATGCGGTGCCACAGGCCGAACAGGCCCCGGGGCTCCAGGATCAGGAACAGGACGATGAGCAGGCCGAAGAGGATGGACTGGAGCTGGAAGATGGTGATCAGCCCGCCGCTGCCGGTCGAGACGAACGGCAGCCACGGGGCGAGCCACTCCAGCAGCCGGGGCATCAGCACGACGAAGGCCGCACCGATGAGACTGCCGCTGATCGTGGCCACGCCACCGATCACGACGATCGCCAGGAGGTTGATCGCGAACAGGATGTTCCACTGCTCCGGGGTGACCCGGCCGATGAGGATGGCGTAGAGGCAGCCCGCGACCCCCGCATACGCGCTGGAGAGCATGAACGCCAGCGTCTTGGTGCGCAGCAGGTTGACCCCCATGATCTCTGCGGCGATGTCCCGGTCCCGGACCGCCGCGAAGGCGCGTCCGGTGCGGGACCGGGCCAGGTTGCGGGCCGCGACGGCGAGTATGACGAGCAGCACCAGGCAGAGCAGGTACAGGGAGACGTGGGGCTGGATGAGCAGGGGACCCACGGCATACGTCCGCTCGAGGTCGTTGCCGAAGAGGACCGGGAGGGCACCGGCCCGGCCGACCCCGGACCCGCCGGTGACGCTCGCCCACTGCTTGAAGACCTGCTCGCCGAGCATGAGGAGGCCGAGGGTGAGCACGGCGAGGTAGAGGCCGCGCACCCGGGTGGCCAGCGGTGCCACGACGAGGCCCACCAGACCGGCGACCACCGCGGCGAGGACCAGGGCGATC
>JAAYYA010000517.1 GCA_012515595.1 Actinomycetales bacterium
GCGCAGGGTGGTGGAGCAGCAGCGGCCGCCGACGAGGCCCGTGTCCTGGGGAAGGCGGCGACGGAGATCGCGCGCGTCACCGGCAAGAGGATCGAGGTGAGCGGTGGGTCCACGCCGACGGTCGCCGCCATGACCGCCGACCCACTGACCGAGGCGCCCCCCGGGCGTCTACGTCTTCAACGACGCTCAGCAGGTGGAGCTGGGCACCGCAACCTTCGACGATGTCGCCCTCTGGTGCGTCGCGCGGGTGGTGGGCCGGAGTGAGGGTAAGGCCGTGCTGGACTCGGGGAGCAAAGCGTTGGGGGCCGACCGGGCGGCATACTCCAGCGGTTTCGGGCGCTTGCTCGACTTTCCGGCCGCGACCATCGTGCAGCTCAGCGAGCACCATGCCGTCGCCGAGCTCCCCGACGGCTGCGACCTTGCGCTCGGTGACCTGGTCCGCGTGGTCCCCAACCACGTCTGCAACGCCGTCAACCTGCACGACGTCCTGCACCCGCTCGTGGACGGCCGTTGGGGGCAGGGGTGGCGCGTCGAGCCGCGCAGCGGCGTCGCGCGCTGAGAACCGAGGGCCCCCGCTCCAAAGAACGGACCCCCCGAGGTGGTGCAACTACCGCGGTTCACGGCTGACGGGCGCGTTGGCTACTCCTTACTGACCCAGACGGCTCAGGCGCCATAGGCCTCGAGCATCTCCTGTCGGGTGGGAGGCCGCGCCCCTGGGCGGGAGACGGTGATCGCCGCTGCGCGCCCTGCGTGCACCAGCAACCGCGCAGCGTCGTCCCGCGACAGCGCGGCGAGCTGCGCCCGTCGGTGGGTACTCAGCAGGTTCTGTGCCCAGAGCCCGTCGATGAGACCAGCGGAGAAGGTGTCACCGGCCCCGATCGTGTCCACCACGGTGGCCGGCTCAGCGGGCACCTGCAGCAGAGTCTGCCTGGTCGCGGCCAGTGCTCCGTTCTCACCGTCGGTCACGACCACTAGACACGGGCCCGCCTGCGACCACCGGCGGACGACCTCCTCGGCTGACGAGCCCGGGTAGAGCCAGGCGATGTCCTCGGTCGAGGCCTTGACGACGTCGGACAGCCCGACCAGTCGCTCCACCAGGGGACGAACCCGATCGACCGGTCCCATGATCCCGGCTCTGGTGTTCGGGTCATAGCTGATGGTGGCTAGGTCTCGGGCCCGTTGCATGTAGTCGGCGACCTTCGCACCACCGGGCGGCATCACGGTCCCCATCGAGCTGGCGTGGACGACCAGCGGCGTCATCGGGGCCGCCTCGATCGCCACGTCCCAGTCCAGGTTGAACTGGTATGAGGCGACACCCTGCGTGTCCAGTGTTGCGACGGCCGTTGACGTCGGGCTTGACGGCACCACCGACTCTGGGAGCAGGTCCACGCCGGAGGCACGCAGATGCTCACGCAGCACCGCTCCTCGGTCGTCCTCACCCATCCGGGTCAAGAAGTCCACCGGGCGATCCAACCGTCCCAGAGCAACAGCCACGTTCAGAGCACTGCCTCCAGCGTGCTCTTCGGTGACCGATCCCTGCTGGACCACATCGATGAGCGCCTCGCCGACAACGACTGCTCGTCCATCCATACCGTCATTCTGGCCCAGCTGAGCCGCGGGTGCCGACCAATCGCGACTCGCGTCTGGTGTTCGGCCGGTCCAGACCCCCTGCTCCAGGAGGCTCTCCTCAGCTCTGCTGACAGTCCGGCCTGGCGGCGGTCTGCTTCAGTCTGTCTGTCGACTGCAAGGGCTCCCCGTCGAAGCGCTTCCCACCTCACACCGGCCGCGGGAGCTTCCCGGCGCGCGCACGGTCCAGCACGTAGTCTCGGAACAGTCGGGCCGCCGGGAGCATGCGCCGCTGCGGGGCCCAGTTCAGCCCCACCTCCCGTGTCGCGCTCCGGTCCGTCAGCGCCAGCACGTGCAGACCCGCCACGGGTGCCGCGACCGACCCACCCCACAGGGCGGGTGCGATGGCCACGTCCAGGCCCGCTGCGACATATCCCCGCAGGGTGGGGAGGTCATCGGCGACGAAAGCGACGTACGGCTCGAACTGCGCCTCGACGCACATCTGTTCGCACTGCCGGCGCAGCAACGAGGTCGGCTTGATCATGACGAACGGCTCCTCGGCGACCTGGCTCAGCGCGACCTCTTCTGTGCCGCCGAGGCGGTGACCAGGCCCGACCAGCAGGCGCAGGGGCTCCACTGTCAGGACCCTCCACTGAGGATGTTCGGGGCCTTGACGTGGTCGCAAGTGGCCAACTCGACGTCGACGTCGCTGCGAGGCCCGACCTCAGGCATGGTCTCGTCCGACTTCGTGCGCAGGTCGAGGCGGATCTGCGGATGCTCGGCGTGAAAGCTGCTGACCAAGTCCGGGACCAGCCAGGTGCCGAAGGATGGTTGGAAAGAAATGGTCACCGTGCTCTGCTCGGGGTCCAAGATCTGCTGCACAGCCGCGATACCGTCGTCGAGGTGATGCAGAACCGCGTCCACATGCGCCTTGAACGCCGACCCGGCGTGCATCAGCGGCAGCACCCGCCCCTCACGTCGCAACAAGGGTGTCCCCACCTCCAGCTCGAGCCGTCGCATGGCCCGGGACACCGCAGGCTGCGAGATCGCCTCGATCTCGCTCACCTCGGTCACCGTCACACCATCGGCGACGAGTTGGAACCTCCGCAGCGTCGCAGTCTTCACATCTATGACATGAGCGTATGGGTCGCATATCTAGATGGCATTGGAAGTATGAGTGACGTTCCGCGACCATGGAGACATGGCCCAATTCATGTACCGCCTCCTGACCAGTTTCCCCCGCGACACCATGGCCTTCCCGGCCACCCGTGGCGCCACCATCGTCGAGTGGCCCGCCAGGCTCACCAACGCTGAGCGTGACTGACAGGCGCTGAGCGAGGCTCGGCAACCTGGTCAGTCACCGGATCAGCTACCCCAGCAGGTCCGAATCCCGAACTCCACGCGCCGCGACTCCACCCCGTCCATCGGGTCGTCGCTGACCAGCTCGGTCCCCGTGTCCAGGAATCCCATGGGCGCCTCGCCCTCTCGTACCGCCGCAGCGATCGCCCGGACACCCTCACGGGCCATGTTCTGCGGATACTGCATCGCCGTGGCGTCGATGTCCCCGGGCCGCACGGCCTCGCGCATCGCGCGGCATCCACCGTCCACCGAGACCAGGACCACCTCGTCCAGGTCGACGTCGGCATCTTCGAGCGCGGCGAGGGCTCCGAGCGCGGCCGGCTCGTTCACGGTGTAGACCACGTTGATGTCCGGATGCTCGGCGAGCACCTGGTTCATCACGACCGCGGCATTGTCCCGGTCACCCCGGGTGTCGACCGAGGCCACGATCGCCGGATCGTCCTCAGTCAGTCCGAAGCCCTCGAGGAACCCCATCCGCCGCAGCTCCCCGGAGCTGATGTTTCCGGAGAGGTTGAGCATGGCCACCTGCGGATCCAGCCTCAGGTCATCGGCCTTCGCGGCGGCATACTCCCCGATCAAACGGCCCGCCGCCTCGTTGTCCGTGGCGAAGAAGGCATCCACCGCCTCCGGCGGATGGACCGGGGTGTCCAACGCGATCACCACCACCCCGGCGTCCCGTGCCTCCTGGATCGCCGGCAGCAGGGCCACCGGGTCGGTCGGCGCGATCAGGATGCCGTCCACGCCCTCTTCGACCATGTCGGCTAGTGCCGCCTCTTGCGATGCGACGTCGGTGTCGCTGGTGCCGGTGGCCGTGACCAGATCGACGTCCAGCTCGTCGGCGGTCTTCTGCGCGACGTCCCTCATCGAGACCCAGTAGGGGTTCTCCTCCTGCTTCGTGATCAGCCCCACCGAGACCGGCTCCTGCTCCTCACCGGCGCAACCCGCCAGGGTGAGGCCGGAGAGCACCGCGCCCACCATGATCCACGTCCGAGTGTGCATACCGATCGCCACCCCTCAGGCCCGCGCCGACGCGGCGCCGACCGCCGGACGGGTGTGCTTCAACACGAACAGGGCGTATGCCGCGACCGCCGCCAGGCAGATACCCGGCACGATGTAGCCCAGCGCCGATCCGGCCGCATCCATCACGGCCGCGTGCACTATCGGCACCAGCGCACCGCCGAGGATGGCCATGACCAGACCGGCCGAACCGAACTTTGCGTCCGGGCCCAACCCCTGCAGCGAGAGGCCATAGATGGTCGGAAACATTAGCGACAACGAGGCCGAGATGGCCACCACGGCGATCAACCCGACGACGTTGAGGACGAAGATGGAGGTCAGGCAACAGACCACGCCGAAGACCGCCATGACCAGCAGCAGCAAGGCCGGCCGGAAGATCCCCAGCAGGTAGGTCATCACGAAGCGCGAGATCAGGAAGAGGACCAGGCTCGCCTGCAGCCACCAGCCGGCCTCGCCGGGCGAGGTTCCGACGACGTCCTGGGCATACAGGATGGTGAAGGTCCAGGTGCACGTCTGGGCCGCGACGTTGAAGAACTGGGCCATCACGCCGTAGCGGTAGTGCCGGTTAGCCCACAGCCGGGCCAGTGTGCCACCGCGGCCCGAGGTCAGGTCGACCGGCGTCGGCGCGCTGGGCAGCTCCATCTTGCGGAAGGCGATGAGCAGCCAGATGAGCACCAGGATCCCGGCGATCACGAGGTAGGGCTGCAGCACCAACCCCAGGTCGGACTCCGTGGCGGCGAGGAGCTCGTCCTCGCTCATGATGGTCTTGCTCTCCTCCGGCGTCAGGCTCGGCAGGATGAGGATGGCGCCCATCAGCACACCGACGTTGGCGCCGACAGGGTTGAAGGACTGCGCGAGGTTGAGCCGCTGGGTGGCACTGGCCTCCTCGCCCATGCCGATGACGAAGGGGTTGGCGGAGGTCTCCAGGATGGACAGACCCGCCGCGAGCACGAAGAGCGCCAGCA
>JAAYYA010000518.1 GCA_012515595.1 Actinomycetales bacterium
CGAGCCGAAGCCGCCTCTCACGTGGAGCGGATCCTCGAGCGGCTACCAGGCCGGGAGAGTGACTTCCTCCGGACCATGGCCGGACTGCCGCCGAGCGCGCGCACCCTCACGCGAATTGCCGACGCCCTGGGCCTGGCCAAGCCCACAGACGCTGGCCCCACCTCGCAGCGCCTTGACGCCGTGCGCGGAATCATCTCCCGCGGCAAGCCCTACACCTTCCGCCACCGCGCCGTGGAGGCCTACCTCACCAGCGACTGGCCCGATCTCGACTGAGTGGGCTGCTCCTGCACCCTTCGCGGCGGAGCCGGCCCGCGACATACTCGATAGATGGGCGAGTTGGTCTCGGAGGTCTTCGACTTCGACGGCGGGCGGGGAGTCACGGTCTACCTGCCCTCGGAGCCGCCCGAGGCCGTCGTCTATGCCGGGGACGGACAGCTGATCGCGCCGTGGGGTGCCGAAGTGGGTGGACGCGCTGTGCGCGGGCGGGACAGAGGTCATCTGGGCCGAGCGGGCAGGTGACCACGGTGGCCCGTTCTGGCGGGAGGAGTTCCCGCTGATGGTCGCCTGGGCGTTTCCGGTTGCGGGGTCCGGCCCGAGCACTGAAGACAGGGGCGGATGAGTGACGATCAACCGTCAGATGGGGGTGTGAGCGGTCGGTCCCGTCTCAAAATCCCCCCGCTGAAGTGCCGATCCATCTCACGCAGTCTCATGCTCTCGGACAAATCTCGAAATCGCTCGCTGCTGACAGACACGCCCTCAGGCCTGCGCGCGCAGGTACCGTCCGAAGTGCGGGACGGTGAAGGCGATCCGGCCCCGCTCCCCCGAGTAGATCAGCCCCTTCTTCAGGAGCGCGTCCCGCGCGGGCGACAGCGACTGGGGCTTCCGGTCCAGGTGGGCGGCGACGTCGGCGGTCGGCACGGACTCGATGGCGTCCACGGCCTCGGGGTCCTCGACCCGGGCCTGGGCGCCCAGGTCGGCCATCGCCCGCAGGTACTCCCGCTCCCCCGGCGTGGCCCGCTCGTAGCGGGACCCGAAGAAGCCGACGGCCAGCTCCTCCTCCGCCTCGGGTGAGGCAACCCGCACGTCCTCGTCGGTGATCGGCGAGGTCGGCGCGTGGTCCCAGACCGCCTTGCCGTAGGCCTGGATGAAGTAGGGGTAGCCGCCGGTCGCGGCATACAGCGCGTCCAGCGCCTCCGGGGTGAAGTCGGCGTCCTCGTCCTGGGCCGGCATCCGCAGCGCCTGGTCCGCGTTGGCCCGGTCCAGCCGGTCGATCCGGGTGTAGCGGAAGAGCCGCTCGGAGTAGGACTTGCTCGCCGAGAGCACGGCGGGCAGGTGGGGCAGGCCGGCGCCGACGACGATCACCGGCAGCGCGGACTGGGACAGCTCGTGGCAGGCGGCGCAGATCGCCGAGACGTCCTCGTCCGCCAGGTCCTGCATCTCGTCGATGAAGATCGCCACACCCTTGCCGACGTCCGCGGCCAGCCCGCCGACGTCGGTGAACAGCTCGACCAGGTCGATCTCGATGTCCCCGGAGTCGGCCCGGCCGGTGACGGCCGCCACGTCGATGCCGGGGTTCCACCGGTCGCGCAGCTTGGCCCCGGGCTGGTCCTTCTGTGCGAAGGCCTTGATGACCCCGAGCACGTGGTCGACCTCATCGCCCTGGGGATGCCCCAGCTCGCGCACCGCCACGTGCAGGGCAGCGGCCATCGGGCGCCGCATCCCCTGGTCGGGGCGCGCCTCATACTTGCCGGTCCCCCACCGGGCGCGCACCGCCGTCGAGCGCAGCGCGTTGAGCAGCACCGTCTTGCCGACGCCACGCAGCCCGGTCAAAATCATCGACCGCTCGGGGCGGCCCCGCCGGATCCGTTCCAGCACGACCTGGAAGCGCTCCAGCTGCTCGTCGCGACCGGCGAGCTCGGGCGGGCGCTGGCCGGCGCCGGGGGCGTAGGGGTTACGGATCGGATCCACGATCGGAGCGTATCCGGACATCTACGACAAACCTGAGATTTCGGCATACAGCCCCATCGTGTTGCCGATCAGGAAGTATGCCGGACTCTCACCCAGGTGCTAGACAGCCGGCGATCCTGTGCTCACCTGGCCGGGAGCTGGTCCCGCAGGAACCCCATCCCCCGCTGCCAGTGGGCATCGAGGTAGGCCCGCGTGTGCCCGCCCGCGTCGAACTCGGTCACGGCATCCGGGAGCTGCTGCGCGAGCGCCCGGTTGGTCGCCGCGAAGCTGTCGTCGTCGCCGCAGGCCAGCCAGACGGGCACCTTCCGCAAGGTCTCGACCCGGTCGAAGATGTCGTGCCGGGCGAAGTCGACCTCTCCGTCGAAGGCGCCGATCGCGGCCTCGTCCGCGGTGAAGAACAGGGCCGCACTCACCGCTGCGACGCCCAGGACCCGCTCCGTAGGCAACCGGCAGGCCAGCAGCAGGGCGCCGTAGCCACCCATCGAGAAGCCGGTCAGCCCCACGCGTCCGACCGGGGCCCCCGCCTTCTCCAGGGTCGGCAGCAGGTCCTCCAGCACCATCGTTCCGGTGTCGGTGCCGTCGGCCCGCTCGTGCCAGTAGCCGTTGCCCCCGTCCACGGCGGCCACCGCGACCCCGAGCCGCTGCGCGACGGCCTGGGCGACCGGCGGCTCGAACCAGGAGCCGGCGTCCCCGCCGTAGCCGTGCAGGGCGAGGACCGTCGCGGTGGCGCCCTCGGGCAGCGCGAGCTGCCACCGTGGTTGGTAGCCGGGCCAGTACTCCGTCGTCAGCCTCCCCTCCCGCAGCGGTGCCCGTGACGCCGCCGGCGACTGGCACCCCGACCCGGCGGTCGCACCCGCGAGCGCGACGAGCCCGGCCCGGAGCGCCGTGCGGCGGGTGAGGCGAACCGTGGAGGGCACGACCTACCCCCTCCCAGCCGGCCGACGTCCGACGGGAGCCGGCAGGGAAGGTGACCCCTCGGCATACGAGGTGGTCAGCTCGGCCCCGATCCGGGCGAGCTGGTCGCGGACCTCGGGCGGGTCGAGCACCTCCACGAGGCCGCCCCAGCCGGCCAGGTTGCGGGCCAGGTCAAGGGCGGTGGGTGCCCCGAGGCGCAGGCGCACCCGACCGTCGGCGGCGTCCCCGCGCCGCGTCACGTGCCGTCCGAACTGGTGGGCCAGGATGTCGGAGAACCGTCCCTCAACCAGCACCGTCGTCCAGGTCCGCGAGCGCCGTTCCTCGACCTCGCGCACGACCTGGTCCCAGGCGGTCTGGAGCACGAGGTCGTCCGGCCGCGCGAAGACCTCGTCGGTGAGCTCGGCGGAGAGCACCCGCTCCACCCGGAAGGTGCGCTGGCCGCGGGGTGTGCCGGCCAGGAGATACCAGGTGTCGTCCTTGTCCACGACGCCCCAGGGGTCGACCCGCCGGGTGGTTCGCTCGCCCCGCGCGTTGCGGTAGTCCAGGTCCACCCGCAGCGACCGGACCACCGCCGAGCGCAGGACCTCCAGCACCGCGGGTGGCTGACGCTCGACCTCCCCCCAGCGCGTGGGGTCGACCAGGGTCGCGCTCGCCGCCGCCCGCGCCTGCGTGCGGAAGGTGTGCGGCAGCGCCTGGACGAGCTTGCGCAGCGCCGCCTTCGCCTCCTCCGACAC
>JAAYYA010000076.1 GCA_012515595.1 Actinomycetales bacterium
CCTTCGTCGGGCCGACCACGATGTTCGCGCTCATGGAGGCTGTGGGCATCGTGGACACGCACCTCGTCGGCTCCCACCGACGCGGCACCTCCGGCGTCTGGGCGTCGTGAGGCCCACGGCTCCGGGCGTGCACCCAGAGGGAAGGTCCGGGCGTGCACCCAGAGGGCGGGTGCCTCCGCGGGGTCACGCACCGACGACGTTCGCACCGGGACCTGCTCGGTGCGAGCGACACGCCGTCGGTGCGAGCGCCAGGACGTGACACCGAGGCGGTTTTGCTCGCACCGACCGAAGGGGCACCTACGAGCGTGAGGTGGCAGGCGCTGCTCGCCCGGGAGTCAGTGCTTCTCGCCGGGCAGCTGGCTGGCCTGCCTGATCCATGAGGTCAATTGCTCGTCGACCGGGTCGTCCTCGTGGAGGTCCAGGTGGCGCTGCTCCGGGTGCTTGGAGGCCCCCGGAGGCTGCGGGTCCAGGGACGTGCCGCGGAAGAAGGTGACCTTCACGTACTTCGTGAAGCACCGGAAGGTGAGGAACCAGCTGTCCGGGCCATCACCGTAGAACGGCTGGTTCCACTTCACCGCCTTGTGCACGTCCGGGACGGTGTCGACGATCAGTCGGTCGAGCTTCTCGCCCAATCCGCGTTTCCAGCCCGGCATCGCGGCGATATAGGCCTGCACGGGTTCGTCCCCCTCCCCCTTGGGGATCTGCGGGTTGCCTCCCGACAGCAGCTTCGGCTCGGTGCTTCGGGGCGTCTTGGTGTCCTTGGCGCTCATGCCATGCCTCCTCCGATGGCGTCCCTCGAGCATGTCATCGCCGGCGGCCCGGGGCGAGGTCGGAGAGAGGCCCAGGAAGGTCGGAGGGTGGTGGCCCAGGGAGATCGACCGGTGGTGAAGCGGGTCGCCCGCGAGGGTCAGGATCGAAGAAGCGTCGGCCACCGAGGATCCCTAGGCTCGGGAGCATGGTTTCCATCCAGTTCCTGACCCTCGAAGTAGACGACCCCGCGGCGGCGCAGCCTCTCTACACGGCCCTCGGCCTGGACGAGCACGTCCGGTTGCGGCCCTCGACCGAGCCGACCAGCGGCTTCCGGGGTTGGACCCTCTCCCTGGTCGCCGCCCAACCGGCGAACGTCAACGCCCTGGTGGACGCCGCGGTCGACGCCGGAGCCACGGTGCTCAAGCCCCCGACAAAGTCGCTCTGGGGATACGGGGGTGCGCTGCGTGCCCCCGACGGGACCATCGTGACGCTGGCGTCCTCCTCCAAGAAGGACGCCGGTCCCCCGGCCCGGACGATCGACGAGGTCGTGCTCCAGCTGGGCGTCACGGACGTCGCGGCGACCAAGGACTTCTACGTCGAGCAGGGCCTGGAGGTGGGCAAGAGCTTCGGCCGTAAGTACGTCGAGTTCGCGATGTCCGGTCCGGTCGCGCTCTCCCTCACCAAGCGTGGCGCCCTGGCCAAGGTCGCCGGCGTCGACCCCGAGGGCACGGGCTCGCACCGGCTCGTGGTCGCGAGCGACGGCGGAGCGTTCACCGACCCCGACGGCATCACCTGGGAGACCGCCTGACGCGACTGCCGCACTGCGAGATCGTGGCTCGCCGGGCCCGCGGATAGGTGTCTTGGGGTCTGGTTACGACGAAGGGCCCGGGTCGTCTGACCCGGGCCCAACGGTTCTGCTCGGTGGAGCTGAGGGGACTCGAACCCCTGACCCCCTCCATGCCATGGAGGTGCGCTACCAGCTGCGCCACAGCCCCTTGCGGAACCCCAGAAGTTTACCCATATCGCCCCCCGTTCCACCAAATCCGCGACACCCGCGCAGGGCGTGTGCTCGCTCACGCAACGGGCAGGATGGACGCGGCCTCAGCGGTCGCTGGTGGAGACCACCGAGTCGGTCACCCCGGCGTTCCAGGTGAGCATCCGCCAGCCCGTCCGGTGCTCTGCGAGCTCGGCCCAGTGGCAGTTGCGCAGGCCGCCCATCGACAGCCATGCCTGGCGCTGCGGCAGGCCGATCAGCGCGGCGACGAGGGCCCGACCGGCGACCCCGTGCGTGGCCACGACGAGCACGCCCTCCGGCGGCAGATCGGCGAGGGCGTGCTGAGCGGCGCCGAGGACCCGCTCCTCCACGTGGGCCACGGACTCACCGTGGTCCCCGCGCACGATGTCCTCGCCTCGGGACAGGGCGTCCATGGCCTCGGGATACTGCTCGGCGACGTCGCCCTGGCTCATCCCCTGCCAGGTGCCGACGTGGATCTCACGGAACCGCTCGTCATACGAAACGGGCAGTTCGGTCGCCGCGCCGAGCGCGGCGGCCGTGTGCGCCGCCCGGCGCAGGTCGCTGGAGATGATGCGGGTCGGTCCGAGGCCGGCCAGTGCCGCGGCAGCCACCCGTGACTGCTCGACGCCCCGCGGCGACAGGTCGGTGTCGAGCTGCCCCTGCCAGATCCCGCCGACGTTGTGCTCGGTCTCCCCGTGCCGCCAGACGATCAGCCGCCGCACCGCTCAGGCCTCGGGGAGAGTGATGACCGGGCAGTCCTTCCACAACCGCTCGAGGTCGTAGAACTCGCGGTCCTCGGTGTGCATCACGTGCACCACGATGTCGCCGAAGTCCATCAGCACCCAGCGTCCCTCCCGCTGGCCCTCCCGGCGCAGCGTCTTGGCGCCGAGCTCGAGCAGGCGCTCCTCGACGGCGTCGACGATCGAGGCGACCTGGCGCTCAGCCGGCGCGGAGGCGATGACGAAGACGTCGGTGAGGGCCAGCTGGCCGCTGACGTCGAGCCCGATGACCTCCTCGGCCAGCTTCTCCTGTGCGGCATGGGCCGCGGCACGTGCAAGATCCAGGGCGCGTTGTGTCGCAGCCACTCACTGCTCCTTGTAGAGGTGGTACTTACCGATGTACTGCACGACGCCGTCGGGCACGAGATACCAGACCGGCTCGCCCTGCTCGGTGCGCTCGCGGCAGTCGGTCGAGCTGATCGCCATCGCGGGGACGTTGAGCAGGGTGACCCGGTCCTGCGGCAGTCCGTCGTCGGTCAGCTCGTGCCCGGGTCGGGTGACGCCGACGAAGTGCGCCAGCTCGAACATCTTGTCCGCGTCCTTCCAGGACAGGATCTGGGCCAGGGCGTCGGCGCCGGTGATGAAGTAGAGGTCGTCCTCGGGGCGCTGCGCGCGCAGGTCCCGGAGGGTGTCGTAGGTGTAGGTCGGGCCGTCCCGGTCGATGTCGACGCGGGAGACCGTGAACCGCGGGTTGGACGCGGTCGCGATCACCGTCATGAGGTAGCGGTGCTCGGCGGGGCTGACCTTGCGGTCGTCCTTGCGGTAGGGCTGCCCGGTCGGCACGAAGACGACCTCGTCGAGGTCGAGGAGGGCGGCCGCCTCGCTGGCGGCGACCAGGTGGCCGTGGTGGATGGGGTCGAAGGTGCCACCCATCACGCCCAGACGCATCAGTGGTGGCTGCCCGGGCGCCCGTCGGGGGCGCCGCCGTCGAGGTCGTCGTGGTGGTGCTCGACCGGGTCGAGGGCGAGGCTGCTGCGGAATGACCACAGGATCCCGAGCAGCACGAACGCGATCGCGAGGGTGATCACGCCGTACCAGAACGGGGCGAACGGCAGGTCCTTGCCGTGGTGAGCCGTCTCGGCAGCCTGGAGCAGCACATGCGTCATGGGGTCAGACTACCGTGCCGCCTACAGTTGCATCATGCACCCGGAGCTGACGGTCGTCATCCCCATGTATGACGAGGAGCAGGTCCTCTCTCTCCTCGTGGACCGGCTGCGCCCGGTGCTGGACGGTCTCCACACGTCATACGAGGTCATCGCCGTCGACGACGGCTCCCGGGACCAGACCCCCGTGCTGCTCCAACGCTACCGCCGCGACTGGCCCGAGCTGCGGGTCCTCCGGCTCCGGGCCAACGCCGGCCACCAGGCGGCCATCTCCGCGGGACTGATGGCGGCCCGGGGCAGCTGGGTGGTGACGCTGGACGCCGACCTGCAGGACCCGCCCGAGGTGATCACCGAGATGATGGCGGTGGCGAGGGGCGGTGAGGTGGACGTCGTCTACGGGGTGCGCACCGACCGGCGCAGCGACTCGGTCTTCAAACGGTTGACCGCGCGGCTCTTCTACTCGGGGATGCGCGCGGCCGGGGCCAAGGACCTGCCGGACAACGCCGGGGACTACCGCCTGATGTCCCGGGCCACGGTGGATGCCGTCAACGCCCTCCCGGAGCACCACCGGGTCCTGCGACTGGTCATCCCCTCGCTCGGGTTCCCGTCGGCCAGCGTCGGCTACACCCGCGAGGCGCGGGCCGCGGGTCGTTCGAAGTACC
The DNA here is from genome assembly GCA_012515595.1 of Actinomycetales bacterium. Classification (GTDB taxonomy): domain Bacteria; phylum Actinomycetota; class Actinomycetes; order Actinomycetales; family Dermatophilaceae; genus Ornithinicoccus. The sequence goes on from JAAYYA010000076.1 coordinate 4,310, forward strand.
CCGTCGCCAAGATGCTGCGCCTGTCGGTGGACAGCCTCACCGGGTTCTCCCTCACGCCCCTGCGGCTGGCCACCTGGTTCGGTCTCGGCGGCTTCCTGGCTGCGGTCGGGCTGCTCCTGTACGCCCTGATCGCCAAGCTCACCGGCATGACCGTCGCGGGCTGGACGTCGACCGTCGTCATCGTGGCCGCCGTGGGTGCGGTGCAGCTGTTGTGCCTGGGCATCATGGGTGAGTACGTCGGGCGGATCTACACCACCCTGCAGCGGCGCCCGACCTACTACGTGGCCTACGACTCGCTCAGCGGGGCCACTGATCAGACGGTCGACGGGCGGTCACGAACAGGGACACGCCAGGGGCACGACTGACCGGCAGGTGCCGCTCGAGGCGGACCACACCGGTCAGCGCCGCGTTCACCAGCGGGTGCGGCTCGTCCAGGTCACTGCCCTCCGAGCGCCTGCGGTGCAGCGCCACCGCGGGCCGGAGCAGGACCATCCACGAGCGCGATTCGAGCACCTCGAGGCCCGCCCCCTGCAACAGCGCCAGGAACTCCGCCGGCGCGTAGCGTCGCTCGTGCCCGACCGCGACGTCGTGCTCGGACCAGAGCCGCTGGTCGACGGGCACCGCGGCGATCAGAATCCCACCGGGACGCAGCACCCGGTGGATCTGCGCGGCCGCCGCCTCGTGGTCGGGGAGGTGCTCCAGGACGTCCAGGGCAGTGACCAGGTCGAGGCTCCGGTCGGCGACCGGGAGGTGCTGGGCGTCGGCCCGCACCACCTGCAGGCCCCGCTCGCGGGCGACCTGCGCCCCCTCGGCGGTGAACTCGAGCGCCAGGACGTCCCACCCGAGCGACTCCAGCACCCGCGTGTTGCCGCCCCCGGCCGCGCCGATGTCGAGCGCCTGACCCGGGGCGACGTCGCGCACCCGCCGACGCAGCAGGTGCCGGCGCTCGCGGTACCACCAGTGGTCGTCCTCGAGCGCGACCAGCTTGCGGATCTCGGTGCCCTCCATACGCGCATCCTGTCAGGAGGGCGTCCCGCGACCCGACGCCGACCCACCGCTCAGCCGCCGTCGTCCCCCGCGAGGGCCGACCAGTCGGCGCCGAAGCGCGCGACGTAGTGCCAGACCAGTTTCAGCGCCTGGGGGTCGTGCCGACCCGCACGTCGCGCTGCGCCGAGGACCGACGGATCCAGCCACCCGTTACGCGCCAGGTCCGCGGCCAGCGCCACCACGGGCTCGCCCCGGAAGTCTGGGTGGCCGGAGACCGTGTCGACGTGGACTCGGAACCCGGGATGCCACTCCACCGGCACCCCGAGATCCTCCGCCACGAGCTCTGTGGCGCTCCCCCGGTAGGCGGGGTCGAGGACCAGTGCCTCGACGTCGGAGTCCAGGTCCAGGCCGCCGTGCACGTGGGCCTCGACGTACTCGTCGAGCAGTCCGCCCGCGATCCGCTCGGCGAGGTCGTCCCGTTCGAGGGCCTCGAAGGCGGCCACCGCGGGCCACAGCCCGAAGTGCTGCGCGGTCGCGACAGCCTCCGGCTCGAACACCGAGTCCGGGAAGCAGAAGGTGGCGCGGTCCATCACCGACTCCTTCAGCCGCAGGTGGGCCGAGCCGAAGCGAGGGGCGCCGCCCACCGCCCGCCGGCGGTGGTTCAGCGCGCCGTACCGCGGGCGCGCACTGGCCGGTGCCCCGTCATACTGCCCTCCGAAGAGCCGTTGCTCCCACCGCCACCGGTCCCCTCCGGGGTGCGCGGTGAGCCCGCCGTTGCTCGTGCCGGTCTCGAACTGGGTGCGGTAGGTGCGGTCCTGCCGCAGGTGCTCCAGCACGGTCCGCCCGTCGACGACGGTGTCCGGGTGGAAGTGGACGTCGATGCGCAGCGAGCGGTCGAGCGGTGGCCCGGAGGCTC
>JAAYYA010000077.1 GCA_012515595.1 Actinomycetales bacterium
ACACACCCACACGGATGCACGCCATGCCCCAGGACGGGAAAAATTGGCATCGATTACTGACACGCTGTTGAGTTCTCAAAGATCGGACACACACCAACCACCAACCCGGAATTCCTCCGACTAAGCGTTTGGGGCAGGAGTCCTACTGTACCACCTTCCGGCGCGCCTTAGCGCTTCCGACTGCAGCGAACTGCGGCCGGCATCGGCAAGTGGGTGGCCATGCTCCTGCGGGACCGGCCACTCCGGCGAACCGGGTGTCCGTGCCTCCCTGCTGGGCTGGCGAGGGACAACATTAGGTCAGTTTCGGCCGGAAACACAAATCCGCTGGTCAGCGGCCTGTGGGGCCTGTGCGAGGCCTCTGCTCGTGGCGCTCGGAACCCCGTGCGGAGGCCCTGCAAGGCCCCCTACTCGCGGCGCGCGGCAGCCAGGTTCTTGCGGCCCCGGCGGAGCAACGCGATGCTCCCGTGGAGGAAGGAGTCCTCCTCCAGGACGTGTTCGGCGTCACTCACCTTGACGTTGTTGACGCTGACCCCACCGTCGGCGACGAGCCGGCGGGCAGCACCTCGACTCTCCGCAAGTCCGGTCGCCACGAGCGCATCCACGATGCTCGCTCCGACCGGCACCGCCCCACCGGGCAGCTCCGCCGTGGCGTCGGCCAGGGTCCTCGCGTCGATCTGCGCCGGCTCCCCCTTCCCGAACAGCACCTCGCTGGCCGCCTGCACCTGGGCCGTGGCCTCGGGCCCGTGCACCAGGGTGGTCACGTCGGCGGCCAGCACCTTGTGCGCCTCGCGCAGGTGCGGTCGCTCCTGCGTCGAGCGCTCCAGTTCATCGATCTCCTCGCGGGTGCGCACCGTGAAGACCTTGAGGAGCTTGGTCACCTCGGAGTCAGCGACGTTGATCCAGTACTGGTAGAACGCGTACGGGCTGGTCATGTCGGCCGACAACCAGATGGCGTTGCCCTCGGACTTGCCGTACTTCTGCCCGTTTTCGTCGGTCAGCAGGGGCGTGGTCATCACGTGCACGCTGGCACCCTCGACCCGGTGCACCAGGTCGACGCCTGCGATGAGATTGCCCCACTGGTCCTGACCACCGGTCTGCAGCGTGCACCCGTGCTCCCGGTAGAGGTGGAGGAAGTCCATCGCCTGCAGGATCTGGTAGCTGAACTCGGTGTAGCTGATGCCCTCCGCGCTCTCCAGCCGCGCCGCCACAGCCTCCTTGCGGATCATCTGGTTGACTCGGAAGTGCTGCCCGACGTCGCGCAGGAAGTCCAGCGCCGACAGCGGCGCCGTCCAGTCGAGGTTGTCGACGAGGAGAGCCGGGTTGTCCCCCTCGAAGTCGACGAACGGCCGCACCAGCTCCTTGATGCGGGCCACGTTGGCCGCGGTGTGCTCCTTCGTCTTCAGGATCCGTTCGCTCGTCGGCTTCGGATCGCCGATCAGACCGGTGGAGCCGCCGACGAGGACGATGACCCGGTGCCCAGCCCGTTGCAGGTGGCGCAACATGACCAGCTGCACGAGGTTGCCGAAGTGCAGCGAGGGCGCCGTGGGGTCGAAGCCGCAGTAGGCGGTCAAGGGCCCGTCACGCAGTGCCTCGCGCAGCGCCGCCTCGCCGGTGGTCTGGGCCACCAGCCCCCGCCACTGCAGCTCCTCGAAGATGTCGCTCACGTCTACCTCAGGTCTCTCGTCCGTTGTCGTGCTGGTCCAGCCTGCCCCATGATCCTGCGTCGGCGCCAAACCGGGGTGGGCCGGGATAGCTGTCTGGCCGGCAGATCCGCTCATCGTCGTCTGCGCAGCGGCGCGGCCGGCCGATAGACCGAGACGCTCGGTTCCCCCTCGATCCAGAACCGCCAGGGGTATGCCGTGCCGTCCCCTCCCGGTCCCCGCACCCCGACGCGTGGTCCGGTCCTGATGGCGGAGCCCGTCTCACCGTCGGCGGAGCTCGAGCCGGTCGGCTGGGCGCTGCGCCCGTCGGAGCCCGCCCGCAGCCGGACTGCGCCTTCGCCCAGCAGGTCCGCGCCGTAGTCGTCCATGGACAGCCCGAGTGCCTGAGCCAACCGCGCGGGCCCGCGAGCCAGGTCGCGATCCACCGGAACCCGTCCGGTCCGCGCGGACGTGCGTCGGCGACGCGCCACCTCGACGCCCGACACCACCTCCCCGGCCCGGAGCAGCACCGCCTGGGCCACGCCGTCGACCCCGCACACGACGTTGGCGCAGGTGTGCATCCCGTACGTGAAGTACACGTAGAGGAACCCCGCCGGCCCGAACATCACCCGGTTGCGCGGGGTGAGCCCCCGGAAGGCGTGCGACCCGGGGTCCTGCTCCCCGGCATACGCCTCCACCTCGGTCAGCCGCACCGCGACGCCGCCGTGCTCGAGCACCGCCCCCAGCAGGGCGGGCGCGACCTCGGGCGCGGGCCGGGCCAGCGCCTCGCGGGTGAGCGCCTGGGAGGTCACCACCGGTCAGTCGGTGATGCGCGGGACGTCCTCGACCCAGTCCCGGGCCAGCTCGATGCCCTGGACGAGGCGGGCCCGCTGCTCGCTGACGCGGGCGTGCGCGGTGCCCCCTCGGGCGTCCCGCGACGCGATGGAACCGTGCACGGTCAGGACCGAGCGGACGCCCGGCGTGAGGTGCTCGCTGATGCCGGCCAGGTCGTCGTCGGTGAGGTCCTCCAGCCCGATGGACCGCTCCTCGCAGAACCGGACGCACTCCCCCGCGACCTCGTGGGAGACGCGGAAGGGCACGCCCTCCCGCACGAGCCACTCGGCGATGTCGGTGGCCAGGGAGAAGCCCTGCGGCGCCAGCTCCTCGAGTCGCTCGGGGTGGAAGGTGAGGGTCTCGACCATCCCGCTGACCGCCGGCAGCAGCACGTCGAGGGTGTCGACCTGGTCGAAGATCGGCTCCTTGTCCTCCTGCAGGTCCCGGTTGTAGGCGAGCGGCAGCCCCTTGAGCGTCGCCAGCAGCCCGGTCAGGTCGCCGATCAGCCGGCCGGCCTTGCCCCGCGCGAGCTCGGCCACGTCGGGGTTCTTCTTCTGCGGCATGATGCTCGACCCGGTCGAGTAGGCGTCGTGCAGCGTGACGAAGCCGAACTCGGCGGTGGCCCAGAGGATGACGTCCTCGGAGAGTCGCGAGACGTCGACCGCGATCATCGCCATGACGAAGGCGAACTCGGCCGCGAAGTCGCGAGCGGCGGTGCCGTCGAGCGAGTTCTCCGCCGAGGTCGTCATGCCCAGGTCCCGGGCCACCGCCTCGGGGTCCAGCCCGAGGGAGGACCCGGCGAGGGCACCGGAGCCGTAGGGCGAGACGGCCGCCCGCTTGTCCCAGTCGCGCAGGCGGTCGATGTCCCGCAGGAGCGGCCAGGCGTGGGCCTGCAGGTGGTGGGCGAGCAGGATCGGCTGGGCGTGCTGCAGATGCGTGCGGCCCGGCATCGCAACCTCCGGGTGCTTGGTCGCCTGCGCGACCAGCGCCTCGGCGATCGCCAGCACCTTGGCGCCAATGATGCGCGCGTGCTCGCGCAGGAACATCCGGAAGAGCGTGGCGATCTGGTCGTTCCGCGAACGGCCGGCCCGCAGTCGGCCGCCCACGTCGGGCCCGACCCGCTCGATCAGCCCGCGCTCCAGCGTGGTGTGCACGTCCTCGTCCTCGGGCTCCGGCCCGAAGTCTCCCGACTCCACGTCGGCCAGCAGCCGTTGCAGGCCGTCGAGCATCGTGGCCAGGTGCTCGTCGCTCAGCAGACCCGCCTGGTGCAGCACCCGTGCGTGGGCCCTCGACCCCGCGATGTCGTACGGCGCCAGGCGCCAGTCGAACTGGGTCGAACGGGACAGCTCGGTCAGGGCATCGGCTGGGCCGCCGGCAAAGCGGCCGCCCCACAGGCTTACGGTCATGGCTCCATTGTGTCGGGTCGATGTTCAGGGGTATGTCGTGTGGTCGCCGCCAGCTCTTGAGCGGCGGGGAGCGCTGGGTCCGGCTCTCGCTACTCGTGCCCGGCCAGCCCGAGGAACCGGGCCGCGACCTGCTCGCCGCCGTTCGGGTCCAGGGTAATCACCAGGATCGTGTCGTCGCCGGCGATCGTGCCCAGCACGTCGGGGTTGTCGCTGCGGTCGATGGCGGAGGCGAGATACTGCGCCGCGCCGGGCGG
>JAAYYA010000519.1 GCA_012515595.1 Actinomycetales bacterium
CGCCGGCATACTCCTCTGCTTCGCCGCCGCCGGACTGGGCCGTCTCGTGTGGCCGAGCATCACCGGCCGCATCGGCTGGGTGCTGCTGATGGTCGCCGTCCCGTGCGCCGGGGCGTTCGCCGCCTTCCACCTGATCCTCCTGGAGACCGGCGCGCCCGGGCTCGACCAGGCCGCCATGCAGCAGTTCGTCGTCGAACGCTTCCAGGGCCCCGGCCCGTGGGGCATCCCGATCGGGCTGTTCGCCCTCCTCGGCCCGCTCGCGCTGCTGCTCGTGCTCATCGCCCTCGTCCGGCTCCGCACCGCCACGGTGGCGGCACCCGCGGCCCTCCTGGTGGGCTTCGTGCTCGACCAGGTGCCCGGTGACGGTGCGCTGGAACTGGTGGCGCTGTGGCTGGTGGCCCTCGGGCTCGTCCTGGCCGCGGTCGGCCTGTGGCGCGGGGCACGTTAGAGAGGCCGCCGCCCCGTCCGTCCACACATAAGGATGTGTGACACTATGTGTAAGGAGGTAGGCGCATGGCAACCAACTTGAACATAGACCCGGGCCTTCTGGACGAGGCGCTGGTCGTCGGCGGCCTCCGCACGAAGAAGGAGACGGTGACGCTTGCCCTGCGTGAGTTCATCGCCCGTCGCAACCGGGCGAGGGTCGTCGAGGCCTTCGGGACGCTGGACTGGGACTCGTCCTACGACTACAAGTCGGATCGCGCAGTCCGGGACGACAAGCTGAGCATCGACCGCTGATGCTGCTGGTCGACACAAGCGTCTGGTCGCTTGCTTTCCGTCGAGACAGCCCGCCCGACCTGCCCGAGGTCGTGGCCCTTCGCCGCGCGCTGACTCGCGGCGACACGGTGGCCACGACGGGAATGATCCTGCTCGAGCTGCTGCGTGGGTTCGTGCCGGCGAGCGCCAAGCAGGTGATCCTGACTGCGTTCGACAATCTCGACCTGATCGAACCTCAACGGGAGGACTACGTCGCCGCGGCGGTCGTTGCCGACACGTGCCGTGCAGCGGGTGTCCAGCTTGGATCAGTGGACGCCCTCATCGCCCACCTCGCCATCGCTGGCGGGCACACGCTGTTGACCACCGACCGCGACCTCCATCAGGCCGCTCGCCATATCGACCTGCGGGTGTGGCACGAGCCGTAAGCCGACTCAGCTTCCTGATCGGTCGGCGGAGCCTGTTGTCTCCAGGTCGGGCGCGTCCGGATCCAGGTCGGCGCTGGTGGCGTGCCGCACTCGGTGGTGTCCCAGGAGCAGGGCGATCACCGCGGCGGCCAGGGTCGCGAGGGCTGCCCCGGCGAAGACGGTCTGCACCTGCACCACCGCCGCGTCCAGGAGAGCGTCCGAGTCGGTCGGGTCGGGCAGCGCGTTGACCGCCGCCTGGAACCGGCGGAGGCCCACGGCGGTGAGCAGGGCGAGCCCGACGACCATCCCCACCATGCGGGCCACCACGACCAGGGAGCTGACCGTCCCGTGGGTGGCGTGACTGGACTCGGCCAGGGCGGCGTCGTTGACGGGGGCGATCGCCAGGCCGATGCCGAAGCCGGCCAGCACGAGGAGCACCGTGCTCATCCCCGGGTCGTCGAGGGCGCCGCGGGTCCACCCGGTCATCCCCCACAGCGCCGCGGCCGTCAGCGCCAGACCGGGCGCGGCGACCAGACCAGGACCCAGCGCCTTGAGCAGCAGGCCGCCGAGCACCGCGCCGACCGGCACCGCGACGAGGAACTGGACCAGCACGAAGGCCGCCTCGGTCTCCGTGGTCCCCTCGGTGAGCCGGGCAAGGAGCGGGACGTCCACGACGATGGCCACGATCGCCGTGCCGACCAGCAGGCTGACGATGAGCGCGGGGACGACCCGCCCGTGCACGACGCCGCGGGCGATCAGCGGGTGGGCGGCGGTCCGCTGCCGGACAGCGAAGACCACCAGGGCCAGGCCGCCGATCGGCAGGAGCCACAGCCCCCACGGGCCGAGCACCTCCTTGGCGGGGTCGGCGGAGGAGAACGTCAGCACGAGGGCGCCGAGCGCGACCGCGATGAACAGGGCGCCGAGGACGTCGGCCCGCAGCAGCGTGGGCAGCCAGCGAGCGGCCGTGAGCAGCACGAGCAGCACCAGAGCGACGATCGCCACAAGCCCGATCGGGGTCCACACCCGGGAGGACGACTCACCGAAGGGCACGAACGGCCCACCGTAGGCGACGGAGGTGGTCAGGGCCTTCGGCGCGATGAGGGCCAGCGACCCGGCAACGACGGCGACCAGCGCGGCCAGCCACGCGAGAGCGGTGACCAGCCGGTGCCGCGGCGAGCTCCATCCCGACGCGACTCCGTCCTGATCAACTCCGGCCTGGACCTGGGCGTCCTCCTCCAGCGCCGCCGGCCGGATCAACCACACCGCGACGAAGAACAGCACCCCCAGCACTGCGTTCAGCCAGAAGATGCCCCGCCAGTCGCTGACCAGCAGGATCGCGGCGCCGAGCAGAGGGCCGAGCACCGAGCCGAGTTCCTGCACCGCGCCCACGACACCTAGCGGGGTGCCCCGGCGGCCGGGCGGCCACAGGTCGGCGACGATCGCCAGGGTCGCCGGGACCAGCCCGCCCCCGCCCAGACCCTGCAGGAAGCGGCCGCCGATCATGACCGGCAGCTCGACGGCGATGCCGGTGATCAGTGACCCGACGACGAAGATCGCCAGGCAGGCCAGCAGGATCTTGCGGCGCGGGACGATGTCGGCGAGACGGCCGATGAGGGGAAGCACCGCGACATACCCCAGCAGGAAGCCGGAGATGATCGGCGTGCCCTTCTGCAGGGACTCGATCCCGAGCCCCGCCCCGGCCATCATGTCGGTCAGAGCCAGCACCACGACATACGTGTCGGCGGCTGCCAGGGCGACCGCCACGGAGGCGACGCTCAGCAGCGACCGGGCCCCACTGGACTGCCCCGCCTCCCCCACCACCTCGTCGGTGCCGGACTGGACCCCCACGTCAGGGGGCGGTGACCGTGACCGGCTCGCCGTACTCGTCGAGGGTCAGGACATAGGTGGCGTCGTCCGGCGGGTAGAACGGGCCGGTGATCTGGACGGTGCGGACCTCCCAGCTGTCCTCGATCAGGCCGTACTCGACGGTGAAGTCGGCCGCCGGGTCCCCGACGCCCAGCAGGTCGTTGACCGCCTGCCCGGGCACCGTGCCGGTGACCTCCTGGGTGACCTCGGCGCCGACGCGGGTCTGCTCGCCGAACGCGGGGGACTCCGTGATCAGCAGCAGCCCGGCGAGGCCGTCGTCGACGTCGAACAGCCGGGCCGGGTCGGGGACGTTGAGGTCCTCCGGAGAGGTGGCGACGAAGCCCGGCGAGAAGGGCAGCTTGACGTAGAGCGTGTCGTCGACCGCGATCGTCGGCACGTCGGCCTGCACGCCAGCGACCTTGGCGGTGATGGTGCCGTCGAAGGCGGGCGGGTCCATCGTCCCGGCGCCCACGGCCTTGAGGATGATCGCGCTGTCCGGCAGGTCGACGCCCTCGAGCTCGAGGTGGACGCTGCCGGCCTCGGTGAGCGTGGCGTGGGCCTCGGCGAGTCGGTCCGCCGCGGTGGCCTCGGTGGTGGTGGCCGCGTCCCCGTCGGGCTCGTCGCTCCCGCTGCACGCGGAGAGCGTGAGTGCGGTCACTGCCGCGAGCGCGAGCGGCAGCGCCGACCGCCTCGTGTGCCGGTTGATCCTCATCGGTCCCCTCCGTGCTGGTCGCGGAACTGCCGGACCCAGTATGCCGCCACTCACCTCCCCCACCCACCGAGCGCGCCGTGTTGCGGCCCTGCGGGCGACCGGGCGCGCGGCGTTGCGGTCCCACAGCCGACCAGGCGCG
>JAAYYA010000520.1 GCA_012515595.1 Actinomycetales bacterium
ACCGGGCCATCTTCGAGGTCTCGACCGCCCAGTCGCTGCCCGCCTCGGGCTACGACCTGATCACCATGTTCGACTGCCTGCACGACATGGGCGACCCCGTCGGGGCCGCCGAGCAGGTCCGCGCGGCGCTGTCCGCGGACGGCACCTGGATGGTCGTCGAGCCCATGGCCGGGGACCGCGTCGAGGACAACCTCAACCCGGTCGGCCGCGCCTACTACGGCTTCTCCACGTTGCTGTGCACCCCCGCCTCCCTGTCCCAGGACGTGGGGCTGGCGCTGGGCACGCAGGCCGGACCGGCCAGGATCCACGACGTCGCCACGGCGGCCGGCTTCACCCGGTTCGCCTCGGTCGCGCAGACCCCGTTCCACCGGGTGCTGGAGATCCGGCCCTGAGGGGCTGGGCACAACCAGCAAATCAGAGGAGACTGCACCCATGAGCCACCCGGTGCGCTCACCGGAGATCTCCGGCGTCACGGTCCGCGACGGAGTCGACCTGCCGTATGCCGTGCACGGCACCGGGGAGGCCACGGTCCTCCTCATGCCCACCTGGTCCCTGGTGCCCTCCCGCTGGTGGAAGGCCCAGGTCCCCTACCTCGCCCGACACCTGCGAGTCATCACCTTCGACGGGCGGGGCAGCGGGGCGGCGTCCCGGCCGGCCGGCGCCACGGCATACACCGACGAGCAGTATGCCGAGGACGCGGCGGCAGTCCTGGACGCCACCAACACCGACCGGGCGGTCGTCGTGGGGTTCTCCTGCGGCGTCGCCTGGTCGGTCCACCTCGCCGCGCGGCACCCCGAGCAGGTGCAGGGGATCTTCGCCATCGGTGCCTCGTGCGGGCTGTCCGTGGTGGCACCGGCGCGGGAGCAGTTCGCGTGGCACGGCAACCTGGACACGACCAAGGGGTGGGCCAAGTACAACAAGCACTACTGGCTGGACAGCGGCTACGACGACTTCGTCGACTTCTTCGCCCGCCAGATGTTCACCGAGCCGCACTCGACCAAGCAGATCGAGGACGTCATCGGCTGGGCCCACGAGATCAGCCCGCAGACGCTCGCCGACACCACGGCGGGCCGGCTGGGCCTGGAAGGGTCGGTCCGGGCACCGCTGGAGCCGGCCTGTGCGCAGGTGCGGTGCCCCGTCCTCGTGGTGCACGGCACCGAGGACGCGGTGGCGCCGGCGGCCGTGAGCCTGGAGCTGGCAAAACTGACCGGCGGCGACCTGGTGCTCGTCAAGGGCGGCGGCCATGGCCTGCCCGCGCGGGACCCGGTCAAGATCAACACGATGATCAAGGACTTCGCGATGGACGTCGCACGTTCCGACCTGTCCGGCCCCCGATCCGCGACCGAGGGCACGGCCCTGCGCAACCCGGCCTCACGGCATACGACCTGGGCCCGGGCGCAACGCCGACCGCGACGTGCCCTCTTCCTCTCCTCCCCCATCGGTCTCGGCCACTGCCGGCGGGACCTCGCTGTGGCCCGAGAGCTGCGCGAGCACCATCCCGACTTAGAGATCGACTGGCTCACCCAGCCCCCGGTGACGCGGGTCCTGGAGGAGGCCGGCGAGCGGGTGCACCCCGCGTCCTCGTGGCTGGCGAACGAGTCGGGCCACTTCGAGGAGGAGGCCGGCGAGCACGACCTGCACGCGTTCCAGGCGATCCGCCGGATGGACGCGATCATGGTCAACAACTTCATGGTCTTCGCCGACGTCGT
>JAAYYA010000078.1 GCA_012515595.1 Actinomycetales bacterium
CCCACGACCGCGCGCTGCCGCTCCATCAGGTCCAGCCGTTCGTCGCTGCGCATCACGTAGTGCGCGGCGATCCCCTTGAGCACGGCGGTCTCGGCCCGCACCCCGTCCGGCACGACCAGGTCGGCGGCATAGCGGGTGAGCACCCCGTGACCGTGACGGGCGCGGGTGCTGTCCTCCACGGTGCGCACGAACCGCCCGATGAGCCGGCTCGTCATGTCCTTCAGCGCAGCGAGGTCCGCGCGGCTGCCGTCGTGGGAGGCCGGGACCCACCCCGAGCCGAGGAGCCGTTCCAGCGCCCCGCCCAGCACGTCACCTGCCAGGTCGGGCGCGTAGGTGTCCCTCGCGACGGTCAGCACGACCACCTGCTCGACCTCCGAGCGCAGGGCCGCGGGGTCGATACGGCCGGAGGCGATGCCGTCCTCCACGTCGTGCACGCAGTAGGCGACGTCGTCGGCCCAGTCCATCACCTGGGCCTCCAGGCAGCGACGGCCCGGCTCGTCCGGCGCACCCTGGCGTAGCCACGCGAAGACCTCGGCGTCGTCGGGATAGACCCCGAACTTGTGGGTGGGCGTCGGCGCGGCGCCGCGGGGCCAGGGGTACTTGGTGGCGGCGTCCAGGCTGGCCCGGGTCAGGTTGAGCCCGGCCGACCGGCCGTCGGCGTGCGAGCGCTTGGCCTCCAGCCGGGTCAGCACCCGCAGGGTCTGCGCGTTGCCCTCGAAGCCGCCGATGTCCCCGGAGATCTCGTCGAGCGCGGCCTCCCCGTTGTGACCGAAGGGCGGGTGCCCGATGTCGTGCGCAAGACACGCGGTGTCGACGAGGTCGGCCGAGCACCCCAGGGCGGCGCCGAACTCGCGACCGATCTGCGCGACCTCCAGGGAGTGGGTCAGCCGGTTGCGTACGAAGTCGTCAGAGCCCGGGGAGACCACCTGGGTCGTGGCCGACAGGCGCCGCAGGCCCGCCGAGTGGATGACCCGGCCCCGGTCGCGGGCAAAGTCGTCCCGGTCGAGCCGCTTCTGCGCGGGGTCCTCGGCGACCCACCGCTGGCGGTCGTGCGCCGTGTAGCCGTCTCCTCCCACAGTCCGCGAGCCTAGTGGGTGGGCCGCGCCTCCTCTCAGCGCGTTCGGGTCAGGCCCCGGGACGGACCACGCCCGACTCGTAGGCATAGACGACCGCCTGGGCCCGGTCGCGCAGGCCCAGCTTGGACAGCACCTTGCCGACGTGGGTCTTGACGGTCTGCTCCGCCACGAACAGCCGCCCCCCGATCTCGGCGTTGGACAGCCCGGCGGCGACCAGCTCGAGCACCTCGCGCTCGCGGGGCGTGAGCGTCGCGAGCTCCGCGCTGGGCCGGACGTCCGAGCGGCGCCGGGTGACCTCCTCGATGAGCCGCCGCGTCACCGACGGCGCCAGCAGCGCCTCGCCGGAGGCCACCAGCCGCACCGCCCGGATGAGCTCCTCGGCCGGGGCGTCCTTGAGCATGAAACCGCTGGCGCCCAGCCGCAGCGCCTCGTAGACGTAGTCGTCGATGTCGAAGGTGGTCAGCATCAGCACGCGCGGCGCGGGGTCCAGGCGCCGCCGGAAGATCTCGGCCGCCGCGTCCAGCCCGTTCATCTCCGGCATCCGGACGTCCATCAGCACCACGTCGGGCTTGAGCCGGACGACCTCGCGGACCGCAGCCGCCCCGTCGGGGGCGTCCCCCACGACCTGGATGTCGGGCTGGGCCGCCAGCAGGGCACCGAAGCCCTGCCGGACCATGGCCTGGTCGTCGGCGATGAAGACGGACACCATGCCGCTCAGCCTACGGCCCCCGCCCGCGCGGGCAGGGTTGCCTCCACGAGCCAGCCTCCGTCGCCTGCTGGACCGGCGCGCAGGGTGCCGCCGACAGAGGCGGCGCGTGCTGACATACCGGGTATGCCGTGCCCTCCGCTGCCCGAGGTGTCTCGCGGGTGCCCGTGGCCGGGTCCGCTGGCCACCCGGACCCGCACCTCGTCCCCGTAGTCGACGTCGACCCGGACCGGTGCCCCGGGTGCGTGGCGGGAGGCGTTGGCGAGGGACTCCTGCAGCACCCGGAAGAGGACCATCGCGGTGGATGACCCGGGCTCGGTCTCCCCGGTGACCGACCAGCTGAGCTCGACGCCGGCCTCGCTGGTGGAGCGCAGCAGTCGCAGGACGTCCTCGGTCCCCGGCTGGGGCGCCTGCTCCGGTGCGTGGTCCTCGCTGCGCAGCACGCCGAGCATGGCGCGCACCTCGTTGAGCGCCTCGCGCGCCTGCCCGGCCACCGACTCGAACTCGGCGGCCACCTCCGGGGTGACGCCGTCGAGGCGGTACTGCGCCGACTGCGCCTGGACCACGACCAGGGACATCCGGTGCGCCACGACGTCGTGCAGGTCCCGGGCGATCCGGGTGCGCTCCTCGGCGAGGATGGCGCGGGCCGCCTCGACCTCCGCCCGGCGGGTCTGCTCCTCGGCGCGCTGCGCCTGCTCGGCCGCCTCGCGACGGGAGCGGAACAGGCCCCGCAGCAGCAGGCCCAGTCCGAGGAAGGCGGCCGCCCCGAAGACCCAGCCCGGCGCCATACCGGAGGGCAGGTGGGCCAGGAAGAGGAAGGCGGTACCCAGGAAGGTGAGCCCGACCCGTTCCGGGGTCTCGGTCACACCCACCGCGATCAGCAGGGCGAGCAGCACGATGAAGGCGCTGATCTGCCACGGGAAGCCCTCGGCCGAGGTGGTCAGGTCGGACGTCTGCGGAATCCCGACGCCGGGACTGACCGACTCGACAGTGGGGCCGGTGCCCGGCGGCAGGGGCGGGAAGACCAGCGGGATGATGGCCGCCGGGATCACCCAGGCGATCCAGCCGAGGAAGGGCGCGACGCGCAGCCAGATCAGCGGCAGGACGCCCAGGGCCGCGACCATCGGCCACAGGCTGCCCGGGACCTCGTGGGTGAGCCCGACGGTCGGCCAGGCGATGGCCATCATGATCGCGGTCGCCAGCCAGACCAGCAGGATCCCGTGGCGGGTGGCGAAGTCCAGCCCGCGGGACCCGACCCAGCGGATCGGGCGCACCACGAGCCAGTTCACCGGGCGCACCGTGACCCAACTCAGGGCACGGCCGAACCCGCGCACCAGGCGCCCCAGACGTCGTCTCATGATTCGACGGTATCCGCCGGGGACGCAGACTCCTGTCATACCTGGGAGTGAGATCGGGACGCGCCCGGGGCAGCCGGATTGCCCCTGGCGCGGGCGGAGGCGGCACTAGGCTGGAGCGCCGTGACGAGGACGCCACAGCGGATGCGGTGGATGGATCTGCTGCGCGGAGGCGCCGTGGTCCTGGTCGTGCTCTTCCACGCGGCCACCGCTCCGGGCGTCCCCGACGCGCTCCACGTCTTCAACGACGCCGTCGGCAGCCTTCGGCTGGGGGCGCTCTTCCTCGCCTCCGGGCTCCTGCTGGACCGGTCCCTGGCCAAGGGGACGGCACGGTACTTCTCCGGCAAGGCGCGACTGATCGTGTGGCCCTACCTGCTGTGGAGCGCGGTGATCATGCTGCCCCTGCTCGGGTGGAGCCGCGGGCTCGACCCGGCCTGGTGGTTCTACCCGCGCGGCAGCCACACCTGGTTCCTGAGCGCCCTCGCCGGGATCTACGTCATCGCCTGGCTCACCCGCCGCGTCCCACCCGGCTGGACGGCACTCGGACTGCTCGCCGCCAGCCAGGTCATCGACCGGGGGGCCTTCGATCTCGCGCCCTACCTGCACGAGGTCACGTGGTGGGGCACGTTCTTCATGCTCGGGGTCGTGCTGGCCCGGCACGTCGACGCCGTGCTGGCCGCTCCGGTCTGGGTGTTCGCTGTCGGGGCCGGCCTCACGGTGCTCTGGTCGGTGCTCAACGTGCTGCCCCCGGGCATGCCTGGCAAGACGGTGCTCAGCGCGGTGATGACCGCGATCGGGATCGGCACGGTGGTGTGGGCGCTGCACCGTCTGCCGCGCGTGTGGCCGGTGACCCTGGTCGAGCGACTGGGGCAGCGGTCCATCGTGACCTATCTGGTGCACCTGCCGGTCCTGAAGGTCCTGGTTCTCCACCTCGGGTGGCCGTTCCAGGGCTGGTTCGGCTACCTGTCCCTGGTCGCGGTGCTCCTCCTGGTCTGCACCGCGGCCACCCGGCACTACGCCCGGCTCAGCTGGCTCTTCGAGTGGCCCGGGCCGGCAGCGAGGCAGCGCAAGGTCATACCCAGGGGTGAGGCCGCCACCGCTGCACGCTGATCCGTGCGCCCCGATCTGGCTCTGCCGGGGGACCCGGTCCCGCACTCCGGCTTCCTAGCGTCGAGGCATGTTCCCAAAGACCGCTGCCCCGCCTCCCCGGGTCGCGTCGACCCTGACCGTCGGCACGGCGACCGTGCTGTCGATGCTGCCTTCCCTGCTCCCCCGCACCGCCGTGGTGCAGGGGCTGCTCACCGGCGCCCTCGTGCTGGTGGCCCTGGCCGCTCTGTGGATGGTGCGGCGGGTGCTGGCGACTCGGGCGGACAACGGCCAGGGGCGGGCCGCCTCGGCGTACGCCACCCCGGCGCACGCTGCCCCGAGTCGCCCGGACCCGAGTCGCCCCGCATGGCTGGTCCTGGGCGGCAGTACGACGGTCGTTGTGCTGCTCGCCTGGCTGGCCCAGACCCACCTGACCACCCGGGCCGCCGCGCTCGGCATGCCCGGCCCGCACCCGACATACTGGCTGGTCGCCGTTCTCGTGGCGTTCCTCGTGCTGGCGGCCGGGATGACGATCGCCGCGGGCGTCCGGCGGCTGGCGCGGGTCACCCGGCTGCGTGGGCCCGTCCCGCTCGCGGCGGTGCTGCTGGCGGGCGTGACGGTGACCACGGCCGCGACCGCGCCCGCGGACCTGCTGGCACCGCTGCGCAAGACCCTGGATGCCGACCATGTCATGCTCGCCCCCTCCGCGCTGGGTGCGTCCCGGTCCTTCGTGCTGGTCACCGAGGCGGCCACGCCCGAGGCCGGAGCCGATCTGGCCGTGGAACGGATGGTCGCGGACGGCGGCCTGGAGCGGGGGGCCGTCCTCATCGCGCTGCCCACCGGGAGCGGGTGGGTCAACGGGGACGCGGTTGAGGCCGTCGAGGCGCAGCTCGGCGGGGACGTCGCGGTGGTCTCCGCGCAGTACGGCGACCTGCCCAGCTGGTGGAGCTTCCTCATCGACCGGGAGCCGGCCATGCGGTCCGCGGACGCCCTCGTGTCCGGGGTGCTGGACGAGGTGGACGCGCTGCCCGCGGACGAGCGGCCCGACGTCTACCTGCTCGGTGAGTCCCTCGGGGCGCTGGCCGGTCAGGAGGCCCTGGCCGGCGTGGACCCGCAGGCCGTATGCGGTGTGGTCTGGTCCGGCTCGCCCGGCGGCGCGCTCTCCGGTCACCCGCGCGAACGCAGCCTGCAGAACGCGGACGACCCGGTCGCGCACCTCACGGTGGGGACCGCGTGGGAACCTCCGCGGGACTGGCCTGCGCTGTGGCTGCCCGGCCTGAGCTATGCCACGACGGTCCTGGACCTCCCGGCCTCGTTGGACCCGGAGCCGGGGCACGGCCACCGGTACGGCCCCGAGCAGGACTGGTCACTGCCGGAGTGCTGATCGGCTCGGCGCTGGCGGGTGGCGGTCGTCGCGGCCGTCAGTCGCGGCGCCCGCCGGTGCCCACCTCGATGCCGGTGTCGGCCGAGCGGCGCCCGGTGACGAA
Organism: Actinomycetales bacterium; assembly: GCA_012515595.1. Classification (GTDB taxonomy): domain Bacteria; phylum Actinomycetota; class Actinomycetes; order Actinomycetales; family Dermatophilaceae; genus Ornithinicoccus. The sequence continues at coordinate 5,711 of JAAYYA010000078.1, forward strand.
GGCCATCGCGCGTCGGGCGCCCGAGGCGATGACCGGCATCAGCGGCCGGGGCGGCACGTCGCGGTAGCCGCCCTTGGCCAGGTCGGCGTGCCGCTCGAAGTAGGAGTAGGACGCGCGGTCCCCGGTGCGCAGCCAGGACCAGCCGACCGACGCGACGTAGAGCGGGAGGAAGGGCAGTCCCAGGCAGGCCATCCACTGCCGGCTGTGCGCCTCCTCGTGCTCGAGCAGCTGGGGGCGCCGCGCGCAGAGGTCGTCGATGTCGTGGCGGGTGAGGACAACGTCGCCGACCGTGAACGCGCTGCCGGCGGGGAAGCGCCAGCGGTAGTGCTCGGCCAGGAAGAGCTTGCGC
>JAAYYA010000521.1 GCA_012515595.1 Actinomycetales bacterium
CCCAGCCGCCGTGCGGGAGCAGGGTCAGCTCCCACGGCTGCAGGAACAACAGGGGGTCGAGATAGGTCTGGCCCCGCACGGCACCCAGGTGCAGGCAGGCACGGAGTGCGCAGTGACCACCCCAGATCCCCAGGAGCCCGAGTTGGTCCCCGGCACGCACCCGGTCTCCCTGCGACACAGACCTGTCGATGACCGGCTGGTAGGTGCTGCGGATGCCGTCGGGGTGGGTCACCGACACGATCCCGACCCCGGCGATGCTGCCGCTGTAGGTCACGGTGCCGACCGCGACAGCCAGCACGGGTGAGTAGGTGTGTCCGGCCAGGTCGATCCCGCGGTGCCCCGGTAACCACCGCTGCTCGGGAGGGTCGAAGTGACGCACCACCGCCGGGTGGCCGGGGAGGGGCCACTGCCAGGACCCGCCCGACTGGTCCGCGCCGACGACTCCCCCCGCCGCACCGGTCAGCGTCAGCAGTGCCGCCGCCAGCGTCGCCCACCACGCCTTGCGGAAGCGTGCCGCCGACGGCGCCCGCAACACCCTCACGAGGTCCGCCCCCACCCGTCCAGGCGCAGCTCCGCCAGGCCGCACCCCTGCAGCTCTCCCAGGGCACCCAGCACCTCGCGCGCGGACAGACCCGCGTGCACGGTGATCTCCTCCACGGTCTTGGACCGGAACGGTGCCAGCGTCGACCACACCCGCGAGGCCAGCGGCCCGACCTGGTCCTCGACCCGCGACGGTCCTCGCTTGTCGGGGGCCAGATCGGCGCCTCCGATCGTGCCCAGCAGGTCCACGACCTCCGCGGAGTCCGTGACCAGGGTGGCGCCCTCCTCGCGGACCGCCCGGTGGCACCCGGCCGAGACCATCGACGTCACCGGCCCCGGCACGACGGCCACGGGCCGACCGATCCGGGCGGCGGCGCGAAGGGTGTTCAGGGCGCCCGAGCGCAGGCCGGCCTCGACCACGACCGTCCCCGTCGCGAGGGCCGCGATGAGTCGGTTGCGGGCCAGGAACCTGGGCCGCGTCGGCGCCGAACCCGGCGGCACCTCGGTGAGGACGCCCCCCGCACGGGTGACCTGACCGATCAGCTCGGCGTGTGCGGTGGGATAGACCCGGTCCACACCGCAGGCGAGGACGGCGACCGTGGGCGCCTCCACCGAGAGCGCGGAGCGGTGAGCCGCAGCGTCGATGCCGAACGCGGCCCCGGAGACGACCGTGAAGCCCCGGGCACCGGTGCCGGCGCCGATCTCGGCGGCGACGTGGTTGCCGTAGGCCGTGCTCGCCCGGGCACCCACGACCGCCACGCTGCGGGCCGGCACCGCGGCGAAGTCGGCCGGGCCGCGTGCCCAGAGGCACCACGGGGGCACCTCGAGGTCGTCGAGGGCCACCGGCCACCCAGGATTTCCGGGCAGGAGCAGGCGAGCGCCGAGACGCTCACAGACCTCGCGGTCCCGGTCGAGGTGCAGGTCCTTGAGCCTGCCGGCGAACCGGTCGATGACCTTGCCGTTGAGCGCCCTGCCGCCGCGGGCCGCGATCTGGAAGGCGTCGACGAAGCCGAACCTCTCGATGAGCGCCACCGCCACCGGATCGGTGGGCTCGGAGATGCGGGCCCAGGCGAGCCGGGCGCTCGCCTCATCCGTCACGCCGTGGTCCGGACCTGAGCTGGTCATGCCGCGACCTCCGAGCTGGTGCGCAGCGCGAGCGCCTGCCACAGGTGCTCGGCACCGGGACGGTCGGCCCCGGCCAGGTCGGCGAGTGTCCAGGCGACCCGGACGCAGCGGTCGTAGCCGCGCAGCGTCAGCTCCCCGCGGTCCATGGCAGTCTCCAGCGGCGCTGTCGCACCCCGGGGCAGCCGCCAGTGGTCCCCGCGCAGCAGGCTGCCCGGCACCTCCGCGTTGACGGTCCACGGGGTGCCCGCCCAGCGCTCCCGCTGCCGCTCGCGCGCGGCACTGACGCGCCGAGCCACCTCGAGCGTCGGCTCGCCCGGCGGCCCGGACAACGCGGTGCGCGTGACCGGGAGCAGGCTGACCCGCACGTCGATCCGGTCCAGCAACGGCCCGCTCAGCTTGCCGAAATAGGTGCGCCGGGCCAGTGGCGTGCACTCGCAGTGCTCCCCCTTGCCGATGCCCCGACCGCACGGGCACGGGTTCGCCGCGGCGACCAGCTGGAACCGTGCCGGGAGACGGGTCTGCCGGTCGGCGCGGGCGATGACCACCTCGCCGCTCTCCAGCGGCTGGCGGAGTCCGTCGAGCACGTCCCGACGGAACTCCGGCGTCTCGTCCAGGAAAAGCACCCCTCGATGGGCCCGTGACACCGCGCCGGGCCGCACCCGCGCACTGCCGCCGCCGATAACCGCAGCCATCGAGGCCCCGTGATGCGGGGCCACGAAGGGGGCCCGGCTCACCAGGGAGTCCGCGCCGTCCAGGGCTCCCAGCACCGAGTGCACCGCGGTCACCTCGAGCGCCTCCGCGCGGTCCAGGACCGGCAGGAGTCCGGGGAGCCGCTCGGCCAGCATCGTCTTGCCGGCACCCGGGGCACCGACCATGAGCATGTGGTGACGCCCCGCCGCCGCCACCTCCAGGGCGGCGCGCGCCTCCGGCTGCCCCACCACGTCGCGCAGGTCCGGGACTCGATCCGTGCCAGGGTCCGGCTCGGGGACCCGCAGCGGCGCCGGAGCGGCACCGTGGTGGACCGCCAGGTGCAGGTCGATCACCTCGCGCAGGGACGCCGCGGCGTAGACCCGGATGCCGGGCACGAGGGCGGCCTCCCCCGCGTTGGCGTGCGGCACGATCACGGCGGGCATACCCGCGGCCGCGGCGGCAGCCACCATCGGCAGGACCCCGGTGACCGGTCGCACCGCCCCGTCCAGGCCCAGCTCGCCGATGTGCACCACCGACTCCGCCACGTCCGGGGGCACCACCTCGGTGACGACCAGCTGGGCGACGGCAATGCCCAGGTCGAACCCGCTGCCGGTCTTGGGCAGCCACGCCGGCGTCAGGTTGATGGTCCACCGCCGCTGCGGGATGACCAGACCGCAGTCCTCCACCGCGGCCCGGATCCGGCTCGGCGCGCGGGAGCAGGCGGCATCGGGCAGACCGCTCATGGTCATCGCCGGCAGCCCCTGGGCCATGTGCGCCTCGACCTGGACCAGGTGCCCCTCCACGCCGCTGAGCGCCACCGCATGGGTGCGCCCCAACCCCATCAGGCCACGCCCTGCAGGTGCTCGATCTGGGCCGGCCCGGTGAGCGGGCGCAGCACCCCGACGACGTCGACGCGCAGGTCGGGCGAGCGCACCCCGTGCTCCTGCAGCCAGCTCACCGCCAGCCGCCGCAACCGCGCGGCCTTGACCGGTGTTACGGCCTCCACCGGTGAGCCGAAGGCGGTCGAGCGCCGGGTCTTCACCTCACAGAAGACGAGACAGCGGCCGTCGCGAGCGACGATGTCCACCTCGCCCTGACCGCAGCGCCAGTTGCGGTCGAGGATCTCGTACCCCAACCCGGTGAGGTACTCACACGCCAGCCGCTCGCCATACTCCCCGATCGCGCTCGCGACCCGGTGGGACATCCCCATCTCGACCACCTCCGCACCCACCATCGGCTGAGGGTCCGGGTGCGGGCGTCACGATCGAACGCGCTGTGGACAACGGGGATCGCGACGACGGCGCTGTGGAGAACTCACCCGCTGGGGCAGGCGCTCAGGACCACCGCGCGCGGAGCCGGCGATCGGTGGCTGGCCCGACGGCTCAGTCGCCCCGCATCGCGCCACCCGACGCGCTCAGTCGCTCCGCATCACGCCACCCCGCGTGCTCGGCCGCACCGGGGGTCCGGACCCGGCGCGAGGCGAGGCTGAGGACGAGGACCAGGAGGGCGAGGAACCACAGGTTGGCCTCGGCCCAGGGCCAGCCGGGGTTGTCCGGCTCGACGAGCCAGACGAGGGTCCTGGTGAGGGCCGCCCCGAGGACCACCACAGGCAGGGCGGCGAGCGCGACCAGCTTCCGCGAGGTCGGGGTGGTCGGCCGGGTCCACAGGAGCAGCAGGCAGGCGACGGCGGCGAGGTGGCTGACGGCACCGAGGAGGAAGAGCGGGCCCTCGGCCGGGCTCAGGCCCAGGCCACCGGCCCAGCCGATGGCGACGGCCTTGGCCGTCCAGAAGCAGGCGGACAGGATCGCGGCGACCAGGCCGATACGCGCAGTGCGGTTCACGGTTCTCACGACTCGAGCGTGGCTGCGCGGCCCCGACACGGCGTCCCTCCTGCGAGTGATGTGCGGCGACGTCGCCCACCTCTACCCTGCAGGGGTGAGACCGCTCGCCCGGTATTGGTGGGAGCCGCTCGCCGCCGCGCTCCTGGTGGTGTTGACGGCCCTGGCCGCCATGGAGGCCACCGCGGGCCGCGGGCTGCTCACGGACGGCCCCGGGCTGCTGCTCATCGTGCTGGCCGCGCTGGCCGCGGGAGCCTGCTCCCCCAGGATCCTGGCCGGCGGTGCCGTGGTGCTGGGAGCAGCCTTCATGACCGTCGCGACGCAGGCCGCCGATCCGGGCGCTTACGCCGTGGCCGACGACGCCGTCTTCTCGCTCGTGATGCTCGGCTGCCCCGCCCTGTTCGGAGCGGTGTGGGCCGCCCGGCGCCGGGAGGCGCGCGAGCTCACGCGGCTGTCCACCATCCGGGCCGGGCAGGTCCGGGCAGCAGTCGAGGCAGCCGGCATCCGCGAGACCAACCGGATCGCCAGCGCCGTGCAGCACGACGTCGTCCAGACCCTCGGTGGGATCGTGGTCCGCGCGGAGGGGGCCCTCGGCACCGGCGCGATCCCGGACGTGCCCTCTGCCCGCCCGGCACTCGAGGAGATCGAACGGGCCGCCCGCACCGCGCTCGACCAGCTGCGGCACCACATCGGCGTGCTGCGCACCACGGTGCCCGTCGCGCCCACGGGCGCGACCGCAACCGTGCCGCGGGTGGCCGTGGACGCTCATGGTCCTGGCCGGGCAGCGCGCGAACGCACCGCGCGACGCAGCGCCGGGCCACGCGTGCTGCCGCCGGCGCTGGGACGGACCGACCTGGTCGCGGCCCTCACCGCGGTGCCGATCTGCGTCGAGGTGGCGGTCACCGACGTGGCGACCGGACCCGCCTGGGCGGCGGTCCTGGCACCCGCGGCCCTCGCGGCGCCGCTCGCCGCGCGCCGCCGTCACCCCCTCGTCGCCGCGATCGCCTACGTCCTGCTGTCCACCGCGATCGGCGTTGCCCTGGCGCCGCTCGACGGGCTGGTGACCCCCATCCTGCCGACGGTGCTGCTGGCCTACGCGGTGGGAGCCCAGCAGGAGGGGTGGGCACGTCGCCTGTCCGGGCTGCTGATCCTGGCCGCCGGGGCGGTCGCCTTGAGCTCGGTCGATCGTCAGGCGAGCGAGGCCGGTTCCCTCGTCGCCATGCTGGTGGTCCTGGCGGTGGGCGTCGCGGCCGGGGCAGCCACGGCAGCGAGCGCCGCCCGCGTGCGTGCCCTGGACGACCTGGTCCGGGCGATCGACAGCCACCGGGACGAGGAGGTGCGGCTGGTGACCGAGCGCCAGCGCCACGCCGTCGCCGGGGACCTGCACGACTCGGTCGCCGGCGCCGCGACGATCATCTGTCTCCAGGCCTCGGCGGCCCAGGTGCTGCCGGACGGGCGTGGACCCGAGCTGGGCGAGGCGTTCCTGGCGATCGCGGACACGGCGCGCACCGCCGTCCGAGAGGTGCGGGCCAGTCTCGACCTGGTGGACACCAGGGACCCGATCGACCCGGAGGAGGGGACCCTCGACGCGGTCCTGGCCGCGGCCCGCCGAGCCGGCATGGACGTGCGGCTCGCCCGACCGGCCACGCTGCCCGAGGAGGCGGAGGAGCCGGTGACGCGCATCGTGCGCGAGTGCCTGGTGAACGCCTCCCGCTACGCACCCGGGGCCCGGGTGGTCGTGTCGGCCCTGCTGGAGGGCGACCACGTCGACCTGAGCGTCGCGGACGACGGCGCACGACGCGCCGTAGCCGCCTCCCCCGGGACGGGCACCGGGCTGGTGGGTCTCGGAGAACGACTCGCCTCCCTCGGCGGCTCCCTCTCCCACGGCCCGACCGCGTCCGGTGGGTATGCCGTCCGCGCCACTCTCCCCCTGTCTCCCGCCCGCGGGTCGGCTGAGACGTCGCCCACACCGGTCGGTCCTTCGCTCACGAGGGCGGGCCTGTCGAACCTGCCGGCCGGCGCGTCATCGACGAGGGCTAGTGCGTCGCACACCGGCACGGCGCCATGATCTCGGTGCTGCTCGCCGACGACCAGGAACTGGTCCGCGCCGGTCTGCGCATGATCGTCGACGCGGAACCGGACCTGACCGTCGTCGGCGAGGCCGCGGACGGGGCCGAGGCGGTGGCCCAGGCCAGGGCATACCGACCCGACCTCATCCTCATGGACATCCAGATGCCCCACGTCGACGGGATCGCCGCCACGCGCACGGTCCTGCGCGACAACCCGTCGACCAAGGTGCTCATGCTGACCACCTTCGATCGCTCGCAGCTGGTCTACGACGCGCTCGTGGCCGGCGCCAGCGGCTTCCTCCTCAAGGACGCCCCCCGCGACCAGCTGACCGGCGGCATCCGGGCGGTGCACCGCGGCGAGGAGCTGCTCGCACCCTCCATCACCCGGAGGCTCATCGAGGAGTTCACCCGCGCGGACCGGCTGCCGCAGCACCCGGGCGTCGGTGCCCTCACCGAGCGGGAGCGGGAGGTGCTGCTGCTGGTCGCCCGCGGCCGGTCGAACGCGGAGATCGCCCAGGACCTGTTCGTGAGCCTGCAGACCGTCAAGACGCACGTCGCCCGTCTGCTCACCAAGCTGGGGGTGCGCGACCGGGTCCAGGCGGTGGTCGTCGCCTACGAGTCCGGGCTGGTGCGCCCGGGCGGGTGAGCCGGGATCAGTGACATGGCCCCGGAGGTCCCGCCTCAGCCGCGGTCCAGCTTCGTCAGGTCGAGGTCGCTCTTGGCGAGCTCTTCGACGTTGACGTCCTTGAAGGTGATGACCCGGACCTTCTTGACGAAGCGCGCCGGGCGGTAGACGTCCCACACCCACGCGTCGCTCATCGTCACCTCGAACCAGGTCTCCCCGCCGCCGGTGCGGACCTGCACGTCCACCTCGTTGGCCAGGTAGAACCGCCGCTCGGTCTCCACGACGTGGCTGAACAGGCTCACCACGTCGCGGTACTCGCGGTAGAGCTGCAGCTCCATGTCGGTCTCGTACTTCTCGAGGTCCTCGGCGCTCATGCTCGGTTCATCTCCCTCGCCTCGGGCGGGACGAGGTCGTCCCGCAGCGTGTTGCCGGTGATGTTCCAGCTCCGGCGGTGGTGGGCGCACGGCCCCAGGGAGCGCAGGGCCTCCTGGTGCTCGGGCGCCGCATAGCCCTTGTTCAGCTCCCATGAGTATGCCGGGTGCTCGGGGGCGATCCGGATCATGTGTGCGTCGCGGGTCACCTTCGCCAGGACGCTGGCGGCCGCCACCGACGAGCAGGTCATGTCGGCCTTGATGAGGGTCCTGACCGGGACCTGCGGCGCCGCCATGGGGTCGACCAGCGCAAGCAGCCCCTCGCGGGCGGGGTCGGAGAGCCAGTCGTGGTTGCCGTCCAGCACGACCAGGTCGGGCACGACCCCGACCTCTGCCAGCGCCCGCTGACCGGCCAGCCGCAGGGCGGCCATGATGCCGATCGCGTCGATCTCCTCCGGCCAGGCGTGCCCGACGCCCCACCCCAGGGCCCACCGCTGGATCCGGGGCACCAGTCGCTCCCGCGTCTGCTGGGTGAGCAGCTTGGAGTCCTTGACCCCCTGCGGGGCGGTGCGGCAGGTCTCGTCGATGGCGACGACGCCGACCGACACGGGCCCGGCCAGAGCCCCCCGGCCCACCTCGTCCATCCCGACGAGCACGCGGTGGCCCTCACGGAAGAGCGAGCGCTCCAGCCGCAGGCTCGGCCGGGTGCTCCGTGGCGGGGTCCGCCGACGGGTCGCGGTCGCCGCGCGCCGGGTGACGGCCTGCTCAGCCACCGGACTGCGCCTCGGACGCGGGGACGTCCCCGAAGACGTCGCCGGGGTTGGTGAACACCTCGAACCGGTCCAGCGGCCAGACCAGGGCGAAGGCCTGGCCGACGACCCGGTCCGCGGGGATGGATCCGGTCGTCCCGGTGCCGTTGTCGTGGGCCCGAGAGTCGCGGGAGTAGGACCGGTGGTCGCCCATCATCCAGTAGTGGTCCTCCGGCACGACGATGTCGAAGTTCTCCAGGCTCGGCTCGTCGCCGGCGAAGAGGTAGGTCTCGTCCAGCGGCTCGTCGTTCACCGTGATCCGCCCCTGGTCGTCGCAGCACACGATGTGGTCGCCGCCGACGCCGATGACGCGTTTGATCAGGTGGTTGCTCTCCCCCTCCGGGGCCACGCCGACGAACTTGGCGACGGTCAGCAGGGCCTCCATGATCGGTCCGCGGTCGCTCGCCGGGGCGTGCGGCAGCCAGCCGCCCGGGTCCTCGAAGACGATGATGTCGCCGCGCTCCACCGACATCGGCCCGGCCTGGATCTTGCTGACCAGCACCCGGTCGCCGTAGACCAGGGTGGATTCCATCGAGCCGGACGGGATCCAGAAGGCCTGCACCAGGAAGGTCTTGATGAGGAAGGAGATCACCAGGGCGGTGACGCCGATGAGCAGCACCTCACGGACGAAGTGCACGACGGGGTGCCGCTGCTTCGTGGAGCGCCGCGCACGCACCGTCGTGCCCCCGGCCTCGTCCTGCCCGGTCACCTCCTGGCCGGATGCCTCCCGTGCGGCCTGGCGCGCGGCCGTGCGCTCCCCGACCGGCTCCTCGTCCCCCGCCCCCGGATCGTTCGGGACGTCGCCCATGCGCTCCCGGTCGGGTCGCGGGTCGTGCGTCACGGGTGGTCCTTGTCTGCCGGGGTGGGTCGGCCGGGTGCGGAGTCGGGTGCGGGCTCTCGCTCGCACCCTAATACGCGGGGCTGGGTGCTCCGGTTCCCACACGCGGCAGGTGACCGGCCCGACCCGGGTGAGCTCCGTCATACGAGAGCCGCCCCGGGCCGGTGGGCCTCGGGGCGGCTCTGGTGGAGAGTATGCCGGGACGCGCCTCAGGCGGTCGGGGTGTTCTCGCGCTTCTCGCGGATCTTGGCGGCCTTGCCGCGCAGGTCGCGCAGGTAGTAGAGCTTGGCGCGACGCACGTCACCGCGGGTGACGACCTCGATCTTGTCGACGTTCGGGGAGTGCAGCGGGAAGGTGCGCTCGACGCCGACGCCGAAGCTGATCTTGCGGACGGTGTAGGTCTCGCCGATGCCGCCGCCGTGACGGCGGATGACCACGCCCTGGAAGATCTGGACACGGCTGCGCGTGCCCTCGATGACCTTCACGTGGACCTTGATGGTGTCGCCGGCGCGGAAGTCCGGGATGTCGTCGCGCAGGCTGGCTGCGTCCA